>NZ_WSRS01000071.1 GCF_009767945.1 Streptococcus danieliae | reverse complement strand
CCCCCACCACAGGGAAAGCATCTCATAGAAATTCGAAAGAAGCCGGATTCGGATTGACGTTAAAACCATCTCAACACCCTTATTAAAAAGCTAAATAATAAAAGCCTAAAACTGTCAGTTTTCAGGGATTCCACACAACTTGACAAAGAGCCTCTTTTTAAGTATAGTCAAAACGAATCACCTGTTCCTCAGCATCGACCTGGGCGGGAATACCCAAGGGGACAATGCAACGAGGAGTGGCATGACCGACATTGATATTGGCTAGGATTGGGAGGTCTGGCTGGTCAAGCACCTCTACTAGGATTCGATGGTAGTCCTCCATGTAGGCCTGGTCCTGGGGTTTCCCAAAAAGTAGGCCACTAACGACTTCAAACAGACCGTAGTCCTTCAGGCGGCTAAGCATCCGAGCAAATTTTGCTGGATTGGCCTTTTCCTCGCTGGTTTCAAGAAGGAGGATTTTCCCCGACCAATCCTCCAGGCTAGGAAAAAGTTGGTAGTCTTGGCAGAGCTGGGCTTGATCTGGAAACCGATCTCCTGCTAAGATTTCATACAGAGATTCGAGGCAGCCGCCCAGAATCGGACCCTTAAAGGTGGCTGGTCCCTGCAAGTGGAGGAAACCTTGATTGGGATAGGAGGGCATGGATTGCCCCAAACCAGCGAAGCTGAAATCAGTCCTTTCTTGATACCAAAGTGAACTTGGGCGGATCTCCTCAATTTTTCCCGTTTGCACCAAAGTTTCAAAATAGGAACGGGTGTAAGGAAGCATTTCTGGAGCTAATTCGCAAATATCTGGAAGAAAGGCCTGGCCATAGAAGCTGGGCAGGCCCAGCTTCTGCAGCATCAGGTGATTGATGGTGGTATCCGAAAAGCCTAGGAAGATCTTAGACGTCAACGCCTGCTCGAGCTGCTGCTCCGCAAACAGGGCGGGCAGCAGGCGGTAGCTGTCCAAACCGCCAATGGCACAGAGAATCAGATCCAGAGACGGGTCGGAAAAGGCAGCTAGCAGATCCTCGGCACGCGCTTCCGGATGTTGGTCTAAATAATCTAATCCCTTGAGCGCATTAGGCAAGTAAACAACCTCCAGCCCCAACTCTTGCAATCGTCGTAAACCAAGCTCTCGCTCATGCGCTACAAAGGCCTCCCCGAGCATTCCACTCGAGAGACTGATAATCCCAATTTTTCGAACCTTCATGACTCATCCTCCTTAACTGCTACAGTAGTGAGCATCTGCTCCACCACTAACTGAACCCGCTCCAGCCCATAATCATCTTTGTGACCTTCTATAGCCAGCAATTCAAAAGAACTTAGCTCTCGCCCGGCGATCCTGAGTCGCAACTCCTGCTTTTGTGCATCATAGGTCTGACTGACAATCGCATATTGGGAAAATTCCTGCGCCACAAAAACCCGCAACTGCTCCTCAAAAACTAGTTTATCCGCTGCCGTCTTGGCTGGAAAGGTTAACAAAAGACTCACACTCAGGAGCAGCGTAGCCACCAGCACCTCATTAAGACTCTTCCTCTCGGCATCTCCTACTAAATAGGAAACCAAGTAATGAGCCAGCAAGATGAAAAAAACATTGATTGCAAACAAGTAGAGCGCCCCTAGGACAAAAGTCATATCCGCATGAGCAATCCCATAACCCGCTGCACAAAGAGGCGGAACTAGGGAGGTAGCCAATGCCACCCCCGCAGCTAGATGATGGACTTCCTTACGACGCAAGCCAACAGCTCCGACCAATCCTCCGATAAAAGCAATCAAGACATTCCAAAGCGTTGAACTCGTCTGCCCCTGTAACTCTACCCCAGCTGCTTGCAGGGGCGTCCACCAAAAATAAAGAGTGGCCAACAGCAAAGCTGCTACAATCTGCAAAAGCAAAATCCTCAGTGACCGTTTGACCAAGGAAAAATCTAAAAACGAAGCTCCAAAAGCCAGCCCGACAATAGCCGGCATCAAGGGCGATAATAATTTGGCTCCCAAAATCATAGGAATAACGTTCAAGTTCAGACCAATACAGCCTACCAGAACCGCACAAACCAAGAGTAACCAGTGCTGCTTCTCAAACAGTAAATCTGCCTCAACTCGCCCCAAAAGCTCCTCCGATGACCAACGATTTTTCATCCCTTACACCTTTCTATACTCTTTTTGTTTATCCTATATTGCTGCCTTAGCCCGTCTTGCCCTACCTATTGGAATTTTCTTCGAAAGTTTCATCAGAAAGTTTTAGGTCACCTAGAGCTCGCTGCTCTATACTAACAGACTAGGACTATATCTCTCTTTATTTTATACCGAATGACCGGCAAAATCAAAAACCCACGGAATTTCAACTAGCAAACGCAGAAAAGGCCTAGCCAGTTGACTAGACCTGATGCTTTTATAGACTTTCGATTTGCAGACGAAAGCAGAATTAATACATTTCCAAATAGTTATCAATTTCCCATTGGGAAACATAAGTCGCATAGCTGGCCCATTCAATCCGTTTGGCTTCAAGGAAATTGGAGTAGATGTGCTCGCCCATCGCTTCTTTCACAACCTCATCCTCTGTCAAGGCCTTGAGCGCATTGTGGAGGGTCGATGGAAGATCGGTAATTCCTGCCTCCTGACGCTCTTCTGGCGACATGGTGTAGATATTGGATTCAATTGGTTCTGGTGCCTCAATGCGGTTGGCAATTCCATCCAAACCAACCTCCAAGAGCACCGCCATAGCGATATAAGGATTGGCCATTGGATCCACCGACCGCAGTTCCAAACGTGTCCCCATCCCACGACTAGCCGGCACACGAACCAGTGGAGAACGATTTCGTCCAGCCCAGGCAATATAAACAGGGGCCTCGTAACCAGGAACAAGTCGCTTGTAAGAGTTAACGGTTGGGTTCATAACAGCCGTGTAATGGTAAGCGTGTTTCAGAAGGCCACCCAAGAAATAATAGGCCACTTCGGACAACTGCATACCGTTTGGATCTTCTGGGTCAAAGAAAGCATTTTGCCCATCTGGACCAAAGAGGGACATATTGCAGTGCATCCCTGAACCAGCAATGCCGTGTTTAGGCTTGGCCATAAAGGTCGCATACATACCATGCTTCCGAGCAATGGTCTTAACAACCAGCTTAAAGAGCTGAATTTTATCGCAGGCCTTGAGCACATCATCATACTTGAAGTCAATCTCATGCTGGCCAACAGCTACTTCATGGTGACTAGCCTCCACTTCAAAGCCCATCTTAGTCAAGACATTCACGATTTCCCGGCGGGTATTGTCCGCCAAGTCTGTTGGAGCCAAATCAAAGTAGCCCCCCTTGTCATTTACTTCCAGGGTTGGTTTACCCTGATCATCCATCTTGAAGAGGAAGAACTCTGGTTCAGGACCTAGGTTAAAGGAAGAAAAACCTGCTTCCTGCATATGTTTGAGCGATTTTTTGAGATTGGAACGTGGGTCTCCTGCAAAGGGTTCTCCTTCTGTTGTGTAGACATCACAAATCAAACCTCCAACACTACCGTTCTCATCTCCCCAAGGGAAGACAATCCAGGTATCCAAATCCGGATAAAGGTACATATCAGACTCATTGATCCGCACAAACCCTTCAATCGAAGAGCCATCAAACATAGCCTTATTGCTCAGAACCTTTTCCAACTGTTCATCCGTGGCAGGAATCTCTACATTCTTCATGGTGCCTAAAATATCCGTAAACATAAGGCGGATAAAGGTAACATTTTTTTCTTTAACTTCTCGACGAATTTGTTCTGCGGTAACAGACATAGGGAACTCCTTTTTAAAAATGGTTAGGCCCCAGAGAACTAAAACCACTGCCTCCTGAAGCGAAGGGACCTTCTCGCACAATATCCCTGTGTAGGGCTCTGCGAACAGCCTTATCGCTCATCTTTTGACGTGATTTTTGTTCCCTTTGATAAAAGCGTTTTTTGATGTCCGCAATCGAATAACCTTCCGCCAATAAATCTTTAATTTCCAATAAACGATCCATATCATTTAAGGAAAAATAACGGCGGTTTCCTTCATTTCGCTCTGGTTTCACCAAACCGTGCTCTTCGTAGTAACGAATTTGGCGATCCGAGAGATCCGTCAACTTCCGAACACTGGACATGGGAAAAACAGCCAAATGGCGACGCAATTCTTTTTCTTTCATCTTTTGGAACCTTTCTGTAATCCATTATAAAGCTGGCAAAACCATCTGTCAAGTTATCATGTCAGTTTTTCTGACACTATTTTTTGAGGAATATTTCCTTCATCCGATCGAGGTCGTAATTCACTAAAATTGCGATAAAAACGCCAAAAAAAGTCTCAAGAACACGGGTAAAAACATAAAGCATCGATTCACCATAGGGAATGGACAAACTAATAATCAGAAAGGCCGCCGAACCACCGATAATTGCTCCCCCCGTATTCGTGGCCACACAGGTCATGATGGTTAACATGACACCAATCGGAACCGCCAAAAGCAAAACCCAGGGATTGCCTGGAAAGGCCCGCTCCAATATAAAATAAAGAAGAGCATAGAAGCCACCAATACTATTGGCAATAATCCGCGACATGCCAAAGTGGACACTCTGATCAAAATCCTCCCGTAAGGTAAAGATAGCCGTTAAAGCAGCAATCTGCATCCCATCCCAACCAAAGACATAAAAGAGGAGCAGCACCAGAAAAACAGCTAAACCGGTCTTGAAGGTTCGCATACCCAAACGGAATTTCTGAGGATTAAAACGATAGCGCTTAAAATAACGAAGGATCTTCATAAAACTCACCACACCAAAAAGAGGGGGGACTGCCGTCCACCCCAACCTTTTCTAAAGTGTTTATTTTTCTGTCAAGGCAGCCAAACCTGGAAGTACTTTTCCTTCAAGCAATTCCATAGAAGCACCACCACCAGTTGAAATCCATGAGAATTTATCTGCACGACCAAGGTTGATCGCTGCAGCTGCAGAATCACCACCACCGATGATTGATTTCACTCCTGGTTGTTTCACAATGGCATCCATCACACCGATAGTACCAGCTTGGAAGTCTGGGTTCTCAAAGACACCCATTGGTCCGTTCCAAACAACGGTTTTAGCACCAGTAAGAGCTTCATCAAACTTCGCGATTGATTTTGGACCGATATCCAAACCAAGGAAGCCCTCAGAAACAGCTTCACCTTCTGTATCACGAACTTCAGTATAGTCTGCAAAAGCATTTGCTTCTTTAGAGTCCACTGGCAAGATCAATTTACCATTAGCTTTTTCAAGAAGAGCTTTCGCTACATCCAATTTATCTTCTTCAACAAGAGAGTTTCCGATTTCAAGGCCTTGAGCTTTGAAGAAGGTATAGGTCATTCCTCCACCAATCAAGACTTTATCTGCTTTTTCAAGCAAGTTTTCGATAACACCAATCTTGTCAGAAACTTTTGAACCACCAAGAATCGCTACAAATGGGCGAACTGGGTTGTCAACTGCTTCTTGGATGTAAGCAATTTCGTTTTCCAAAAGGAAACCAGCTACTGCTTGCTCCACATTGGCTGAGATTCCAACGTTTGATGCGTGAGCACGGTGTGCTGTACCGAAGGCATCGTTTACGAAGATACCATCTCCAAGAGATGCCCAGTATTGACCAAGCTCTGCATCGTTTTTAGATTCTTTCTTACCGTCCACATCTTCAAAACGAGTGTTTTCAACAAGAAGGACTTGACCGTCTTCCAAGCCGTTAATCGCTGCTTCCAATTCAGCACCACGAGTTGCACCTGGAATGAAAACAACGTTTTGACCTAGTTTTTCAGCAAGAGCAGCTGCTACTGGAGCCAATGATTTACCTTCTTTATCCGCTTCTTCTTTCACACGACCAAGGTGAGAGAACAAGATTGCGCGTCCACCTTGCTCAAGAACATACTTGATTGTTAGAAGAGCAGCAGTAATCCGGTTGTCATTTGTAATAACGCCATCTTTCAAAGGAACGTTAAAGTCCACACGAATAAGGACTTTTTTGCCCTTCAAGTCAACGTCTTTTACAGTCATTTTTGCCATGATACAAAAACCCCTCTTTATTTTTTATACGTTCCTATTATATCACAAGTAGGCTTATTGTGAGAAAGAAAACAAAAAACTTATCGAGATTTTAAGCGCAAAAAAAGCCTGCCAAAGGCAGGCTTTCGCTCAATGATTATTTTGCAAGTTTTGCAAAGTACTCAAGAGTACGTACCAATTGAGCTGTGTAAGACATTTCGTTGTCATACCATGAAACAACTTTCACCAATTGTTCTCCATCAACGTCAAGAACTTTAGTTTGAGTTGCATCAAACAATGAACCGTATGACATACCGATGATGTCTGAAGAAACGATTTGATCTTCAGTGTATCCGTATGACTCGTTTGAAGCTGCTTTCATTGCTGCGTTCACTTCATCAGCAGTAACGTTCTTATTAAGAACAGCTACCAATTCAGTTACAGAACCTGTTGGAATTGGAACACGTTGTGCAGCACCGTCAAGTTTACCGTTCAATTCAGGGATAACAAGACCGATAGCTTTAGCCGCACCAGTTGAGTTAGGAACGATGTTAGCTGCAGCTGCGCGAGCACGACGAAGGTCACCACCACGGTGTGGTCCGTCAAGAACCATTTGGTCACCAGTGTAACCGTGGATTGTAGTCATCAAACCTTGTTTCACGCCGAAGCTGTCGTGAAGTGCTTTAGCCATTGGAGCCAAGCAGTTTGTAGTACATGAAGCACCTGAGATAACTGTTTCACTTCCGTCAAGGATGTCGTGGTTTGTGTTGAATACAACAGTTTTCACGTCATTTCCACCTGGGGCAGTGATAACAACTTTCTTAGCGCCACCAACAAGGTGTTTTTCAGCAGCTTCTTTGCTTGCAAAGAAGCCAGTTGCTTCAAGAACGATTTCAACGCCATCGTTAGCCCAGTCGATTTGCTCTGGGTCACGCTCAGCAGATACTTTAACGAACTTACCGTTCACTTCGAATCCACCGTCTTTAACTTCAACAGTACCGTTGAAGCGACCTTGAGTTGTATCGTATTTCAACAAGTGAGCAAGCATTACTGGATCAGTAAGATCGTTGATGCGTACTACTTCAACACCTTCAACTTCTTGAATACGACGGAAGGCAAGGCGTCCGATACGTCCGAAACCGTTGATACCAACTTTAACTACCATTCGTGATTTCCTCCTTATGAAAATCAAAAAATTTATTGTGAAAAGAGTAACTTGTGTTTTTGCAATCTCTTTCAACACCCTTATTATAACCCTTATTCTCCAAAAAGGCAAGATAGGAATAGGCTCTTCCAAAAATCTCCATGCTCTTCTTGTTTTTTTCGAGTCAAGTTCTTTGACTATCGCTCTCCAAGGTGCTATATTTATATTTGTAAGCGTTATCATTTAAAAGGGAGGTTCCTATGGAAAACAAATCCATTTCCAATAAGACGGGTATTCTGATGTTCTATACCCTCTTGCTCGCCTACATTACATTTGCCGCCAGCTGGGTCGGAGGATCCACACTTGGCCCTCAAATTGTCAGTACCTTCTTCGGAGATAAAGGGGTTGACCCTACGATTTCTGAAATGGTCAACTACACCATCACCGTTGCGCGGGTTATCGCCAACTTCTTAGCAGCTGCCGTGCTGGTTAAATTCGGCATCAAGCGGGCTGCTATTATCGCTATCGGCTTACTCTGTTTCGCTCTCGTAGCCGTTTGGATGCCAAGCTATCCTCTTTACATCGTCGCTCGGATGATTATGGCCTTGGGAGGCTCCATGATCATGGTTTACATGAACCCAATCGTTGTTCGCTTTGTCTCCCAAGAAAATAAAATTTTCTACTCATCTCTCATCACCGCCAGCTACAATATTGGAGCCTTCGTGATCGCGATTGCCTTCGTTTTCTGGGCAGATACACTCCGCATGGACTGGCGTTTGACCCTCAGCGGTATTGCCCTCATGGCCATCATCTGCTTCCTCGTTTGGCTCTTTAAAGCCGAAAACTTTGAAACCGGCGGTGGACAGGCAGGACAAGCTCCTACTTACTCTTATGGACAAGCCCTCAAGGATTCTTTCGTATGGCGCTTTGCGGTTGGTTTTGCAGCCTTCCTAATTCTTTATGTAATGTCGCTAAACTCCATCCCAGGCCAGTTGGCTAAGGAATTCCCAGACATCTTTGTTGCAGGTTACATGATCTGTGCGGTTTCTGGAGGAGGAATCACAGGAACGCTGGTTCGCCTCAAGAGCCCGGTTAACCGGGAACGTCGCCCTTACCTCGTTCGCTTAGGGATTATGGCTATCGCCACCATGACTGCCGGAATTGCCAGCATTGCCATTCTCAAGATGGCCTTCCTCGGCTACCTCTTCTTCTTCGCCTGCGGTTTCCTCATTTTCTACCAATACGCAGTCTACCTCAATATTCCACATGAACTTCCAAACATGAATCCACAAAAAGCAACCCTCATGTTCGGAATCATCTGGGGTGTTACCTACGGTCTCTACACCGTCTTGAATTACTTCTGGAGCTGGATTTACGGGAACTTCGGTTTCTGGCCATCAGCCCTCTTCTATCTGGCAGTCCCAGTGATCTACCTCGCGATGATCCTCACCCTGCCTGAAACCTACAAAGAGGCTGGGACAAAAACCCCTCTGACTAACGCAAAAAGCAACGGTTTTAAAGCCGTTGCTTTTTGCCTTATGGAGATAGTCTTGATACAATATAATTAGGACAAAATACTGAGAAAGGCTATCCCATGTACATTCACTATAACACAAATCAAACCACCTTACCACTAGAAATTGCTTCAGTCTTACCACAGGATCATATTGTTTTCA
>NZ_WSRS01000070.1 GCF_009767945.1 Streptococcus danieliae | reverse complement strand
TCGAAAGAAAAAGTGTTGTTTTTAGAACTGTTATTTGTTAGACTAAACATATGGGTTTCCTTTCTGATTGTGATTTTGTTGATGCTTATATCATAAAGGGGAACCCTTTTTTTGTCCAGTCATATGTCTCACCCAATGGGTGAAAATCAAAAATTTCTAGAAACCTTGATCTATCAGGGATTCTGGAAGTTTTTTTAGTTATCTATGAATAATTCGGGTTATAAAAGTATATCATATACATATAGAGTAAAAATATTTCACGAGGTAAATTATGAAAAAAATTCTAAACTTATTAGCGCTAATATGTATTTTAGCAATAATTAGCATAGCTAAATCCTTATTCCAATATGAAATCACCAGATCTCCTGTCGACTCAACAGGTATCGAACAAATCATTGAGTGGTAAACATTCCCTCTTTTAATTTCTTTTGAGCAATGATATAATTGCTTGGTAATCCTATTTTTACACATCATCAAACCAAAAGAAAGGACCCCTCATGTCTGATTTTTTTAAAGTCCATAATATTCATAAATCTTACAAGGAGCATATAGCCGTTGACCAAGTTTCCTTTAACTTACAAAAAGGGGAGATTTGTGGCTTGGTTGGGGAAAATGGAGCTGGAAAAACCACCTTGCTTCGTTTGCTCACCGGACTCATCCGACCGGATCAAGGAGAGATTCAGGTACAACCAGGTTTAAAAACTGGTGCTCTGATCGAATCCCCTGCTCTCCAACTTCATCTAAGTGCCCAGGACAATCTCCGCTATCTGGGACTCCAGTTAGGCATTTCCAACTTAGAAAAGAGAATTGCAACGGTCTTAGCCTTAGTTGGATTAGACCAAGTGGATTCGCGTAAGAAGAGTAAAGATTTTTCCCTAGGGATGCGCCAACGTCTGGCTATTGGTCTGTCGATTCTCCACCAGCCTGATTTTCTAATTTTGGATGAGCCGATTAATGGGCTCGATCCGGCTGGTATTCGAGAAATGCGCAGTATTATCCATAATCTTCGTGAACAGGCAGGGATGACCATCCTCATCTCCAGCCACATCTTGTCCGAATTGGAAATGGTCGTTGATCGCTATCTGATTATGCACCAAGGAAAATTGGTACGGCAAATTACGAAGGAAGAGCTGGAAGCCCAGGTTGCAGGATCTCTTTGCTTAGAGTCTCAACAAATCCAAGAAGTCGCTGCTCTATTAAACAGATTAGAGCTATCTTTCCACCAAGAAGGAACACGCTTTTTCTTACCTGAAGCAACCCCACTCATGCCTCTCTTACAAGAAATTTTAGCAGACGGTTTAGTCATTGAAGCAGCCTTCCATCAACGCCATTCATTAGAAGACTACTACCTAACACTCATTCATGGAGGAACTCCACATGCTCAACTATCTTAAGGCAGATCTCTATCGTATTCGCCGAGAAAAACGCTTTTTACTCCCTCTAGCTATTCTCGCAGCCCTCTGCTTTCTAACTACAGCTTTTCTTAAAGGGGAACCTGAAGCAGACTCTAGTATCTCCTTCGTCCAAATGATGGGACAACTCTTCCCGCTCTTCTTTCTAGCCGCTGGCAATTTCTTTCTCGGAGATGACCTACAGCAACGAACAATCAACTATCCAATTATCCAGCTCGGTAATCGCTTGAAACTGTTAGTCTATAAGGTTCTCGCAATTCTCATTACCAACAGTCTTCTCCTAGTCTTAGCTTATCTTTTCTTCGCTCTTTTTCGAACTAGTCTCGGTGGAGCTTTAGGTATAGGTGCTCTTTTGGTGATTATGGGACAACAGCTAGCCATCTATGGTTGTATCAGTCTCTTCTTTATCAGCCTCTACCTGCTCTTTCCCAAACCCGGGCAAGCTGGCCTAACCTTTGTTATCCTCAGTATCTTTTGGGACAGTCTCTTCCGCTTGGTCGTAAACCAAGTTCTCCACTTGGAACTCCCTAGCTGGATGACACTTTTCCTAGCCTCTCAGGTCGACCATCTTCTGAGCCCAGACTTTTTCCTCATGCTAACGGTCTACACCTTCATTCTCCTCTACCTCCTCTATCGACTTTTCCAAAGACAGGAATTCAAGTAGAGTGGACTCAAAAAAATCCTCCGATTTTATTTTCGGAGGATTTTTCCTTATTTCACAACAATATTGACCAATTTATTCGGTACGGCAATAACTTTGAGGATCTCTTTATCGGCAATTTCGGCCTGAACTTTTTCATGAGCCAGGACTGTTGCTTGGAGGTCCTCTTTGGAGAGGTCTTTAGGAACCATAAGTTTGGCACGGACCTTACCTTTAACTTGGACAACAATTTCGACTTCGTCTTCGACGAGGAAAGCCTCGTCATGGCTTGGCCAGGGCACATAGCTAATGGACTGGCCAGAGGCGGTAAGGGTTTGCCAAAGCTCTTCGGCCAAGTGTGGGGCAAATGGCGCTAGAAGTTGGATAAAGCCTTTGGCATAGTCGATGTAGAGTTTGTCGGCCTTGTTGGCGGCGTTGACAAAGATCATCAGTTGGGCGATGGCGGTGTTGAATTTGTAGTCTTCAATCTGCTCGGTTACAGCCTTGACGGTTTCGTGGTAGACCTTATCTAGCTGGCCGTCATTGTCAGTGCTTAGTTCCTTGCTGGTGATGAGGCGGTAAACCCGGTCCAAGAATTTCCGACTGCCCTCCAGACCTTCCTCACTCCAGGCAATGGAAGCGTCCAGTGGTCCCATAAACATCTCGTAGACCCGTAGGGTATCCGCTCCGAATTGATCCACAACATCGTCCGGATTGACCACATTTTTCAGCGATTTGGACATTTTAGCCGGTGTTTGCTCCAATGTCTCACCTGTCTCACGATGGATGAAGGTGCCATCTCGTTTTTCGACCTTGTCGCTTGCGACCAAAGCCCCTCGGCCATCGCGGTAGCTGGTTCCCAAGATCATACCCTGGTTGAAGAGTTTTTGGAAAGGCTCCTTGGTTGGGACCACGCCGAGGTCATAAAGGAACTTGTGCCAGAAGCGGGCATAGAGCAGGTGTAAAACGGCATGCTCAGCTCCCCCGATATAGATATCGACTGGCAACCACAGCTTGAGTAACTCCTCGTCGGCTAATTTCTCAGTATTGTGGGGATCAATGTAGCGGAGGTAATACCAGCTGGAACCAGCCCACTGGGGCATGGTATTGGTTTCCCGGCGACCTTTGACACCATCTTCGCGGGTCACTTCAAGCCAGTCTGTCAAGTTGGCTAGTGGGCTTTCGCCGGTTCCGGATGGTTTGATATCTGTGGTTTTTGGTAAGACAAGCGGAAGTTGGTCTTCTGGGACTGCTGTGGAAGTACCGTCTTCCCAATGGATGATCGGGATTGGTTCTCCCCAATAACGTTGGCGACTAAAGAGCCAGTCACGAAGCCGGTAGGTGATGGTTTCTTCCCCCATCCCCTTTTCTTCTAGCCAAGCCGTCATCTTCGCCTTAGCTTCTTTTGTATTTAAACCATCCAAAAATTCCGAATGAATATGCGGACCATCTTCGGTATAAACGGCCTGCTCCACATCGCCACCTTCAATCACCGGGATGATCGGTAGGTCGTAAACCTGGGCAAATTCCCAGTCACGCGCATCATGGGCTGGAACGGCCATCACAGCACCGGTTCCGTAGCTAGCCAAAACATAATCCGCGATCCAGATTGGAATCTCCTTGCCGTTGGCTGGATTGATGGCATAAGCACCGGTGAAGGCACCCGTCTTCTCCTTGGCCAAATCAGTCCGCGCCAAATCTGACTTGAGGCTGGCCTGACGCTTGTAATCTGCCACCGCCTCAGCCTGCTCAGGACTGGTAATCACATCCACCAGCGGATGCTCTGGCGCCAAGACTGCATAAGAAGCCCCAAACAGGGTGTCCACACGCGTTGTGAACACAGAGAAGCCTTCCTCATGCCCCTTGATCTTGAAATGAACCGTCGCCCCAGACGACTTGCCAATCCAGTTCCGCTGCATATCCTTGATAGACTCTGGCCAATCCAGGTCCTCCAAGTCTTCCAAGAGACGGTCAGCATAAGCGGTAATCTTCAACATCCACTGACGCATCGGCTTGCGCACTACTGGATAGCCCCCCCGCTCAGAAGTTCCATCCGGAAGCACTTCCTCGTTGGCAATCGCAGTTCCCAGCTCTTCGACCCAGTTTACCGGCACTTCAGCCTCATAGGCCAAGCCTTTTTCAAAGAGCTTGGTGAAGATCCACTGGGTCCACTTGTAGTAGTTAGGGTCTGTTGTGTTGACTTCCCGATCCCAGTCATAAGAAAAACCAAGGGCATTGATCTGACGTTTAAAGTTAGCGATATTCTCCGCCGTAAACTCCGCTGGGTCATTCCCTGTGTCCATGGCATACTGCTCCGCTGGAAGACCGAAAGCATCCCAGCCCATCGGATGAAGGACATTGTAGCCCTGGGCCCGCTTGTAGCGGCTCAAAATATCTGTCGCTGTATAGCCCTCTGGGTGACCAACGTGTAAACCAGCACCAGACGGATACGGGAACATATCCAAGGCATAAAACTTGGGTTTATCCGCATCTGTTCCTGTTTTAAAGGTTTCATTTTCAGCCCAGAATTGCTGCCATTTGGGCTCAATTTCTTTATGATTATAAAAGCTCATCATCTGCCTCACTTTAACAATAAATTAACCCCATTATACCATGAAAAAAGCAGGACAGCCAAGCCATTCCAGCCAGTTTCCTGACCAAAAGAAAGACTGGATCCCTTATGCCAGGAATCCAGTCTTTCTATTTTTCTTCACCCGACGTTAGCCAGGCCTTGCCTAAGCTTTTCTTATGCCTGGGTCTCGCCGCCTCGCTTGAATGCAAAATCGTTCGCGGAAGTAAGGTGCTTCTCGAAGTCACCAACAGGAAACTATTCAAAATCCAACTGGGCCTTGCTGGTGAAG
The DNA here is from genome assembly GCF_009767945.1 of Streptococcus danieliae. GTDB lineage: Bacteria > Bacillota > Bacilli > Lactobacillales > Streptococcaceae > Streptococcus > Streptococcus danieliae. The sequence continues at coordinate 4,016 of NZ_WSRS01000070.1, read as the reverse complement.
TAGGTCCGATAAGCAAAGTAGGAGGCAATCACTGCCGCGAGACTAGTGGCCGACAGTAACATAAACATCACCATAATCTGGTAGCGAATCGCATGGACCGGATCGACCCCCGCGAAGATTAGACCTGACATCATTCCAGGCAGACTGACCAGCCCAACTGTTTTCGCCGAATCAATGGTTGGCTGCATCCCCGTCCGGATGCTCTCTCGTAAAATGTCCTGGGAAGCCAGTTTCACAGACGCCCCGAGACTTAATTTTTCCAGCACCTGCTGGCGGTTATCTGTAAACAAACGGTGCATGGACCGGTAAGACAGCCCAACAGCTGCCATGGCATTGCTGGCCAACATCCCCGAAATCGGAATTACCTGCGACGGGATAAATTGAATCGCCCCAGAAGCCACCAGAATCCCCAAGGTCAGACCGGTGGAGACCAAGAGCGCCAAGAAGGGATGGAGTTGTTTCTTGTTAGGATTGGGATTGCGCTTATTGGCCTGGCTACTAGCATTGTAGAGAATCACCAAGACCATAGCCAGGCTCAAAAAGACATTGGAAACCTGGAAGATAAACTGGAGGACATAGCCCACCAGAATCAATTGCACAACTGTCCGCAGCACAGCCATGGCAATATCCTTGGTCAGCCCCAGCTTTTCCTTCTGACTAATCCCCATGGCTACCAAAACCAGGGTAAAAATCAAGACTAGCGATAGATTATCAACCGATACATTTGTCATAGAACTAACCTTCCTCCCTCAACTTGCAATACTTTCTCGGCCGCCGCAATTTCTGCAGCGTCGTGGGTCACTTCAATGATCGTTTTCCCAGATGCGTGGTAGTCACCAATCAGACCATGCACGACCTCTTTGGTCATCGCATCTAACCCAACTGTTATTTCGTCCAGCAGTAAGACCTTTGGCTCAAATAGTAAGTTTCGAATCAAAGCCACCCTTTGTTTTTCCCCACCGGACAAATCCGTAATGTTCTTATTTAAAAAAGCTTCAGAAAGGTTGACCCTCCGCAAAGCTTTGACCGCCCGCTGGCGATCAAAGGCTAGCTGCCGCACCTGGAAGGGGAAGGCCAAATTATCCTCGACCGTCTTGCCAAACAAAACCGGCTGCTGGAAGCAATAGGATACCTCCTGACGATAGAGCGGCATGTCCAAGTCAGCCAGATTACTGCCCTGATACAGAATCTGCCCCTGACTCGGAGAAATCAACCCTCCCAAAAGCTTCAAGATACTACTCTTCCCGCTCCCAGAGGGTCCAACCAAGGTCAACCGCTCTCCCTCTTGAACCGAAAAATCAATCGCTTGCAAAATCGCCTGCCCTTTATCTGAAAAGCCCAAGGACTCCACCGTAAACACTGCCATAGCCACCACTCCTCTATCTTTATTTAGAACAATTCTAATTATATTCTTTCCCAGCCCTCCTGTCAACCACTTAGATAAAGATCATAAAAATCAAACAGTTTAAAGAAGGTGTGAATTTTCAAGGGCTACTCCCACCTCTCAGCATCTCTAACTCTAAGCACAAGCAAAAACCTTGCCCCTATTGATGAGGAACAAGGTTTGGCAAAGGAGCTTTATTTGTCCTTTAAACTGACCAGACCCTTTAGAGCCAGTAGTGAAATAAATCCCATAAAAATAATGGATACTACAGGACGACTCTCCATCATGGAAAAGGCTAATGAAACACACACAATAATGAGTAGAAAAATTCGCTTTAATTCCTGATTATTCGGCTGAGTATTTTTCATGACTAGACCTCCGTTATTCTAAATCTAATTGAGGCTGGAACAAAAGTATAGCCTCATTGACTTTAGTTAATAAAATGTCTTTGACACAGTAGCTGATTGGCCTCTTCGTTCGCTTTTCAAGCTCGGAAGAGGACCTAATCATCCTTGCGGGGGTGGGACTACGAACTAAATTTTTCAAATTTAGTTCTGTCCCACTCCCAACTTCCAATAAACTACATCCGATCCCTTCTTCTCAGAACCCAAAAGTTGCAGATGATTAGAAGAACAAGCCAACCGGCTAGAGCCAGCAAACTTTCTAGAGCCTCATGCCAAGAAAAGGCCTGCCATTTGGTCACATAGTCTGTGAATAGCCCCATAAAACTGTAATCAACAAATGTACCCAAACTCTTATCCAGATTGGCTAACATTGGCAAAAAGGCTACCAAAAGCATAACAGGGAGACTAATAACCTGAGCTTCCACCTGACTCCTAGTCACTAACCCTAAGAAAAGATAAGTCAAAATAATGACAAGAGAGGTTAAGAAAACAATCACCCCATAATTAACAAGATTTTCAATCGAAATTCCCAAAATTAGGGGAACGGCTCCCATGATAATCAGAGTCAAGACGAAGGGTATCACCAAAGTCGATGCAAGATACTCATAGCCTCTCACACCACTCAAGAGCAGGGTTCGTAGATTGCCCTTTTCTTTTTCTTCCGACAAAATAACCGTAATCGGATTGCCCACGGCCATCACGAGAGAGAAGGGGAGACAGATGGCTAAAAGAGCCAAAGCTTCCATCTCTCCACCGCCACCTTGTGTCTCCAAGAGGTATTTATGGGCACCTCTAAAAACTAAATTTCTGAAAATCTAAATGTTGATTTATCAAGGTTTGAGTGATTAAATTTGAAGAAAAACTGGGGTTTTTAGAGGTCCCCTTATAAAAATAGACGAAGGCAAACGGTAGTAGAATTTGCAGTAAGATACTTTTATTGGAAAAAATGATTTGGAGACGTAACCACAATAAAGCCGACATTCGCTTAAACATTTAACTCTCCTCCTGTCAATGAAATGAAAATATCTTCCAGGGTTGGTTCGCAAGAATGGATCGAAACAAGATCCTCCAACAGATCTGCTAAAGCCGTCGCCAAATCCGTAAAAGCAAGCACCTTCTGACTGCCATCCTCATAGTCAAGGGTAACTTTTTTATCCGTATTGTACTTCTGAATCAAGTCTGCAGGATTGCCTTCCTCAACCAATCTCCCCTTATGGAGTAAGGCCAGATGATCGCACAAAAGTGTTGCCTCATGCATATCATGAGTAGTCAGAAAAATCGTGGTCCCCGCTGCTTTTAACTCCAAAATCAAGTCATGAATAGTCCGTGATGTCGCAGGATCTAGACCAGAAGTCGGCTCGTCCAAAAATAGAACTTTCGGCTGATTGATTAGCGCTCGCACCAAAAACATCCGCTGCTTCATCCCTGTTGATAGCTTTTCAGCAACCTTATTTCTACTTTCATATAGACCAACTTTTTGTAATAACTCGTCAACTCGTGATGTTGGAATCCCATGAAACTTGCTGTAAAAAAGGAGATTTTTATAAAGAGTCATTTTTTCATAAAAACCACTTGTATCTCCCACTAGCCCGATTTGTTCCAACTCATCAGCTGACAACTCACCAGAATTCTTTCCTAGAATAGTAGCCTGACCACCATCCGATGAGAGCTGCCCCGTCAAAATATTGATCATGGTCGTCTTCCCAGAACCCGAAGGTCCTAGAAAACCAAAAATCTCACCGGACTCAATTACAAAGCTAATATCATCTAAGGCAGTAAATGTTCCAAACTTCTTCCGGATACCCCGAATCTCAATTGCTTGTCCCACACTCATGATGTCTTCCTTTCTAATCACTTTTCACTTTTGGTATAAAAATCTAGCAAACCACAATTTATCTAAAAGTTTTCTAAGGTACAGTAACGACTAACCAAGTTGCAATTAAGGGGACCTCTAAAAACCCCAGTTTTTCTTCAAATTTAATCACTCAAACCTTGATAAATCAACATTTAGATTTTCAGAAATTTAGTTTTTATACTCATTGAAATTCAAAATCTGAAAAAAGCCATTCTCTATGGACAATAGATTTTAGATCAGACCAATGCAAATTTTGAATCACTTCTTGTAGTTTATCTATCACTTCCTCAAGTGTTTTAAAGGCTTTGTTTTTGAATCCTCTTTTACGAATCTCAGTCCACACCTGCTCGATTGGATTCATTTCAGGAGTGTA
>NZ_WSRS01000006.1 GCF_009767945.1 Streptococcus danieliae | reverse complement strand
ATGTTTAGGTCTTGAATTCCGAGTAATTTTTGAGTAACATAGTCCATATGAAGCAATTCCTATTCTGATGTTTTTTTTTCACTTATCAGTTTACTAGGAATTGCTTTTTTTTGCACTCTGAATTACAAAAAAAGTTGCATGGAGAGCAAGCTTTCCACACAACTTATTATAGAACCCTTTTTTTTAGATGCTCTCCTTAGCTGGTCGCCATCATATCTTTGGGATAGTAGCGTTTGGAGAAGAGGATGAAAATCAGTGTAAAGATTGTCGCAAGAACCAGGTAGACTGGCCAGGTGTTGGCTGTTAGGCTACCGATATGCAAGAGTCCTTTGAGAAAATGAGCCGATAGGAAGAAGCCTCCAACGGACCAGATGATTAAACCTACACGCCAGAGGTTGAGCGGAAGGCAAGCTCGAATAACGGCTAGGAAGGAAATGGTTCCGAGTAGATAGTAGGATAGGGTTGCAATCTCCATACTGGACCAACCAACAATGCTTCCATAAATTTGACTAAAGAGGACAGATACAATAATCATGACCGCGTTAGGTAGAGCCAGGAACATAGATTTCTTGAGGAAATGAGGCTCAACTGGCTTGATGTTGCGCTCGAAGGTTAACACAAATGGTGGGAAGCCTTCGACAAATTGGTCAACCAGGGTAATCTGGATCGGGATGAATGGGAAAATCATAATCCAATCGGCCCGGAAGAAGAGGATGGTTGCCATACAGATCAAACTTAAGACAAAGGAGTAGATGGTTTTGATAAAGAAGATGGGAGCAATTAACCCAATATTGTTAACCACTCGACGCCCTTCAAAGAGGATTTCAGGGACATCGTTAAAATCGGAGTTGAGGAGGACCAGGTTGGCAATCTGCCGGGTTGCTGGGTCTCCTTCGGCCATAACAATGGAACAGTCCGCCTCACGGAGAGCGAGGATGTCATTGACTCCGTCTCCGGTCATGGCAGTGGTATGACCAGCAGCCTTGAGGGTCTGAATAATCAATCGTTTCTGATGAGGGGAGACGCGACCAAAGATAGCTGTTTGAGCTACGGCTGCTTCTAACTCTTCATCTGTAACCTTAGAACAGTCCAGGTATTGTCTATAGTTGTGGAAGCCGGCTTTGGCAGCCACATTGGATACAGTAACGGGGTTGTCTCCAGAAATAATCTTCAGATCAACGTTTTGGGAGCGGAGATACTCGAGGGTTTCGGCAGCTCCTTCACGAACAGGATCTGAGATTTCCAAAACAGTCAATGCCTCAAGGTTGTCCGGTAGATCCGGCTGTTCAAGGTTGAGGTCATCTGGGCTCCAGGCAAAGGCAAGGACCCGTGAACCCCGTTCTTGGGCAGCCTGGATAAAATCATTGGTTCCGCTGATTAAGAAGTCGGTTGCACCCAGGTAAAAGCTTCCCTTATCGGCAAACTGAATGGCTCCCCATTTGCGGTCGCTAGAGAAGGGGATGGTTGCGACCAATTGAGCGGGAGTTTCTGGTTCCGTAACAAATTGGCGAATGGCCCGTGAGGTCGGATTTTTATCTTCCGAATGGCTCATGTAGTGGGCTAGGTTCTCCAAAATTTCTTGGCGGGAGCGATCTTCGGAGAGGATTGCCAAGTCTTCAACGGTCATTTTACCTTCGGTGATGGTCCCGGTTTTGTCTAAACAGAGGGTGTCCACACGCGCCAGGGTTTCAACGGAATACATTTCCTGAACCAAGACCTTACGCATTCCAAGCTTGATGACAGCGGTTAGGAGGGAGGTGATGGTTAAAAGAGCAATCCCTTTTGGCAACATGCCCAAGAGGGCAGTGGAGGTATTGACTACTGAATCTTTTAGCGGAAGCATCTTCATGACAAAGGCTTCCAAGAAGAGAATTAGTCCAAAGGGAATAATGATTTTTCCGGTGAAGTTGGCGATCTTGTTCAACTCGGCTAAGATTTTGGAGTTGATTGGTTTGACGACCTTGGCTTCGGTCATCAATTTGGCTGCATAGTTGTCAGCTCCGACGCGAATGATCTGCGCATGAACTTGGCCGGATGCTAGGAAGGAGCCAGAGAGTAATTCGTCACCGATATTTTTCGGAACGAGGTCACTTTCTCCTGTCAGCATGGCTTCATTGGCTTCAGCCATGCCTGAGAGAACCTGGGCATCACTGGGGACCTGCTCACCTGCTGCCAGTAGGATCACATCATCCAGGACTAATTCTTCTGAATCGATAGCGGTGAGTTGGCCATCACGATAGACTTGAACTTGCTCTTTATTGAGCAGGTTGAGTTTATCGATCATGTGCTTGGCCCGTAACTCTGTGACGATTCCTGAGAAGGCGTTAAAGCAGATGACTGCAAAGAAGACCAGGTTGGACCAGGCTTGAACGGCCATCAAGGCGAGGGCAATAGCAAAGTTCAGAGCATTAAAGAGGGTGAAAACATTCCTCTTGATAATGTCCCAGGTGCTGGTTGAAGCATCGGCATTAAATTGGTTGACTTGGTTGCGCGCCCGGCGCTCGTCAACTTGGACTTGCGTTAGTCCCATCAATTGTTCTTTCTTATCCATACCTCCTATCTTATCAGATTTGGTACAAAAATACTATTTGCGTGCTGTAAAAGCTTGGGGTATAATGTCAAAAAAAGGTTCCCTAGAATCCTATAAAATGATCAGGAAAGTGACCTATCCGCAGAAAGCCAAACGTAAGGCGGATAGGTTCCTAGGGAACTCGTGCCAGTCTTTTCCTATTAGAGGATTCGTGCTGGTAGCCTAAGAAAGGAAATTCTCTTTCTTTCTCAATCATTAGGATGGTTGTTTACGTTTTAGAGAGCAGAAATGATGTTTTATGCCTATCTGCGAAGTCTGGTAGCCCTCTTGTTATGGGCTGTGAATGGACCTACGCGCTATGAAAATCTTGACAAATTACCCGATCCCGAGAGCAACTATGTGCTGGTAGCTCCTCACAAAACGCTTTGGGACCCCGTCTATCTGGCCTTTGCAGCCCGGCCTAAGCGTTTTATTATTATGGCCAAGCAGGAATTGTTTCGCAACCGTGTGCTGGGGTGGTGGATTCGGATGTGTGGCGCCTTCCCCGTGGATCGGGAGAATCCCAGCCAAGAAGTCCTCAAATACCCTGTCCGGATGCTGCGCAAAAGTGCTTTTTCCCTCATGCTTTTCCCATCAGGATCTCGCCATTCTTCAGAGCTGAAGGGTGGTGTCGCGGTCATTGCCAAAACAGCCAAGGTACCGATTGTACCGGCCTTTTACCAAGGTCCGACAAGCATTGGGGGACTCTTGAAGGGCGAGCCGGTTACCATTCGGATCGGGGATAGTCTGGACATTAGCGACATCAAACGGATGAATGCGGATGGCGTCAACCGTGTCGCTGAACGAATCCAAGCCTCTTTTCAGCAACTGGAAGCCGAGATTCAACCGCAAAAACGCAGCCTTTTAACCTGGTTGCTCCTGCCGATCCGTCTTGTGGTCTTGCTGCTAGTTGTGGTGCTGATCCTCTTGACGGTCCTCTTTAGCTGGATCGCCTCTTTTGTCTACCAACCCAATCTTGATGTGGATTAGTTTTTTTCTTTTTTTTCCGAATAAAAAAGTAGGAGGAATGCTCATGCACAATTGGAAAGAACTACTTCGCCAAAATGCCTTGCCACTGCTCCTGGTCCTGGGAGTGGTGGCTTTTTTGATCTATAAACAGCTGACACCGGAGGCCCAATCTCAAGCCAGCACTCCCTTGTTGTCGACGACGAAGGCGACACAAAGCAGCAGTGCCTCAGCGCAGGTAGGGACCGAGACTGGGAAGATTACGGTGGATGTCAAGGGCGCTGTGCAGAAGCCGGGGGTTTATGAATTAGTAAGTCCGGCACGTGCTCAGACAGCCATTCAAAAGGCGGGTGGTCTAACGTCGGAGGCTGATCCCAATGGCCTTAATTTGGCACAACTGCTCAAAGACGAGGCTATTGTCTATGTCCCTCATCAAGGAGAAATACCAGCAGCTACCTCGGCCGGACCAGTCGGACCAGTTGGTGGCCTTACTGCCAGCTCGGCTGATTCTGGCAAAATCAATCTCAACCAGGCCAGTGCTGAAGACTTGCAAAAAATTCCCGGAATTGGTAAGAAACGGGCCGAAGATATCCTAGCCTTTCGCAACCAAAATGGCGGTTTCAAATCGATTGACGATTTGAAACAAGTATCCGGCATTGGTGAGAAAACCTTGGAAAAAATCAAGGATCATGTCCAGATTGATTAGGGGTTGGCAGATGGCCTTCAAACAGATTCTGCAAGACCTATCCCAGCAGCTGTCCCTGCCTCACCTAGCTTTGCTGGTAGCTTTATCTTATTACAGCTGGTGGACTGGTCATCCTCTGCTCCTAGCCCTCTGGCTCTTGGTCTGTTGCTGCCTTTATCGCAATCAGGGGCGAAAGGTCTGGCTAGGGACTGGTTTGCTTCTTTTGGTTTTACTTGCAAGCTGGCAGGGGAGACTGGAGTTGGCTCACCAAAAGGCGGCAGCAGAAGTCGAGGCACCCGCCCAGGTGTTCTTGCTCCCTGATAGTTTGGTGTATGAAGCTGATAGCCTAAAAGGTCTGGCCAAATGGGATGACCATCTCTATCGTTTTAGCTACCGTTTACAGGAAGGAGAAGATCTAGCCTATTTGCAAAGAGGAGGAGGACTGCCTCTTGTCAGGATTACAGGTGAGCTGGGACAAGCACGGGCACAGGAGAATTTTGGTGGCTTTGATTACCGGGCCTATCTAGCCAATCAAGGGATTTATCACACTCTGAAGATTAAGCGGTTAGAGAGTGTAGTCTGGCAGGAGTCTTGGAATCCGGTGGACCAGTTAAGGATTTGGCGGGCGAACTGGATTCATTGGATCCAAGCGACCTATCCCGCAGAACTAGCTTCTTACATGACTGGTTTGCTTCTAGGCTACTTGCCGGCCAGTTTTGCGGAGCGGGGCCAGGTCTACCGTCAGCTGGGGATTTTCCATCTCTTTGCCCTTTCCGGTATGCAGGTTGCTTTTTTTACGAAACTTTACCGCCGCTGCTTGGCTAGATTCGGCGTAACCAAGGAGAGCCTCAATCAGCTACAATGGCTCTTTTCCTTTGCCTATGCTGGCCTAACAGGCTGGAGTCCTTCTGTCTTACGTGCGCTCGTGCAGCAACAGCTTGCCCTCTTGGGCCTGCGGGGCATGCGACAATTTTGGAGCCTGATTCTACTGATGGCGGCCTTTACCCCTCAGTATTTTCAAGATATGGGCGCCCTTTTGTCGCTCCTTTTTACCTTTATCTTGCAGGTTTTAGCCCAAGATCGTCGCTTAGCCAGTGGTTGGAAACAAGCCCTAATCCTAGCCTTAGCCAGCCTACCCATTCTCAGTCTGTTTTTCAGTGAATACCAACCCTTGGGGATTTTTTTGACCGTCCTTTTGTCCTTACTGTTTGACCGCCTGCTCTTGCCGCTTTTTTTAGCCTTGATTGCTTTGGTTCCTGTGACAAAAGGAGAAGAGGTTAATGGCTTTTTACAAGGCTTGGATGGTTTTTTACAAAAGGTGCAAGCTCAGTTACCCGGCCCTATTATTCTCGGTCAGCCCTCCCTTCCCCTCTTTCTATTTTTATTGGTCTGCCTGGCCTTGATGTGGGACCTACGATCCCAAAAAAGACAGGTCTACCTCTATTTGTCCCTGTTTTTGATCGGTTTATTTTTGACCAAATATCCCCTGATCAATGAAATCACTATTGTGAACATTGGTCAGGGCGATAGTATTTTTCTTAGGGATTGGCAGGGCCGTCAGGCTCTGATTGATGTTGGAGGTAAGGTCAGCTTTGGCCCCAAACCCAAACAGCCTGAAAAAGCCAATGCCGACTACCGCTTGATTCCCTATCTCAAATCCAGAGGGATTGACCACCTAGACCAGGTTTTCTTGACCCACCCAGATGCCGACCATGTTGGTGATCTTTTGGTAGTTGATCAGGCCATCCCCATCTCCCATATCTATGTCAGCCCAGGTAGCCTCAACAAGCCCGGCTTCTTGGAAAAATTACAGGCCACCCAAGCCCAGATTCACCTCGTTGAAGCTGGTCAAACTTGGCCTCTGTTTGATAGCCAACTCCAAGCCCTCTATCCCTTAGAAGAGGGCCAGGGAGACAACAATGATTCCTTGGTTCTCTACGGCCAGTTTTATCAGACACGTTTTCTTTTTACAGGAGACTTGGAAAAAGAGGGGGAAAAGGTGTTGGTAGAAACCTATCCTAACTTGCCTGTTGACGTCCTCAAACTCGGCCACCATGGCAGTAAGGGTTCCTCGACCCCGGAATTTTTAGACCACCTTCATCCTAGCCTCGCCCTAATCTCAGCTGGCCAAGACAATCGCTACCACCATCCCCACGAGGAAACCTTGGAACGACTCCGGGAAAGGGGGATTCCCTGGTACCGAACCGATCAGGACGGTGCCATCCGTTTCTACGGCTGGTGGTCTTGGCAACTGGAAACAGTTGCCAAGACCACCCTGGAGGTAGATCTCGAAGAATAAGAAAAACAGACCGGAAGACCGATCTGTTTTAAAGAACTATTTGATGCGACCTGGGCGTTCTTTATAGCCGTAGTAAGCATCTTCGATGATTTCCTGCATGTGATCCACCATAGCCAAGCGTGGGTTGGCTGGGGTACATTGGTCTTCATAGGCTAGAAGGGCCAATTCACGTGAATACTCTTTGAGTTCTTTTTCGTCAATACCTTGAGCTTTGAGGTTCATTTCGATGCCGATCCGTTTCCCGAGATCATAGACAGCTTGGGCGTAGGAAGCCACAGCCTCTTCTGGTGTTGCAGCTGGGAGTCCAAGCATCCGAGCAATATCTTGGTATTTCTCGTCGGCCTTGTAGTAGTTGTACTTAGGCCAGGTTGCAGTTTTGGATGGACGAGTACCGTTATAACGGATGACATATGGCAAAAGAATGGCGTTGGTACGGCCGTGAACTGTGTGGAAGCGACCACCAATCTTGTGGGCCATAGAGTGGGAGATACCTAGGAAGGCATTGGCGAAGGCCATTCCTGCGATTGTGGATGCATTGTGCATTTTTTCGCGGGATTCAAAGTCGGCATTTTTCACAGAGCTTTCCAAGTTTTCAAAGACGAGTTTGATAGCTTGGAGGGCTAAGCCGTCAGTGAAGTCATTGGCCACGGTTGAGACATAGGCTTCAGTAGCATGGGTGAGGACATCCATACCGGTGTCTGCAGTCACATGAGCTGGGACGGTCATTACCAAGGCTGGATCGACAATGGCTACTGTTGGAGTGAGGGAGTAGTCGGCAATTGGGTATTTACGGTTATTGGCTTTATCGGAAATAACCGCAAATGGTGTCACTTCAGAGCCAGTACCAGATGTGGTTGGGATGGCAATGAATTTGGTTTTCTTGCCGAGTTCTGGGAATTTGAAAGCTCGTTTCCGAATGTCCATAAATTTTTGAACCAGGTCATGGAAATCAACTTCTGGTTGCTCATAGAAGAGCCACATAACCTTGGCTGCGTCCATTGGCGAACCTCCTCCAAGGGCAATGATGGTATCAGGTTTGAAGCTACGCATCATTTCAGTTCCCTTGTAGACCGTTGTGATATCTGGATCTGGTTCAACGTCAGCAAAGATTTGGTAAACAACTTTGTTACGGCGAAGATTCAATTGTTCCAGGATGCGATCTAAGAAGCCGAATTCGACCATAGAGGAGTCTGTGACAATCATCACCCGTTCAACATCCCGACATTTTTGAAGGTATTGGATCGAATCACGTTCGAAGTATGTTTTTGAAGGAACTTTAAACCACTGCATATTATTTCTCCGTCTTCCTACTTTCTTGATGTTCAAGAGATTAACAGCGCTGACGTTATCACCAATCGAGTTGCGACCGTAAGAGCCACAGCCAAGGGTGAGGGATGGTAGGAAGGAGTTGTAAACGTCCCCGATACCGCCGAAGGTTGAAGGAGAGTTCCAGATGACCCGGATGGCTTTGACCAATTTGCCAAATGCTTGGGCCAAGGCTGCATCCTCAGTATGGATAGCGGCAGAGTGACCGAGGCCATCGAATTCAACCATTTGACGAGCTTTTTCCAAGCCGTCTTCACGGGAATCGGCTTTGAGAACAGCGATAACTGGAGAAAGTTTTTCCCGCGTTAGGGGTTCTTTCGGGCCGACTTGGCTGACTTCGGCTGCGAGAATGTTGGTTCCTTCTGGAACTGAGAAACCAGCTTGTTCCGCAATCCAGCTGGCTGGTTTACCTACGATGGCTGGATTCAATTTGGCCAGGGCACAGTTCTTGCCGTTAGCTTTGGCTCCGAAGCAAAATTCTTCCAGCAGAGCCTTTTCTTTTTTGTTCACAAAATAGGTATGGTAGGATTTGAACTCTTCGACGAAAGCGTCATAGACTTCTTGGTCGATAATCACGGCTTGTTCAGAGGCACAGACCATACCGTTGTCGAAGGATTTGGACATGACAATGTCATGAACAGCCTGGCGAACATTGGCTGATTTTTCAACATAGGCTGGTACGTTTCCGGCTCCCACTCCTAGGGCTGGTTTACCACAAGAGTAAGCGGCGCGGACCATAGCATTCCCACCGGTGGCGAGGATGGTGGCGATCCCGTCATGATTCATCAGGGCTGCAGTGGCTTCCATCGATGGCTGTTCAATCCATTGGATACAGTTTTCAGGAGCACCGGCTGCGATGGCTGCATCGCGCACAACACGTGCCGCATGGGCAGAAGATTCTTGAGCCGATGGGTGGAAGGCGAAAACAATCGGATTTCTGGTTTTCAAGGAAATCAAGGCCTTGAAGATGGCAGTAGAAGTCGGATTGGTGGTTGGTGTGATCCCACAGATCACACCGACAGGCTCTGCAATCAAGGTCAGACCAGTCACATCATCCTCTTCAATGACCCCAACTGTTTTGGTGTGGCGCATATTGTTGACCACATGCTCACAGGCAAAGAGGTTTTTGGTTGCCTTATCCTCAAAAACACCCCGTCCGGTCTCAGTGAAGGCATGCATGGCCAAGGTTCCGTGGGCATCTAGGGCTGCAACAGAAGCCTTAGCAACAATGTAGTCCACCTCTTCCTGGTTGAGTTTGCGCATTTCCTCAAGGGCGGTCAAGCCCTTGCTGACCAAGGCCTCAACGTGGGCTTGTGCCAATTGTTCTTTTTCTTCTTTTGAAAGTGTTTTTTCAGTCATATGCTTCTCCTGACATTTGTTAATTACTTCACATTAAACATTATAACGAATTCGCTTTCATTTGTAAAGTTTTTCACAAGAATTTTTTAAAAAATTTCAAATGGGCTGTTTGCGAAATTTTTGCTAGAATAGAAAAAAAGGGGGCAGTATGATAGCGATTCGACAAGTAGAAAAAATGACAGCAGCCGATTTCCCAGTCATAACGGTAGTAGCCGGGGAGGATGTCGGGCAATTTTCCTTATTAAAAGAAGAGGTACTGAGGAAGATTGGTTTTGATCCAGCCGATTTAAGTATGAGTCGCTTGGATATGCGCGAAGTTACCTATGCCCAAGTGCAAGAAGAATTGGAGAGCCTGCCTTTTTTCGCCGACAGCAAATGGGTAGTATTGGATTCCTTTTTGGACTTGACAACCGGCCGCAAGCGCTATTTGTCTGACGAGGACCTCAAGCGCTTTGAAGACTATGTGCAAAATCCGAGTCCGACTACCAAGGTGATCCTTTTTGCGGAAGGTAAGCTGGATGGTAAACGCCGCTTGGTCAAGTTACTCAAGCGTCAGTCCCTCCTCTTGGAAACTCAGGAACTCAAAGAAAAAGACTTTCGGACTTTTTTACAGGAGGAGTTACAAGTTCGCGGTTGGCAGTTGGGGACTGATTTACAGGATGTTTTGCTGGAGAAATCGATGCTGAATATTAGCCTTTTACGGCAAAATCTGGCTTTTATCGAGAATTATGGCTCTCCGGCTTCCCTGACTCTTGAAGAACTCCGGCAACTGCTGCCTAAAACACTCCAGGATAATCTCTTTGATTTGACACATTATCTCTTACAGGGGCGGTTGGAGGCGGCTCGTTCTTTGATGGCCGACCTACGCCTTCAGGGTAAGGATGATATCCAAATTTTGGCTCTATTGTTAAGCCATTTTCGCCTCTTTCTTTATGTGCGGTTTTTGAGTCCCTTAACAGAGGCCAACTTGGTCGCTGAATTAAAGCGGTTGACAGGGACCAGCTACAATCCTTACCGGGTCCGTTTTGCCCAAAGAGATAGCCAAAACCTGCCGACAATTTATCTGCGAACCATTTACCAAAAGATTATTCAAACGGATTATGAGATGAAAACGGGGCTTTATGACAAGGCTTACCTCATGGATTTGTTGATGATTGAGATGGTACAAGGTCTCAAGCAGAAAAATTGAAATGACAGCGTTTTTTAAGTATGATGAGATAAGAAGAAAGAAAGAGGTGGATTATGTCTTATACAGTACCTGAATTGCCATATGCCTACGATGCTTTGGAGCCTTATATTGATCAGGAAACCATGCATCTACACCACGATAAGCATCATCAAGCTTACGTGAACAACTTGAATGCAGCTTTGGAAAAACATCCTGAAGTTACTGCAGATGTTGTGGACTTGTTGAAGGATGTCGACAGCATTCCTGCAGATATTCGTCAGGCTGTCATCAACAATGGTGGTGGTCATATGAACCACTCTTTATTCTGGGAAATGATGACGCCAGAAGAAACAGCGCCATCTGCTGAGCTGGCCGCAGATCTTGAAGCGACTTTTGGTTCTATGGATGTCTTCAAAGAAGCCTTTGCGGCAGCGGCAGCGACTCGTTTTGGGTCTGGTTGGGCTTGGTTGGTCCTTAATGCTGAAGGGAAATTGGAAGTGGTTTCGACTGCCAACCAAGATAACCCAGTGTCGAATGGCCAAGAACCACTTCTTGGTTTGGATGTTTGGGAGCATGCCTACTATGTTAGCTACCGTAACCTTCGCCCAGACTACATCAAAGCTTTCTGGAACGTGGTAAACTGGAACAAGGTTTCAGAACTCTACGCAGCAGCAAAATAAACTGCTAGACTATCGAAAAGAGCAAGCCGTGTGGCTTGCTCTTTTGTCATTTATTGATTGCGCTTCTTTTCCAAATAATGGTGGACAACATAGCCAGAAGAAGTAACGGCGATTACATTCCACCATTTAAAGGGCATGGATAGGAGTCTAGTTAGGATAAAGCTGATGCTGAGGGTTAGGAGGTTTCCTAGCAATAAAATTAGAAAATATTTTTTTTTGTTCATCATAGTTTAGAAATTAATTCGACCATTATTTGGTACAGAGTCTCGTGCATCCCATTGTTGGGCTAAATAGGTTCCTGGGGAGAATAGGTTTACAGCGTAGTCGATGAAGACACTGTTTACAATCCATCCTCCTAGGTATTGGGATACTGCAGAGCGAATAGCACTTTTCACAGCATGGGCCCCCTTAACTTTAATAAGATTTGCAAGTCCAGAAACGGTACCTCCTAGAGCAAGAGAAATTGCGGTATCGATAGCTGCCCCCATTTGTCCAACTGTAACTCCTTGCCAAGCAACCCGAAAAGGTGAGTTATCTGATGGTAGGCTGTAATCTCCCTGAAGTTGGCGTTCAATGACTTCTTCAATCCAATCTTTCGAAACATCTGGGTGTAAGCTTTGAATATCATCTGCTAATAAGTCGATTTGTTCCTCTGTTAATGAGTTAGTGGGAGTGATGTTGGTATCACTAGTTGTTACTTGGGGTAGCGTCTCGAAAGCATAGACTGTTGAAACATTAGGGGCTATGGTTGAAGCTAAGATGGTTGTTAAAAGAATTGTTGAAATAATTGTCTTACTTTTTTTCATAGTGAGCCTCCTTGTTTGGGGTGAAGGGATATGAAATGTTGATTTGGGACTTCAAATAGTATCGTATCCGAATTTTTAACCTTTCTAATTTGAAACCCCTTACAATATAATTATAACATATAGTGGTGAGTAACTCAAAAAATAAAGGATATTTTTCAGGCTACAAAAATAAGCCCTCACGAGATTGGAGATTCTCATGAAGGCTTTAAGATGTTTAGAAATTAATGAATAAACATGGCATCACCAAAGCTGAAGAAGCGGTAGCCTTCTTCGATGGCGTGCTGGTAGGCTGCTAAGGTTTGTTCGCGGCCAGCGAAGGCGGAGACCAGCATGACTAGGGTTGATTTGGGCAGGTGGAAGTTGGTCGAGAAGGCGTCGACGATTTGCCATTGGTAGCCTGGTTTGATGAAGATATTGGTCCAGCCGCTGGCGCCGGCTAGTTTGCCCTCGTTTTGTTGGGCAACGGTTTCGAGGGTCCGGATGGTAGTTGTGCCAACAGCGATGACCCGCTTACCAGCTTCCTTGACCTGATTGAGGGCCTGGGCTGTTTGGTCGGAGATGGTGTAGTATTCGGAGTGCATGTCGTGGGCATCCAGGTCGTCCACGGATACTGGTCGGAAGGTTCCGAGACCAACATGCAGGGTTAGGTAGTGGATTTGCACGCCCTTGGCTTCAATGGCTGCCAGTAATTCTGGTGTAAAATGAAGTCCTGCGGTTGGGGCGGCGGCAGAGCCGTTTTCTTTGGCATAGACGGTCTGGTAGCGTTCACGATCCTCTAATTTTTCATGAATATAGGGAGGAAGGGGCATCTCACCAAGGCTCTCCAGGATTTCCAAGAAAATGCCTTCATAATGGAATTGGATGATGCGGCCCCCGTGCTCCAATTCCTCAACAACCTCAGCTTGCAGCCGGCCATCGCCAAAGGCAATACGCGCCCCCACCTTGAGTCGCTTGGCGGGTTTGGCGAGAACCTCCCATTGATCGCCTTCGGTGTTTTGTAAAAGCAGGAGTTCCACATGGCCACCGGTTTCGGTTTTTTGCCCGTGGAGACGGGCAGGAAGGACGCGTGTGTTGTTGAGAACCAGGGCGTCACCGGGGTTGAGGTAATCAATCAGCTGGTCAAAATGGCTGTCTGCCATCGCCCCGGTTTCTCGGTCCAAGGCCAGTAAGCGCGAAGAAGAGCGATCCTCAAGTGGAACCTGAGCAATCAGCTCTTCGGGTAGATCAAAATCAAAATCACTAGTTTTCATATCTGTTCCTTATAATTGATGAAATAAAAAGAAATAGTAGAGCAAGAGCAAAAAAGGAGTGCTCACCAAAAGAAAGGCTAGAAAGCTTAAAAGAAAGACCAACCAACCCTTGATTTTGAAGCCCCAAAAGTAGAGTAGCAGGAAGATCAATATCCCAGCTATAAAGAGATAGGCAACAAGTTCTAACATAGCAACCATTATAGCATTCTTTGGGGAAGAAAGAACAGGGAAATTCTTGAGGAAGTAGTTCATAAGAGAGAAAGAGAAAATTTCTGCAAAAATCGGTCTATACCAGTTGACAAAAATTGGTATAGACCATATAATGGAATTAGAAAAGATAAGGAGGACGGTTCGATGATCCAGGTAATTCGTGTGGAGAATCAAGCAGAAGGAGGGCAAAAAGCGCTCGCTATTTTGAAGGAAAAACTAGCGGCGGGTGCCCAAACCTTAGGCTTGGCAACGGGAAGCAGTCCGGTGGGCTTTTATGAAGCTGTTCGGGCCAGTGATGTTGATTTTTCAGACTTAACAAGTGTGAATTTGGATGAGTATGTGGGTCTCGCAGCTGACAATCCTCAATCTTATCGCTACTTTATGGAAGAACATCTGTTCCAAGCAAAACCGTTTAAAGCCAACTACCTACCTAATGGGGAGGCAGCTGACCTGGATGCGGAACTCAGTCGTTACCAAGAAATTCTTGAAGCACATCCGGTTGATCTGCAAATTCTGGGGATTGGTCGAAATGGTCACATTGGTTTTAACGAACCTGGAACCTCCTTTGATCAGACAACCCAAGTGGTTGAGCTAGAACCGTCTACCATTGAAGCCAATGCTCGGTTCTTTGACAAGATCGAAGATGTTCCGACTAAGGCGATTTCCATGGGGATTAAGAATATCATGGACGCCAAAGCTATTATTCTTTTTGCTTATGGAGCAGACAAGGCAGCAGCTATTGCTGGTGCCGTAGAGGGGCCAGTGACAGAGGAGCTACCAGCCAGCATCCTTCAAAACCATCCAGAAGTTTATATCTTTGCGGATGATGCCGCCCTAGCAGAACTAGAAGGTTAACGAGCTAGCCCTACTGGTTGATAAGGCAATCAGGGGGCTTTTGTTATGCTTAGGATTTTGGGGAGGGCCAGGAAATTTTTAACAGAGGTTTTGTGTCGCTCTAGCTATCATGGTATACTAGTAAGGCAGAAAAAATCGGAAGGAATTAGAAATGTCACGTATTGATGAGATGAAGCGGAGACGGACCTTCGCTATTATTAGTCACCCGGATGCCGGGAAAACGACGATTACGGAGCAGTTGCTTTATTTTGGCGGCGAGATTCGCGAGGCGGGTACCGTTAAGGGGAAGAAGACTGGGAACTTTGCCAAGTCTGACTGGATGGATATTGAGAAACAACGGGGCATCTCCGTTACCTCGTCCGTTTTGCAGTTTGATTACCTAGGCAAGCGGGTGAATATCCTAGATACTCCTGGGCACGAGGATTTCTCGGAGGATACCTATCGGACCTTGATGGCCGTGGATGCGGCAGTGATGGTGGTGGATTCTGCCAAGGGGATCGAGGCCCAGACCAAAAAGCTCTTTGAGGTTGTCAAGCACCGGAATATTCCCGTTTTCACCTTCATCAACAAATTGGACCGCGATGGCCGTGAGCCCTTGGAGTTGCTAGAGGAGTTAGAGGAAGTTCTAGGCATTGCTTCCTACCCTATGAATTGGCCGATTGGGATGGGGAAAAGTTTTGAAGGGCTCTATGACCTTCACCATGGGCGTATTGAATTGTATAAAGGGGACCAACGCTTTATCGAGTTTGGTCAAGCGGAGAGCTACGGGTTAGAGAATAATCCTTTCTACCAGCAGGTGCTAGAAGACGTAGAATTACTTAGTGAGGCTGGGAATCCCTTCTCAGAGGAGGCTATCTTGGCTGGGGACCTGACACCTGTCTTTTTCGGATCAGCCCTTACGAATTTTGGGGTACAAACCTTCTTGGAAACTTTCTTAGAATTTGCCCCAGAACCTCATGGTCATAAAACAACTGAAGGCGAGATGATCCAACCGGATGCACCGGACTTTTCAGGCTTTATCTTTAAAATTCAGGCCAATATGGATCCACGTCATAGGGACCGGATTGCCTTTCTCCGGATTGTGTCAGGTGAATTTGAGCGGGGCATGGCTGTCAATCTGCCTCGAACAGGCAAGGGAGCCAAGTTGTCCAATGTAACCCAGTTTATGGCTGAGTCGCGGGAAACGGTTGAAACGGCCGTGGCAGGAGATATTATCGGGATCTATGATACCGGAACCTACCAGGTTGGGGATACCTTAACGGTTGGCAAACATAAGTTTGAATTTGAGCCGCTTCCAACCTTTACTCCGGAAATTTTCATGAAAGTCTCCGCTAAAAATGTGATGAAGCAAAAATCCTTCCATAAGGGTATTGAGCAGTTGGTGCAAGAGGGTGCCATTCAGCTCTACAGCAACTACCAAACAGGGGAGTATATGCTGGGAGCAGTTGGACAACTCCAATTTGAAGTGTTCAAACACCGCATGGAAAATGAATACAAGGCGGAAGTGGTTATGTCCCCAATGGGGAAAAAAACTGTCCGCTGGATCAAACCCGAAGATTTGGACGAACGCATGAGCTCTAGCCGAAATATCCTGGCCAAAGACCGCTTCGACCAGCCCGTGTTCCTTTTCGAAAACGACTTTGCCCTCCGCTGGTTTGCGGATAAATACCCAGATGTGGAACTAGAAGAAAAGATGTAAGGTCAAATAGGTTGAAAAATCACTTTGAGGTTGATGCCTTGGAGTGATTTTTTGATAATTATAAAGTGTATAAAAACTAAATTTCTGAAAATCTAAATGTTGATTTATCAAGGTTTGAGTGATTCAATTTGAAGAAAAACTGGGGTTTTTAGAGGTGCCCTTAAGCTTCTGAAGCGCTCTGCTTTTGGCTATCGGAAACATGAGCATCTATTTGCCAGAACTTACTGGATGCAGACTGCCGCTGTCCACTCTATCTAAAGAGCCCTCCCCTCTAAGGAGGGAAGGGACAGAAGGTTTGAACTAACTATTAGTATTTTAGATTTTTACAGTGGAGCTATTAATGTGACCCTGGCTTCTAGAAATTAAAGAGATGCAAGACCCAGTGGTGTAAAGGGAGTGGGACAGAACTAAATTTGAAAAAATTTAGTTCGTAGTCCCATCCCCGCAAGGCTGATTAGGTTCTCTTCCGAGCTTGAAAAGCGAACGAAGAGACCAATCAGCTACTGCGTCAAAGTCATTTCGCTAACTACAATAATCGAGGCTAGACTTTTGTCCCAGCCTCCGGGGGAGTCGGAAAACTTCGGTTTCCGACTAAGGCCTGGAACTCGTCAGAGGTCGCTGCCGTCCCCCACCACAGGTCAAGCATCTCATAAAAATTCGAAAGAAGCCAGAGGTCAAACTACTTCATTACAGTTATTAAAAACTAAAAATTATCAAAATCTATGATTAGACTTCCTGCGGAACTAATGTATTGGATCCCATTTCTCAGCAGGAAAGATCGCATAACCACACTGAAATATTTTGTAACTTAGTCTTTTTCAAGTGATGACTCCGATAAATCTCAAGTTCTGTCACTGTTTTGCAGGAAGTCTATTATCAGTTTTTAGGGATTCCACACAAGAGTAAAAGAACCTAGAAACCCTAGTATAGCAAGACTTCTGGAAGTTTTTTGAATTCTGTATGAACCATTTGGGTTAAAACCAATACCTCGGAAAGTATTGCTTTTCATAGTGTTTTCAATAACACCAAAGACAGGTTCTACCCGACAAGGAACACGGGCTAACTGACGACCAAACTTCTTGTCGATCTCGGTAAGTGGAGTGCTGGGATAGGAGATACGAGCTGTATCGTACATATATCCTTCTGGTACAGGTTTGCCAATAGAAGAACGATCCTCAAAAACAGGTTTGTGAGGATTCGAAAGTTCAGCTAGTAGGTTAGAATTATGCACATTAGCTGTTGTTACTAGCTACGGTTTAGGGGGGAGTGAGAGTTCTTGGCTGGCAATGCCGATAATGACATCACAGGCTTTTTCCATGGTTTGGAGACTGACAAATTCGTAGCGACCGTGCATGTTTTCACCACCTGCGAAGATGTTTGGGGTTGGGATGCCCATGAAGGAAATTTTGGAGCCATCCGTGCCACCGCGGATTGGTTCAATAATCGGTGTAATGTCCAAGGATTTCATGACTTGCTCAGCTAGTAGAACAGGTCGCATATCTTTTTCGATGACTTCTTTCATGTTGGAATACTGGTCCTTGATAGCGACGCAGACGCGTTCTTCACCCCAGCTCCGGTTCATGCGACCGGCAATACGTTGGAGAGTTTCTTTGCGGTCGGTCAAAGCCTGGCTTTCAAAATCCCGTAGGATATAGTCGGCATGGGCTTCTTCTTCGGTACCGGATAGTTTTTGGAGGTGATAAAAGCCTTGGTAACCCTCTGTGTACTCAGGGCGTTCGGCATCTGGTACAACGCTATGGAAGTCCATGGCCAGTTGGAGAGCGTTGATCATTTGGTCCTTGGCAGTTCCAGGATGGACATTTCGTCCTTTGAAGGTAATGTGGGCTAGGGCCGCATTGAAGGTTTCATATTGGAGTTCTCCCAGGGGGCCACCGTCCACGGTATAGGCGAAATCAACATTAAAGTCAGCCGCATCAAAGCGATCGGCTCCGGTTCCGATTTCTTCATCTGGTCCAAAACCGATACGAAGCTCGGCGTGTTCGATTTCTGGGTGAGCGATTAGATATTCAACGGCTGAGAGAATTTCGGCAATGCCAGCCTTATCGTCGGCTCCTAGCAGGGTGTTCCCATCGGTTGTAATGAGGGTTTGGCCTAGGTAGTTTTGGAGTTGTGGGAACTGGTTGGGGTTCAATTCATAGCCACTGTCGCCGAGTGGAATGCTGCCGCCTTGGTAGTTTTCGACCACTTGTGGGCGAACATTGTCAGCATTGAAATCGGCTGTATCCATGTGGGAAATGAAGCCAATTTTATAAGGGAATTTATCGGAATTGGCTGGTAGGGTACCGACAATAAAACCGTTATCGAGGTAGTGGACGTCTTCCAAGCCAATAAATTCCATAGTTGGTTTGAGGACGTTGAGGGCAAAGTCGATCTGACTTTGCGTTGAGGGGATGCGATCCGCATATTCATCGGATCGGGTGTTAATCCGGACATAGTCCAGAAAATGGCTGAGGAGCTGCGGGTATTTGCTCATAGTAGTACCAACCTTTCTCAATGTACCTTTTTATTATAAAGCTAGCTGGGAGGAACTGCAAGATGTTTCTATTTTCATAATCAAAAAAGAGGAATTTAGGATATAATGGAATTAGTAGAATAAAAAGAGGAAGAATATGGTGAACAAGCTCGAGGGAATATTGGAAGATTTACGGGATCATGGTATTCGTGTGACGGAGGCACGTCGTTTGATGTTGGAGTATTTAATGACGAGTCATGAGCATCCGAGTGCTGAGAAAATTTATCAGGACCTGATGGATGTTTACCCGCAAATTAGTTTGGCAACGGTTTACAACAATCTCAATCTGTTTCTCAAGGAGGGATTGGTTACGGAAATCAAGATAAAAAATGATCAGACGCGGTATTATGATTTTATGGGTAATGAGCACCTCAATATCGTTTGTGAAAATTGTGGAAAGATTGCAGATTTTGAAGGAGAGCCACTGCCGGATATCTCAGACCTTGTCAGAGACCAGACTGGTTATCAGTTGCAAAAACAAGAACTTCTGGTCTACGGTCTCTGTCCAGAGTGTCAGTAAGTGGAGGCTGGATAAATTTGGGGAGCTGCCTGACGTGAATATGTCGTGATGAAATTCACTTATCCCTTGTTTTTGACCCAGAAGTGTAGTAGAATAATGGAGACTGCTTGGCAGTACTTATAATACCTAAGGAGAATTAGAGATGGTGAAATTAGTTTTTGCTCGTCATGGTGAATCAGAATGGAACAAGGCTAACCTCTTTACAGGTTGGGCAGATGTTGACTTGTCTGACAAAGGGACTCAGCAAGCGATTGATGCTGGTAAATTGATCAAAGAAGCTGGAATCGAATTTGACCAAGCTTACACTTCTGTTTTGAAACGTGCGATCAAAACAACCAACCTTGCTTTGGAAGCAGCAGACCAATTGTGGGTACCTGTTGAAAAATCATGGCGTTTGAATGAGCGTCACTACGGTGGTTTGACTGGTAAAAACAAGGCTGAAGCAGCTGAGCAATTTGGTGATGAGCAAGTTCACATTTGGCGCCGTTCTTACGATGTCTTACCGCCAAACATGGATCGTGATGATGAGCATTCTGCTCACTCTGATCGTCGTTATGCACATTTGGATGGAACTGTAATTCCAGATGCGGAAAACTTGAAAGTTACCTTGGAACGTGCCCTTCCTTTCTGGGAAGATAAAATTGCGCCAGCTTTGAAAGACGGTAAAAATGTCTTTGTTGGAGCACACGGTAACTCTATCCGTGCTCTTGTAAAACACATCAAACAATTGTCAGATGATGAAATCATGGATGTTGAAATTCCAAACTTCCCACCACTTGTGTTCGAATTGGATGACAAATTGAACGTTGTGAAAGAATATTACCTTGGACAAGACTAATCTTGTATGAGGGGAACGTCTGGGCTTTGTGCCTGGGCGTTTTTTTGATTCTTTTGAGCGATTTTTTAGGGGAAATATTTAAAGTGGGGATGACCACTTGCTGAGGAATCTGTGGTAAAATGAAGAGAGTTTTCAAGAAAGTGCTAGGAAGAGAATGAGAAGAAAAAAGCCCGTCATTGAGCAACAAACCATCCCTGGAAGACTCTATTTAATCCTTGGGTTGGTTTTTGGTATATTTGTCATTTTAGGGGCCAGATTAGCCTATATGCAGGTTTTTAACCAGGCTTTTTATTTGGAAAAAATGAATATGGCCAGTCAAAAAATCATCAAGGCCAGTTCGGTTCGCGGGCAAATCTATGATGCCCAAGGCAAGCCCTTGGTCGAAAATGAAAGCAAGCAAGTGGTCTCCTATACCCGCAGTAATCAGGATACAGCCGAGTCTTTGAAGGAAACAGCTCGAAAAATTGACCAATTGGTGGAGGTCAAGGACGAGGATCTGAGCCAACGCCAATTAGCAGACTACTACCTGGCCGATCCAGCTGTCTATCGGGAAGTGGTGGAACAGCTGCCCAAAGATAAAAAAGTGGATGGCGAGGGGAATCCTTTAGAGGAGAAAGACCTCTACCGCAATGCTGTAGAGACAGTAACCTTGAAGCAGGAAGACCTGAGTCCAGAGGAGAAAAAAATCGCCCTGCTCTTCACCCAGCTTAATGCCATTTCCAGTTTTGGAACGGGCCACCTCCGAACAGAGGATTTGAATCCGGAACAGGTCGCCCTGGTGGCCTCCAGTAGCCAGGACATCCCAGGGATTTCCATTTCCACCAGCTGGGAACGGAAGGTCTTGGAATCGCCGCTGTCCAGCATTGTTGGTAGTGTCTCCAGTGAGAAAACCGGGATTCCAGCTGAGGAGGTTGAGGAGTACCTAAAGAAAGGCTACTCTCTCAATGACCGAGTTGGGACTTCTTATTTGGAAAAAGAATACGAAGAGGTTCTCCAAGGTAAGCGTTCGGAAAAAGAACTGTATCTGGATAAAAATGGTAACCTGGAAAAAGTAGTGACCAAGTCAGAGGGCGAAAAAGGTCAAAACCTTAAGTTGACGGTTGACCTGGATTTCCAGCAAGGAGTAGAGGACATCTTACGCAATGCCCTCCAGTCGGAGATGGATAAGGGAGCGGCGCTGGAGACGGAAGGTGCCTATGCTGTTGTCTTGAATCCAGAAGATGGTTCAGTTCTCGCCATGGCTGGAGTTAAGCAAGATTTGGAAAGCCATGATCTGGCGACAGATTCTTTGGGGACCATTACCAATGTTTTTGTACCAGGTTCGGTGGTCAAACCAGCCACCCTCACAGCTGGCTGGCAGAATGGGGTCCTGACAGGTAATGAAGTCCTAGCTGATCAAAATGTTTATGGAATTAATTCCTGGTTTACCGAAGGTAGTGTACGTGACATTTCGGCCCTGGATGCTCTGGAATATTCGTCCAATACCTACATGGTTCAGGTGGCCTTGCGAATTTTGGGAAGTCCACTGGGAACAGCGCTTTTGGATAGTCCAGAGGCTGTGAAACCAGCTATGGAGAAAATCCGCTCAGCCTTTGCCCAGTACGGGATGGGGGTCAAAACAGAAATTGACTTGCCCAATGAGTCGCTTGGCTTTTTACCAGCTGAATTTACGGTTGCAGACTATATGAATAATTCTTTCGGTCAGTTTGATAACTACACCCCGATGCAGTTGGCCCAATATGCAGCAACCTTGGCCAATGGTGGTCAGCGGATCCAGCCCCATATTGTGGCAGGTATTTATGAGAATGACGAGAATGGTGGCCTAGGCTCGGAGGTTGAGAAAAAGACTGGTCGTCTGCTCAACCAGGTGTCGATTTCTCAAGAGGATATGAGCCTCTTGCAAGAGGGGATGAATCGGGTCGTTTATGGAGGTTCCGCCTTTACAACTGGGGCGACAGTTGGTCAAGGAGCAGCTGTCAGCATTGCGGCTAAGACCGGGACAGCTGAGACCTTTGTCAGCCGCGGCAAGGTACGCGCGGTTAATACCAATGTCGTCGCCTATGCTCCAAGTAGTGAGCCAGAAATTGCGGTTGCGGTGGTTTTCCCTCATAATACCGATTTACTTTCCACCGTTAGCCACAGTATCACTAAAGATATTGTGAATTTATATTATTCTAAAAAATAAGGAGGAGCTATGCTCTATCCCACACCCATTGCAAAATTAATCGAAAGTTATTCCAAGCTCCCTGGAATTGGTAAAAAGACAGCCACCCGCTTAGCCTTTCATACCATTAGCATGGAGGATGAAGAGGTGGCCGAATTTGCCAAAAACCTCTTGGCAGCTAAGCGTGAATTGACATATTGTGCCATCTGTGGTAATCTGACAGATGATGACCCTTGTGCCATCTGCCGAGATGAAACACGGGATGAAACACAAATTTTAGTGGTAGAAGACAGTCGGGACGTGACAGCCATGGAAAACATTCAAGAGTACCATGGGCGTTACCATGTGCTCGGGGGATTGATTTCTCCCATGAACGGGGTTAGTCCAGATGATATTAATCTCAAATCCCTGATCAGCCGTTTGATGGATGGTCAGGTAACCGAAGTGATTGTGGCAACTGATGCGACCGCAGATGGTGAGGCCACATCCATGTATATTTCACGCATTTTAAAGCCAGCAGGCATCAAGGTCACGCGTTTGGCCAGGGGCTTAGCTGTTGGTAGTGATATTGAGTATGCGGATGAGGTGACCCTACTGAGGGCCATTGAAAACCGTACAGAATTATAGGAGTCAGACATGAAAGAAACATTAATTCTCTTGTATGGAGGTCGGAGTGCAGAGCGGGAGGTTTCCGTATTAACGGCTGAGAGTGTGATGCGGGCTGTAGACTATGACCGTTTCCAGGTGAAGACCTACTTTATTAGTAGTGAAGGGAAGTTTTATAAGACTCAGGAGTTTACCTCAACTCCAGATGCATCCGAGAAATTGATGACCAATGACCGCTTGGCTGACTTAGAAGCCCTTAACCCAGGACTTCTTTATGAAGAGGGGGCCGTTATTTTTCCCTTGCTCCATGGACCAATGGGAGAAGATGGAACTATTCAAGGCTTTTTTGAAATTTTGAGCATGCCCTATGTGGGGACTGGTGTGTTAGCTTCTAGTATGGCCATGGATAAAATTTCGACCAAGAGAATTTTGGAATCCGCAGGGATTGCGCAGGTGCCTTATACGACCTTTATTGAAGGAGATGACTTGGGCTTGGCTTTGGATGAGACAGAGGCACGTTTGTCTTATCCAGTCTTTGTGAAACCGTCCAATATGGGATCCAGTGTGGGTATTTCCAAGGCTGAAGATCGGGCGTCCTTGGAGGCAGCTATCCGCGAAGCCTTGCGTTACGATAGCCGTATTCTCATCGAGCAAGGGGTGGATGCGCGTGAGATTGAGGTGGCTATTCTTGGCAACCAAGATATCCAAACTACCATCCCTGGAGAAGTTGTCAAAGATGTTGCCTTCTATGATTATCAAGCTAAATATATTGATAATAAAATTGAGATGGCGATTCCTGCGCAAATCCCTGAAGAAGTGGCTGCTAAGATGCGAGAAGAAGCCCGTAAAGCCTTCCATGCCCTAGGTGGAACTGGTTTATCTCGTTGTGATTTCTTCTATACAAAAGATGGAGACATTTTCTTAAATGAGCTTAACACCATGCCAGGCTTTACCCAGTGGTCCATGTACCCGTTACTATGGAAGAATATGGGACTTTCCTATGAAGATCTGATTTCTAAACTAGTAGACTTGGCTAAAGAGGTTTATGCCAAACGGCAAGCGCATTTCTTTTAAGGATTGATGCGGTCACGAATAGGAGCTGGTGAGGAATCAGTATCTTTTTCAAAAAGGATCACCAGCAAAAAGACGGGCTTGCCCCGTCTTTTTATTTAAATGCGAATAGATTAGATAGAGAGACATGATGCTAACACTGAAAGAAATTCAAAGAGTTTTAAAACCGAAAAACCACCTGGTGCTGGAGGAGGATCAGGCGATTGCAAAGGTTGAGTTTGACAGCCGCTTGGTGGATATCGGAGATTTATTTGTCCCCCTCAAGGGCGCGCGGGATGGTCATGACTTTATAGATGTGGCCTTTCAACAAGGCGCTTTAGCAACCCTATCCGACAGAGAATTGGACATCCCTGAAATCTATTTTTGGGTTGAGGATGTATTGGAAGCTCTGCAGGCTTTGGCGGCCTATGTGTTAGAGAAAAGTCAGGTGGATGTATTGGCTGTCACCGGTTCCAACGGGAAGACAACCACCAAAGATATGTTGGCGCATCTGCTGGTAACAACCTTTTCAACCTATAAAACCCAAGGGAATTACAACAATGAAATTGGACTTCCCTACACCATCCTCCACATGCCCCCAGGGACTGAGAAACTGGTGTTAGAAATGGGGCAAGACCATCTGGGAGACATTTCGCTCCTGTCGAAAATTGCCAAACCTAAGGCAGCGGCAGTTACCATTGTTGCAGAAGCGCATTTGGAATTTTTCAAAGATCGTAGGGAGATTGCCCAAGGTAAGTTACAGATTGCGGATGGCATGCCTGCAGGATCCCTCTTATTAGTACCGGCAGATCCTATGTTGGATGACTTGCTTCCGAATCATGTGAAAGTTAAGCGCTTTGGTGAGGGAGGTGACCTTTGCTTTAGCAATTTGGAAGAAAACCGGGCCTGGCTTCGCTTCCAAACGAACTTCTTGCAAGAACCCCTGCAAGTTCCTCTACCGGGTAAATACAATGCCAGCAATGCCATGGTCGCGGCCTACTTAGCCAAGGCTGAAGGCGTGTCTGAAGCAGCCATCGCGGAAGCTTTCCAAAGCCTCATCCTGACTAAAAACCGGACAGAATGGCGGACTGCCCAAAATGGAGCAGCTATTCTCTCAGATGTCTATAATGCCAACCCAACAGCCATGCGTTTGATTCTTGAGACCTTTGCGAGCTTGGACCGAGAAGAGGGCGGGCGGAAGCTGGCTGTCCTGGCAGATATGAAAGAATTGGGGCAGGAATCCGACCAATTGCATTTGTCGATGATTACAAGTCTCAGTCCAGAGGAACTAGACCGTGTTTATTTCTACGGCCAAGAGATTGAAAATCTGGCCAAACTGGCTGCGGAGATTTTCCCCTTGGGTTCGGTTTTGTATTACCCAACCAAGGATTTCGAAGCCTTATCGCAGGCGGTCTGTGCAGATCTTCAACCTGCGGATCAGATTTTATTAAAAGGCAGCAACTCCATGAACTTGGCTAAGATTGTGGAGGCTTTAGAAGGAGATTAAGGTATGGGGGATTTATTAACGCAACTATTTTCAACAAGACCCCTTGATTACCCTCCTCATTTGGGCTGGCAGGGACACTTTGGGTTAGTGCTGAGCCTCCCTCTGCTATTTTGGGCAGCGCGTAATCGTAAGGGGGAGAAGGCTGTCAAAAATCTCTTTATTTTGATTCTGCTAGCCTTGTATGGATTTTTCTTTCTCCGCGATTTTTCCTGGAAGACCAGTTTACCTTTTTACCATTGTCGGCTGGCTATGTTTTTTTTATTGCTCTCGCCAGATGGCTCCAAGCTCAAACAGTTTTGGGCCTATGTTGGAGTGCTTGGTCCGGTAGTCGCCCTGGTATATCCGATACTCTATCCCTATCCGTTTTTCCATATCACCAACCTTAGTTTTGTTCTGCTCCACCAATTTCTTTTTTACCTATCGGTCAGTTACCTTTCTCATCAGCCAGAGCATGTATGGCTGACCAAGCGAGATCTAGGTTTCTATTCCTTTGTGGTAACACTAGCCATGGCGGTTGTGGCAGTGCTGACTGGTGGTAATTATGGTTTTCTGCTGAACTTGCCGATTTTAGAGAGCAGATCTATCTGGTTTAATCTTTTCTTATTAACCGTACTTTTACTTCTCAGCCTCATTGGAGTCCAAGAAGCTCTTCTTTCTTTGAAGGAAAGAAAAGAGGTTGGAGAACAGTTGGCTTAGATAAGTGTGCTATAATGGATAAAAAATTAAAGGAGTCAGAAATGGGAATTTTTTCAGGTTTGATGGGAAATGCGAGCGAAAAGGATAGTCGAAAAGTAAAAGAGGAGTTGGACAATATCCTCCTAGCAGAGGAAGAAGTGGAGATGGCCTATACCCTCGTCCGGGATTTGATTGTTTTTACCGATTGCCGTTTGATTCTTGTTGACAAACAAGGAATGACCGGTAAAAAAGTATCCTATAAATCGATTCCCTACGGATCTATCTCACGTTTTACTGTTGAAACCAGTGGTCATTTTGATTTGGATGCGGAGTTGAAAATCTGGATCTCTTCTGCGGCTGAACCAGCAGAAGTGCTACAATTCAAGAGTGACACCAGCGTTGTAGCGATTCAAAAAGCCTTGGCTGCAGCGGTACTGCTAAAATAATGATTGAAAATCCTCGTTTTAGCGATTTCCTACTTCGTCTTCCGACAGAAGTGCAACTTATTTTAGCGGATATGATTCCTCGTTACCAACAGGGCTATCTTGACTATGTCTACCAAACAAAGAAAGTTGATATCCAGGCCCGACGGATTAAGAACCTGGTCAAGAATTTTCGGAAAATGGACTATACCTACGTCATGCCCATGCCCCAGGACTTGGCTTTGGAAATTACCCAGGATTGGCTATTTCCTGCGGAGTTCGTTTTTTCTCTAGGGGAGATGAAAGATGAGCTCTTATCCCCTGCTACCCGTGAGGAGAAGTACTTTGTTGTGATTTGGAATGGGGTCTTACTAGGCTATTTCCGTATCCTGCCACAAGGAGATAAACTAGACTTGTTTCTAGCTCTCAAACCAAAGTATTTGCGGCAAGGTAGGTGAGTCCATTTCTACCGAACCATTGAAGTCTTTATCAAACAGCAGGAACAAGGGACAGTCTTACAAGTGTAGACTTTGGAACCAAAGATTCAAGAATTTTTCCGCACCTGTGGTTTCAGTTGGAGCTCTGCTGGTCAGCCTTTGATCAAGAACTTGTAGGAACTTACGCTTATTTCATAATAGACTTCCTGCAAAACTATAATATGATAAACTAAAGCTATGAATTATGAATCCAGTAAAAAACTTTCCGATGTACGCTTTAAACGCCTAGTTGGTGTTGAGAGAATAACTTTTGAAAAGATGTTAGAAATCTTGACAGTTGCTTATCAGGCAAAACACTCTAAAGGTGGCCGTAAACCCAAAATGAGTTTAGAAGACATCTTGATGGCTACTCTTCAATATCTACGTGAATATCGCACTTATGAACAAATTGCGGCTGATTTTGGTGTACATGAAAGTAACCTTATTCGTCGTAGCCATTGGGTTGAAGAAACTTTAGTTCAAAATGGTTTCGCTATTGGAAAAAGAGAAATCAAAGATACGGATACACTCATCGTTGATGCAACAGAAGTGAGAATTCAACGCCCCAAAAAAACAAAAGTTAAACTATTCTGGCAAAAAGAAAATTCATGCAAGCAAGGCGCAAATAATCGTAACTGGACAAGGACGAATTCTTTTTCTCGATGTTCAGCTGAATTACTGCCACGACATGAAACTTTTTAGAACTAGTAGACGAAATTTATCTAAGGCTCAGGAAATATTGGCAGATAGCGGGTATCAAGGACTTACGAAGCTCTATCCTCAAGCAAAAACTCCTGTAAAATCTAGTAAATTACATCCCCTAACAAAAGAGGAAAAATCTTATAATCGAGCTCTATCTTCAAGACGTATTAAGGTTGAGAATGTCTTTGCAAAATTTAAAGTGTTTAAAATATTTTCAACCACTTATCGGAATCGTAAGAAACGCTTTGGTTTACGAATGAATTTGATTGCTGGTATTATCAATTTTGAAGGATAGTTAACGTTTCGCAGGAAGTCTAATAAATCAGTTTGAGGGGGAACTCCCCCTTTTTTCTTTTAGCCCAGATAGAAATATGATAGAATGGTAGGAAAAGGAGGGAAGAAGATGATTTTAGTCTTGATTCTGTCAGTGATTTTCCTATTGCTGCTGTTGGTGTTGGTGCTCAGTTCGATTTATGTGGTTCGTCAACAGTCGGTAGCGATTGTTGAGCGGTTTGGTCGTTATCAGAAGACGGCGACGAGTGGGATCCATGTTCGGTTGCCTTTGGGAATTGATCGTTTGGTTGCGCGGATTGAATTACGCCTGCTCCAGAGTGAGATTGTGGTGGAGACCAAAACCAAGGACAATGTTTTTGTGACCTTGAATATTGCCACTCAGTATCGGGTGAATGAGTCCAATGTAATTGATGCCTACTATAAGTTGATCAAGCCGGTTAGCCAGATTAAGTCCTACATTGAAGATGCCCTTCGTTCTTCGGTTCCTAAATTAACGCTAGATGAATTGTTTGAGAAAAAAGACGAAATCGCCTTGGAAGTTCAAAATCAAGTGGCAGAAGAAATGTCTACCTATGGTTACGAGATTGTAAAAACCCTGATTACCAAGGTTGAACCAGATGCCGAAGTCAAACAATCGATGAACGAAATCAATGCGGCTCAACGCAAACGGGTTGCAGCCCAAGAATTGGCAGAAGCCGATAAGATTAAAATCGTCACCGCCGCCGAAGCAGAGGCTGAAAAAGATCGCTTGCACGGGGTCGGGATTGCCCAACAACGGAAGGCCATTGTGGATGGCTTAGCTGAATCTATCCGGGAATTAAAGGATGCCCAGGTCAGTCTAAATGAGGAGCAAATTATGTCCATCCTTTTGACCAACCAATACCTGGATACCCTAAACAGCTTTGCGGAAGCTGGTAATTCAACGGTCTTCCTACCAGGGCAACCAGAAGGAGTGGAGGATATTCGAACACAGATCCTATCTGCCTTGAAGGCTCGTTAAATAGAACTTTACTAGTAGCAAAAAAGAGATTCACGACAATCAGTGAATCTCTTTTTTGATTACAAATCGGCTTCTTTGAAAACGACTTGACCATTTTCAAATTTTTCAATCCGGGCGAGGGAGCTAACGGGAACATCGAGATCTTCGATTAGTTGGCGTCCATCTTGGAAGGATTTTTCAATCACAATTCCGACACCGGCAATACTTGCACCCGCTTGTTGGATGATCTCAATCAGCCCCTTGGCAGCTTGACCGTTGGCCAGGAAGTCATCAACAATCAAGACCCGATCATTTTCGTTGAGGAATTTGCTGGCAATGGAGACGGTTGAGGTTACCTGTTTGGTGAAGGAATAAACCTCTGCTGTCAAAATTCCTTCGGTCATGGTGATGTTTTTATGTTTTTTGGCGAAAATCATCGGAACTTCTAAGCTCTCCGCAACATAGATAGCTGGGGCGATACCAGACGCTTCGATAGTGACAACCTTGGTAATTCCCTTATCGCGGTAACCATCGGCCAATACCTTGCCCATCTCCTTCATCAACTGATAGTCGACCTGGTGGGTTAAGAAGGAGTCGACCTTGAGGATATTTTCTCCCAAGACATTTCCATCCTGTAAAATACGCTGTTCTAATAATTGCATGATAGCCTCCATTTATGAGATATTTCCATTATATCAGATTTTTTAAAGAAAATGGTTCCTTTTATAGAATAAAATAAGCAAAAAGCGAACGTTCATTAAGCTTATTGCAGGAAATGTATTGAATTTCTCTTGTTTTTCTGTTACACTAGGTCTATTCTTTTTAAAAATAGAAGGAGGGGACCATGTCTCACAACACCCAAAAAGAAGAAGTCGCAATAATGCTTTATGGAGTTGAGGATAGACCTCCCAAAGGTCTGGCGATTCTCTTGGCTTTGCAACACATTCTGGCTGCCTTTGCAGGAATTATCGCTGTTCCCTTGGTCGTCGCTTCGGCCTTGGGCCTTCCGGTTGAACAAACATCAGCCCTCGTTTCAGCCGCTATTTTTGTCGCTGGTCTAGCAACCATCCTACAATCGAAAGGATTGGGACCGATTGGGGCGCGTGTTTCTGGTATGATGGGAACGGACTTTACCTTTGCCAATCCAGCGATTAGCGTTGGTAGTCAATTCGGTTTAGCCGGAGTGGTTGGAGCGACCATTGCAGGATCCTTTGTGGAGATCATCCTTAGTCGTTTTATCAAACCCTTGATGCGCTTTTTCCCGCCGTTAATTACTGGAACCGTGGTTACCCTGATTGGGATTACCTTGTTGCCTGTAAGTATGGACTGGGCTGCCGGAGGTGTTGGCTCGAGCGATTATGGTTCGGTTGAGAATGTCAGCATTGCCTTTGTCGTGATGCTCTTCACCCTCTTCCTCAACCACTACGGTAAAGGAATGTTGAAAACCGCTTCTGTCTTCTTTGGGATGGTGTTTGGCTATGTCCTCTGTGTCTTTCTTGGAAAAGTGGATTTGTCCGCTGTGAGCGATGCTGCTTGGGTAGCCCTTCCAAATGTTTTTGGTTTTGGTGTCCGCTTTGAACTCTCTGCTATTTTGGCCTTTATTCCAGCCTATGTGGTATCGCTGATTGGTACTGTGGGGATTATGA
The DNA here is from genome assembly GCF_009767945.1 of Streptococcus danieliae. Classification (GTDB taxonomy): domain Bacteria; phylum Bacillota; class Bacilli; order Lactobacillales; family Streptococcaceae; genus Streptococcus; species Streptococcus danieliae. The sequence continues at coordinate 5,705 of NZ_WSRS01000006.1, read as the reverse complement.
TGGCGATCGGTGAAGCATCTGGTCAAAAAATGACTTCTGAACGAGCAGCTAACGGTGTGTTAGCCGATGGTGTTGGCTCTCTCCTAGCAGGTATCTTTGGCGCTGGTCCTAATACAGCTTTCTCACAAAACGTTGGTTTGATTGCCCTCACCAAGGTTGCCAGCCGTCAAGTGATGATTTTAGCCGGAATTATCTTGGCCTTGTTAGGGGTCTTTCCAAAAATCTCAGCTTTGATTTCAATCATGCCTCAGCCTGTACTTGGTGGGGTTGGTGTGATTATGTTCGGTTTGGTAGCAGCTCAAGGGGTTAAAACCTTGGCGACTGTCAAAATGGGCGATCGGGAACTCTTGATTATCTCACTGGCCTTTGCCTTGGGAATTGGGGTAACGGTTCGTCCAGAGTTGCTCAGCAATTTGCCTCAGGCCCTACAAATGATTTTCTCCTCTGGAATTTCAACAGGAACCATTGTGGCCTTGATTTTGAACCAAGTCTTAAAAGAAAAATAAGCTTTTCAAAGGGAGTGGGACAGAATTAAATTTGAAAAAATTTAGTTAATTCGCTTTCTTAATTTTGGGCTCATGCTAAAAAGATCCACTGGATCTTTTTACTCCCACCCCCGCAAGGCTGATTAGGTTCTCTTTCGAGCTTAAAAAGCGAACGATTGGAGTTTGCTTCGCAAACAAGATTTGGTACTCTCTAACAGCATACAATGCTATTAGACCCAATCAGCTACTGTGTCAAAGGTATTTTGTTATACAAAGTCAATGAGGCTAGACTTTTGTCCCAGCCTCTTTTTTATACGCAGAAAAGGGATATGCATCGAGGTCATATCCCTTTGTTTTATAAATCACTAGTCAGGGTCCAAGCAGAGATACTGCGGCCGTGAACGGGGAAGCTCGCCCAGCCGTCTTCGCCGACTAGAACGGTATCTGAGTGGTGGCCTAGTTGGTCACTAAAGCTTTGTCCCTGCCATTGGGTTCCAACAAACATGGAGATGGTAGCATCGTCTTTATTGCTGAGGATAACCGCTAGAGGGCTGCGGTCTAATTCTTCCGGAATCCGTGTCCAGCCAATGGTGTTTGGCTCTTCAAAGTAGTCGGTTTCTGCTCCATAGGCCCAGTATTTACGGAGGATGAGGAGCTTATCTAAAACTTCTTGGAAGCTGGCTTGGGCATGAGCTCCTTGAACACCATAGTAGTCGCCATAAAAAACGCAGGGTTTGCCCTGCTGGCGAAGTAAGATCAGACCGTAGGCAAGGGGTTTAAACCAATCTGCAACGACTGACTCCAAGGCTTGGCCTTTTTGGGTGTCGTGGTTTTCGACAAAGGTCACTGCAGAGTCGGGATGGTTTTTGACCAGGCTACCATCAAAGATGGTGGTTAAGTCAAAGTCGGCTTCTTTTTCTCCAGCTTCCTGGAAATTGTAGTGGAGTTTGACATCAACTAAGTCAAAGCGGTAGTCTGTGTCTTCCAAGTAATTGGTGTTGGTTTCTTCATCAGGATTCCAGAATTCTCCGAAGACATAGAAATCTTCAGAGAGGTTGTCCTTAATATCGCGGATGAAGTTTTTCATAAAGAAGGAATCGATGTGTTTGATGGCATCCAGGCGGAAACCCGAGATTCCTGTTGTGGGGATGAACCAGTTGACCCAGTCATAGAGATTTTGAACGACTTCTGGATGTTTGAAGTCCAAATCTGCATACATAAGATAGTCGTAGTTGCCGTTTTCCTTGTCCACAAGACTATCGTCAGACCACCCTTTATTGTCACCGACAATTTGGTAGATACCAGTTTTCTTGCGACCGGCATCAAAGTCTGTTCCGGTAAAGTGGTACCAGTGCCATTGGAAATCGTTGTAATGCCCACGACGACCTGGGAAGTAGAAGTGAGTCCAGCCTTTAATGCTGAAGGGCTCGGTCAACTCCTTGGTTCGATCTTTGGAGTCGACCTCAATGACTTTAAACGACTCCAGTCCATCAGCAGAAGCCTTGTGATTCAAGACGAGGTCAGCGATAGCTGAGATGCCATGGTCTTTTAACATACGGATGGCCTGAATGTATTCATCCTTGGTTCCATATTTGGTGCGTACGGTTCCTTTTTGGTCAAATTCCCCCAGGTCAAAAAGGTCATAAATTCCGTAACCAACATCGCTATCATTGGTGGCTTTAAAAGCAGGTGGCATCCAAACCTGGCTAATCCCAAGTTCGGCTAAATGAGGGGCATCTGCGGCCAGCCGATTCCAATGCTGACCGTCATTGGGAAGATACCACTCAAAGTATTGCATAAGTGTTTGATTTCTTTCCATAGCCCTATAGTAAAAGGAAGAGCCCTTTTTGTCAAATTTTCACCTATTAAATTTCAAGTCTGATTTGATTTTTTTAAAAGATTTGTGTAAAATCAATAGAAGATTGTGAGGTGTATCATGAGTCGGAAAGAGAAAAAAATTGAAATTCAGTTAAAGGACCACTCGGTAAAAGTGGGAGCAGAGACTTTTGAGGGCTATCAATTAATGATTGGCAAGCAGGTCGTTGGTGAAATTGCTGAATTGGAGAACCAGTTTGCCTTGGTTTCCAATGGAAATGTTCAGGAATTTCACAAAAAATTGGAGCAAGCAATTGAAAAAGTTATCGAAAGTTATAATTTATCCAAATAAAAGGCTTGCATTCTGAGAATAGTGTGATATAATAATTTTTGTTGATGTCGGAGAGATAGCGAAGAGGCTAAACGCGGCGGACTGTAAATCCGCTCCTTCGGGTTCGGGGGTTCGAATCCCTCTCTCTCCATTTCTCATTATTGGGGTATCGCCAAGCGGTAAGGCAAGGGACTTTGACTCCCTCATGCGTTGGTTCGAATCCAGCTACCCCAGTTCTTAGGTTACTTATTGGATAGAGGAAGCTAAAATATCCTTTGGATATTTTATTTCTTTATATCTAGGCGACGGTTGAAGCGGTGCGGTACTTAGGAAGAAATTTTATAAGTATATCAAGTATTGACTTGATTGTTGGAGGATTTTTTAGATGAACGAATTTGAAGATTTGCTAAACAGCGTTAGCCAAGTTGAGCCAGGCGATGTTGTGACAGCTGAAGTATTGACTGTTGATGCTGGACAAGCTAACGTAGCAATCTCTGGGACTGGTGTTGAAGGTGTCTTGACTCTTCGTGAATTGACCAACGATCGTGACGCAGACATTCACGAATTGGTTAAACCAGGTGAAACACTTGAGTTGCTTGTACTTCGTCAAGTTGTAGGTAAAGACACTGATACTGTTACCTACCTTGTATCTAAAAAACGTCTTGAAGCACGCAAAGCTTGGGATAAATTGGTTGGACGTGAAGAAGAAGTTGTCACTGTTAAAGGTACCCGCGCAGTTAAGGGTGGTTTGGCAGTTGAGTTTGAAGGACTTCGTGGTTTCATCCCAGCATCTATGCTTGATACTCGCTTTGTTCGTAACACTGAGCGTTTTGTAGGTCAAGAATTTGATGCCAAAATTAAAGAAGTGGATCCAAAAGAAAACCGCTTCATCCTTTCACGTCGTGAAGTTGTAGAAGCTGAAACAGCTGCAGCTCGTGCAGAAGTATTTGGTAAACTTTCTGTAGGTGATGTTGTAACTGGTAAAGTTGCTCGTATCACTAACTTTGGTGCCTTCATCGACCTTGGTGGTGTAGACGGATTGGTTCACTTGACTGAATTGTCACATGAGCGTAACGTATCACCTAAATCTGTTGTAACAGTTGGTGAAGAAATCGACGTTAAAGTTTTGGACTTGAACGAAGAAGAAGGACGCGTTTCCCTATCTCTTAAAGCTACAGTTCCTGGACCTTGGGACGGTGTTGAGCAAAAATTGGCTAAGGGTGACGTTATCGAAGGAACTGTTAAACGTTTGACTGACTTCGGTGCCTTTGTTGAAGTATTGCCAGGTATCGATGGCTTGGTTCACATCTCTCAAATTTCACACAAACGTGTTGAAAATCCAAAAGATGCACTTCAAGTAGGTCAAGTGGTTAACGTGAAAGTTCTTGATGTGAACGCAGCTGACGAGCGTGTATCTCTTTCTATCAAAGCTCTTGAAGAGCGTCCAGCACAAGCTGAAGGACAAGAAGAAAAACGCGCTTCACGCCCACGCCGTCCACGTCGTCAAGAAAAACGTGACTTCGAATTGCCAGAAACACAAACTGGTTTCTCAATGGCAGATCTTTTCGGAGATATCGAACTTTAATCAAAAACGAAAGACAAATCTCATAGTGAGATTTGTCTTTTTTAGTTTTTGAAAAGTCGGTTCTAGACTGTGCTGCCATTCAGAACGTTTTCATAACCTTTCAGAACATGAGAGTTTGAATGGGTTCTTTTTCCTGTATTCTTAGAGGGTTGGATTTGGAGATTGTTATGCCAAATTTCTTCGAATAATAAGATGAAAGGGAAATGTTTACGTGGCGTTATGAATATTTTTGTTTATGAAGAGCTTTGTCGAGATCATTTTTGGTGGGAAGACTTGCTGCAACATGTTTTGGTGACAATTGGTGTGGAGCTGGAGCAGTTAGAGATTCGGACCACCAGTGCGGGTTTATTGGATGCTTGGTCAAGAAGGGGGAGGCATCAGGTCTTTATTCTGGTTCTTCATGGAGAGTCTTCTTGTCGAACTTTTTTTGATTTGGTGGTTCAAATTCGGAAGCGGGATGCCCTAGCTTCGATTATTATTGTGGCAGATTCTTTGTTGTTTATGGAAGAAGTTTTTAGAAGTCAGGTTGGTGTTTTGGATTATATTTTGCGGGATTTGCCTCCTATCCGCTTTCATCAACGACTAGCCACTGTGCTGTTGCAGATTCATAGCTATTTTATTCAGGATACGCCTAAGGAGTTGATTTTAATCCGGAATTCGCAGGTGCAAATTCAGATACCGGTGCGGAAGGTCTTTTATATTGAACGAAGTTTCCGAGCTCACTATATCTCAATTGTTACCAGTGATGAAGAAGTGTCGGTTATTGCAAATTTACAGGATGTCAAAGCCACAAGTCCTTTTCTTTTTAGCTGTCACCGGTCCTTTTTGGTCAACCCTTTTAATATTCGGCGGGTTGATCGGCAGCTACGATTAGCGCTGTTTCCTAAGGGTTATTCCTACCCGATTTCCAGAAACCGGATGATGGAATTATTAAATCTAATCCATTTTCAATGCCAGGCTTGCTCACGGGATGATAAAAGGTTCTATAATAAGTTGTGTGGAAAGCTTGCTCTCCATGCAACTTTTTTTGTAATTCAGAGTGCAAAAAAAAGCAATTCCTAGTAAACTGATAAGTGAAAAAAAAACATCAGAATAGGAATTGCTTCATATGGACTATGTTACTCAAAAATTACTCGGAATTCAAAACCTAAACATTACTTTTAGAGAAAATTGGCTTACTTTTCGTAAAGATAAGCGAAATCGTCTTGCCCAAATCATTGAAGGTTCTTTGGAAAAACGTCCAAGCTGTTGCCCCTCCTGTGGAGTTATCTGGGAATCTACTAAAGATGTCTATGCCCATGGTACCACTCCTAAAGGGGACCTCTAAAAACCCCAGTTTTTCTTCAAATTTAATCACTCAAACCTTGATAAATCAACATTTAGATTTTCAGAAATTTAGTTTTTAGAGGTGCCCTAAAAAGCGTCAAATTCAGCTAACAGAAATCGATAATAAGCCTATTTATCTAGAATTAACAGTCCGTCGTTTCAA
>NZ_WSRS01000069.1 GCF_009767945.1 Streptococcus danieliae | reverse complement strand
GAATCCATTTTTATCCTTAGAACAGATTGAACGACAAGAAAAATCATCAGAAATTGCCATTGTTTTTTGGCAATTTCTGATGATTTTTTAGCTATTTACACGGAGTTGTTTGAGGTATGAATAATTTGGGTATAACTAATTAGAATTTGTTGTTTGTGTTCATAACTACTAAAACCTACAGTATGTTTTTGTGTCCTATCTCCATCATCAAAAGAAAAAGTAATATTTTTTGTTTCACTATAATTAATTGCATTACCTGGGGAAACATATTCATATTTTCCATCGGTCTCTCGTTTGGGTTTGAACATAACCTCTCCCAAATTATAGATGACGACAATAGGTGTCAATCGCTTATCGCTTTTTTGGGAGTGAGTGTAATAATAGATTTGATGCCAACTGAGATTGGTGAAAATATATATAGTGATGGCAAGTAAAAGTAAGAAGATCCGAATCAGTTTTTTTCTTTGTTTTTTCATGGAGATGCCTTTCTTGATTACGATTCCTCGACTCTAACGATAGTTTCATACAGTAAAACCCATTATCTCTAATAGAACCAAAGCATCAAGAGTTCTAGATAATCTAAAGATTCCCCCTAAATTCATCCATCCTCAAGATGAAGCATCTTCTTCTCATCAAAAGTCAGGTCATAGAGCCATTGGAGATTGAAGATAGGTGGTACAACACGAGTTTCAAGGACATGATCCGTCAACTGTTTGACGTAACGGTCAACCATGACTTGATCTTCCTGAGAAGGTTTTTCTTCCGTGATATCATCTGGCGTGTATTTATAAATATTCGTTATTTTAAAATTCGGGTCTAATTGAAAATTAATACTAATATCTTCATCATGATAATATACACCAACAGATGTATGAAAGCTAGGGACTCCTTGATCTGATATGAATGAATATGAGAATGAAGCCGATTCATTGTAATTAATGGCATTACCTGGAGACACATATTCATATTTTCCATCGGTTTCTCGTTTGGGCTTGAACATAATCTCTCCCAGATTATAGATTACAACAATGGGTGTCAATCGCTTATCGCTTTTTTGGGAGTGAGTGTAATAATAGATTTGATGCCAACTGAGATTGGTAAAAATATAGGGAACTATATACCAGTTTACACTAGATACAATATGTAGTATTCAAGATTATCAAAAAAGGCGACTTCCAAACGGAAATCGTCTTTTAATAATGTCTAAATTCTTCTGGATGTTCGGTCATATACTCTGCCAACCATTCCATACCATAGGCTATTTCAAAAACTTCCAAAACCATTGAAATATCAGGTTGAAATCCGTATTCTTTGAGTTTAGTGATAACATCTTTTATGGAACGGATTTTAACCAGCTTAATAATGTCCCCAGCATCCTGCCTGTCTCTATCTCGTCCGCTTTCTAGTTTCATTCCGAGAATGTAAGAAAGTGGAGGAACAAGGACAGTCAGGTTTGAATAGCCGTATGCCTTCTCACAGATGGAACGTGGCGGTATTCTATTCATATTAGCTACATTGTTGTTCAGCCATAATTCATTAGGTTCATTCACACCAAAATCATTACCAACTTTCTCGATGATACTTCTGATTTTAGCATCTTCTTGATAAAAGGCATCGACATCTTGTGTTCCTCGAAGATTATAATACTCAAGGACGAAACCACCAACGCAGATAATTTCAAGTTCAATGTTTTCTTTATCTAATTCAGCATTGAGAGCTTCAAATAAGATTTTCTTATCCATAGTTCCCCTCTCTAAACAACTTTAAAATGTCTTTCGGTTGACTTTTACGATTGGCTTGTAAGACATGTTCTCTTGTATGAGTACCGTCCATTAAAGCATCTTGCAGAGTTATCTTTTGAAACGGTGTCAGAGTAGGATTTTTTAATAACTGTTCAACATCTTCGGTTGTTAGTTTGGTTTCTTCATCTTGAATAACCTTGTAAAGATAACGAAACCATAAATCGCCATCACTTCCAGCATGTTCGCTGGCTCTTACCATGTAATCATACCATGTTGTCATTACTGTTCCCCCTTATCTTCTCTAGGGTTATAGTGCATGGCTATCCAAAGTTTCTTGTCAAAATCAGATAGTTCTTTTTTCTTTGGATAAACGCAGTCATTCAAATCAGGGAATTTGAGACTATACTTTTTCTCAAAAAAGTTTTGAAATTCCTCTTTATTCTCTGCGACATCAATCAAGGCTTCCAGCTCTGCCATGTGTCTAGCGATTGCTTTTCTATCAATTTTCTTTTGATTGTCTCCAAGTACATCATAGACACATCGTTTCGTTAGTTGAGTATAAAACGAACGATGGTTAATGACAAAATCAAAAGTGTACTTTTTATTCCAGAATTTCGTATACTTGTCATAAAATCTATCAGAAAGACTAACCTGATACCCAATTAGTTTACTATCAACTCTTCGAGAAATAGACCTTTCCAATTCAAAATGTAAATCATTTAGTGTATTAGTAGCCATAAATTAGCTCCCTATATTTAGTACGGACACAGGCATTTGAAAGTAAGAGATTAAAACGCTTACTATCCGAATAATCACGAGTATTATAACGGAAAACAAATTCATCTACATAGTCTTGAAGATATTTCTTAGACCATGAGTGATAAATTCCTAAAACACCACGTTTCAATCCAGCCTAAAAGCCTTCAATCGTGTTAGTATAAACATCGCCTTGCACGTATTCACTAGAACCGTGATTTACAAAGTCATGTTGATACATCTTAGCCACTTTATTATAACCTAGCCATTCATCTGTGTAAAGTTGAGCAGTCTCTTTGACATATTTGACGATTTGTTCGGTTAATGTTTTGGCTTTAGTATCTGATACATGATGAGCATTGACTTTACCTTGACGTTGTACCATGCCAACTATGGCAGACTTGTCTTTTAAAGAACGCCCTTGAGCATTTTTGATTTTCTTAGAGTTGTGACGGTTCTTATTTTTTCCGCCAATATAAGTCTCATCAACTTCTACAACATTATCAAGAGTATTATCATTTTCAGAGCCAAAACACTTACGGATACGTTCCAACATAAACCAAGCTGTCTTTTGAGTAACGCCAATATCCTTTGAAAGTTGCACTGAAGAAATTCCTTTTTTATGGGAAGTTACAAGCCAAATCGCCATGAACCATTTACGCAATTCAATCTTAGTATTATCAAAAAGAGTGCCAGTTTTGACATTGAAGTATTTACCAGTATTTTTACAACGATATTTATTTCCCTTGCATTTATAGACTTTTGAAGTAGCATCAAAAGGGCTGACAATCACATCGCCCCAAATCATATTTTCTAAATGGTCTATACATGACTGTTCGTCAGGAAAAGCAGATTGTAAATCAAATAATGACTTAAATTCAAACTTCATAACTGGTACTCCTTATTTCTTGATTATACTATATCGAAAACAGTAATGTTTGTCAACAAAAATGTAAAGTTCTACTATACAAAAGTTTGAAAATTTGATATAATAGAACCATTAAAAAGTAAAGGAAATGATTGGTATGAATGTAATCACAGCTCACAGCTCACAGCTCACAGCTCACAGCTCACAGCTCACAGCTCACAGCTCACAGCTCACAGCTCACAGCTGATTATGTAATCGGACGTGTTTTTTGTCAACCACTAAAACAGGCTTTTTCACATTTTTGTGAGGAAGTTTTTTTCCTTTCAATTAGTGAGGTGGCATAATGGTCATCTCACTAATTGAAAATAAAGTCTCTGAAACGAAGACAGAAAATATTTTTAGAGAATTTTATGAACCAAATACTTTTTTAGAGAAAAGTGCTATTCCTGATGTATATGGGTTTAAATCAAAACAAGGTACAGACTATAAGGGTTTTCCTGATTTTTTCTTAGATAAACAATCCTTTGCAATTATTGTTGAAGCAAAAGCCTTAAAACATTCCTCAGCCGAAGCTGAAGTAAAGTGGTATATGGAAAATAATCTATTGCATAATGGGATAATCGGTATAGCAATATCAGGTCAAGAACTGAGTCAGATTAAAGTTACCTATTATTACAAGGAAACTCCCCAATCTGATATTATTCCATTTCATATAAAAGATAAACTACTTAGCCTTAAAAACTTAGAAAAACTATTCATACAAAAATTTAAAGGAGAAATTGTAAGTGAAATGGAATTAACTAGTATACTCAAACAGTTAAATGAAACATTCCATGCTGGAGGAAAAGTTCGAGATACAGATAGAAGTTTATTTTTCTCAGGTATATTGATAGCTTTGCGGAACAACAATTTCAGAAACCAATATAAGCATACTACTGCACCTGATGTTGAAGATACCGCTACTACAGATGCAACCATATTAGAAGCTCATAATTTAAACAAGTCTCTATTAGATGCTATAGAAACAGAACTAAAACGAAAAGTCAATAATCTTTCAAAAGAGTTTAATTGGAGAGATAGATTTTCGTTTATTTCAAATATAGACTATCATTTAAAAGACTACGTAAATCTTATCTCTCTTATAGAGAATAAAATTTTCGTTCCATTTATTAACAATGAAAAATTAGATATTTTAGGAAAAGCCTATAAAATATTCTTATCACGTTCAGGTCAAGCTGAAAATAAGAATATTATTTTAACTCCAGACCATATAAAATCCTTGATGGTAAAATTAGCTCGCCTCAATGTCGATGATGTTGTCATAGATACTTGTATGGGGTCAGGAGGTTTCTTAATGGAAGCACTTGAGATTTTAAGTAGCTTAGCTCAAGATGACCTTGAGAAACAAGATTATATTAGACAAAATCAGTTGATAGGTTTTGAAAACGATTCTGTATTATTCGCATTAGCGTGTTCAAATATGTTCTTGCATGGTGATGGTCGCTCTAATCTGATGTTCCGGAGTAGTTTGCTGTCAGACACTTCGCAAGCAATAGTGAATAATAGAGATGCAATTCTTCTCGAAAAAATCAGAGAAAAGAAACCAACAAAATGTATAATCAATCCTCCCTATGAAAAAACTAGCCCTATAGATTTCACTAAACAGGCTATTGAATATCTTGAACCTAATGGTAAACTCATTATCATTATGCCCACACCAACACTTAGAAAATATCAGGAGGTAGATGGAAAAACAGAGGAAATTTTGCGAATGGCTAAATTGGATTTTGTAATCAAAATGCCATTTAACCTGTTTACTGAACAAGGTCGATCGGTGAACACATCAATTTTTGGATTTACAAAGACAAAGCACAATGAAAATGACGAAGTATTATTCTACAACTTAGAAGAAGATGGCTTTGAATCTATTCAACATAAAGGAAGAGTTGATGTTGCCAATCGGTGGAATGACATTGAAAATCAAATCATAGATGCTATTCAAAATAGCAGAGAAATCAAAGGTATATCAGAGAAACGAAAAATATATAAAAACTCTGTCTTAAATTGTTCAGGCTACATAGAGCTGGAAGAAAACACATCAAAAACATTAGTGAAATTTAGCGATATTTTTGAAATTTCTCCAAAGGGTAGTCTTGCTTCAACAAAAAATGACCCTAGCGGAAAATATGATTTTATTACCGCTTCAGATGAGTGGAAAAAACACTCATCTTATGATTATGATAAAGAAGCCCTTGTATATGCACTTTATGCAGCAGGTTCTTTAGGAAAATCTCAATATGTTAACGGAAAGTTTACACCAAGTAATTTATGTGTTGTTCTGACACAAAAAAATGAGAAATACCCTGTAAATTTGAAGTTTTATAACTGGTATCTTGAAGCCATTCGTAAACAACTTGTATCTGATTTAGCAGACGGTACATCTAAATTAACTATTCCAAGAGATGACTTGCTACCTGATTACTACATAGAATATTTCCCCATCGAGGAGCAGGATAGATTTGTGGAAAAATATATAGTGCCTTATGAAAAACTACAACAAAGACTGAAATTAGAAGAAGAAAAACTCAAAGATGAAATGTCTTCCCTAATTTAAGTAACTTAAATGAAAAAGACGATTTCCGAAAGAAAGTCGTCTTTTTTGATATTATCGAAACACTACATATTGTGGTTGGTGTAAACTGGTATATAGTTCCCAAAATATATATAGTGATGGCAAGTAAGAGTAAGAAGATCCGAATCAGTTTTTTTCTTTGTTTTTTCATGGAGCTACCTTTCTTAATCCTCATCTACTAGACTCAAATTCTAATTATTTAAACGAACAGTTGGTCTCCACAGTAAAATACACCACCAATACCTAATTGAATCTCGACATATACCTTTGATTAAACAGCTTTTGAAGATTGATAAGGGGAGTTTTTTGAGCTTCGATAATATCCTGGGTGGCTGGAGCTAATAGGGCTTCGATTTCCTGTAAAGTCTTTCTCTCCAACGATTCTTCATTCTTATTTTCAACTAACGAAGAATAAGTGACAAATTTTCCTGTTGAATCAGTGTTATAAAAATATGCACCATTTGTTTTATTTATTCCCATATAATAACCCTTGCCATACCCATAGATACTATACGTGAAGTATGAATTTTTTTTGATATATATCGATTTATTATCCTCTTTATCAAAGCGAACATTCTCCGTATTTACCCTATCAATCCAATCTAGATTTTCTAAAGCCATGATCAACTCCGGTTTAGCTTCTTTTTTTCTAGGCATATGGCTAGCGTAATAGACAGAATAGCGAGTTAGATTGTACTGTGTATATCCGTATACAATTCCAGCAAGTGAGAGGAATACGCCAAGCAGTACGAAGTGTTTTTTTAGTCTCAATTCTTTATTTCCTCCTCTTAGCAGATGGCTTCGGTTTAAAAATTTGCGTAACTTTAGCAACAGCCCTAGCGATAGGCTTAGCTACTTGTGCAACTGGTCTGGTCACAGCTCTAATAACTGGTTTGACAGCTTGAACCACTGGTCTGGCTACAGCTCTAATAACCGGTTTAACAGCTTGAACAACTGGTCTAGCTACAGCTCTAATAACCGGTTTAACAGCTTGAACAACTGGTCTAACTACAGCTCTAATAACTGGTTTGACAACTTGAGTCACTGGTCTAGCTAAAGTCCTCACAACAGACTTTGCAATTATTGCAGTTGATTGAGCAAGTCTAGGAGCAGCATTCTGGATTGGTTTGACAACTCTACCAACAGCATTTTGTAATGGCTTGCTAATTTTGCGAATGGCATTTCCCATCGGTTTAATCACTCTGCTTTTTATATTTTTAAAGCCTTGTTTCATCGTTTTAGCAAGCTGTGCTGTTTTTTGTCTAGTTGCTCTCGCACCTTTTTTCACCACAGATACAAGTGGCTTGACAATTTTATTCTGTAAAACTTTTTTACCCTTTGCAAAACTTAGAGAAACTCTATTCCTAATGGATTTAACCGTACTTTGAAATGGCTTGATGATATTCTTTTGGAGAAACTGATTTGTGTTACTCATTATCCGTGTAGTTATCTTGCCTAGAGCTTTTATTGGATTCTGAAAGGCACGTTCAAAAGATTTTTCGAAAACAACTTGATCGAGTAACGCTAAATTTTCACCAATATGTGTTACCCCTTTTCTTTTAAACATACCGACAACTGCTAACCCCAATCCTCCTAAAGTTAGAGTTGATAGCAACATTTCACCTGCCAGATTCATTTTAGCACTTGTTTTATTTGTTCCGTAGACTTCGTACAATAGCTGATGGCGTTTGATCGTCAGGTCTTGGCTGTAGTACTGAATGATTCTTTCATCAAGAGGAAGATCCTTATATTTAGGATGGCGGGCAAGAATAATGGCATCCATATCCGATAAGTAATCTTTCCGATCTGTATTAGTAAATAAATCTCCAATCAAAGAATTCTGTTGCAACAAGATATTTCTTTTGACATCATCACCATTATTAAAGGCGGACCAGATAAAAGTTACTGGATTGGCCAATGGATTAATCAAGGGCTGAACAGCTAGACGCTTAATAAATGCCGTATAATCAAACCTGCCATTTTGTTTTTCAAGTGAGGCTAAAGTGGTTAGCATATGGGGAAGATCAAGCGGATAATATTTTTTATCCTCATCTTTTTTATCCTCATAATTTTTATGAGTATTTGAAATAGCTTGTAAGACAGAACCGTCTTCAACTAGTGGCTGTGATAAATAAATATTAAACAGTTTCTGAAGATCATCTGTCTTATAAGCACCATAGGCCAGCGATTGAGCCACGTCTCGATTATAAGCAGCTCGATCATTGGGATGGCTTTTCTTAGCCTCTGCCCCTGTTTTTCGAATATAATCCAGGACAGCTTTCGTCTCCTTATCGTTAAAGCCTGTATTACTGCTAAACCAGTTCTTTTCTTGCCCCTTATTCTCTCCTTTAGGTTTAGGCTTGTTTTCACCTGGTTTTGGAGCTTTCTGTTCCGGATTAGTTGCTGGTGAAGTAACTCTAGATGTAGGGGCGGCTTGATTTGCCCAACCAGATGCATAGCTTGGGTATGTAACTGAAGCTGATGGGACATACGGTTGCCTATAACGAATTCCTTGGTATTGATTATAGTTGAACGTAGGAGCTGGGTAAACTCTAGTATGGGCTGGATAAGAAACTACAGGCCTAGTATTTGTAACAGGTCTGACAGGCTTTGGTGAAAGAGGTTTCTTCGTTGGTCTTGTAGGCTGAGTTACAGATATTGATGGAAGAGGTTTTTTATAACGAATTTGGTGTAAAAAGACAACTGGTGCTTTAGGGGCTGTTGGCTTGATAGCTGTAACCGTTAATGGTGGGAGATCTGGAATAACCTTTAGTTCTGGTTTTTTAGGTTGGACTGGTTGACTGACTGTGGCATAGGCTGGCTCTTTAGGTTGGAGGGGCTTCTTAGGAGCTTCTAGCTTTTTGGTGAGAAGATCTGGTTTAAGCGGAGCGATTGGTGGATTTCCAGGTTTTTCCCTCTGGATTAGCCCACTGGCTTTAATATCCGCATTGACAGTAAACCATTGGCGGGACCGATCTCTTAGTCTGCTTGGATTAGCGGATTTTTGAATATCATTGGGGTTGTAGCGGATTCCGAAGGTAAAGGAGATCTCCCCACCTGTCGCAAGCGCAAC
>NZ_WSRS01000068.1 GCF_009767945.1 Streptococcus danieliae | reverse complement strand
TCGAAAGAAAAAGTGTTGTTTTTAGAACTGTTATTTGTTAGACTAAACATATGGATTTCCTTTGTTTCTAATGATTTTGTTGTGCTTATATCATAGAAGGAAATCCTTTTTTTGTCCAGTCATATGTCTCACCCAATGGGTGAAAATCAAAAACTTCTAGAAACCTTGATCTATCAGGGATTCTGGAAGTTTTTTTAGTTAGCTATGAATAATTCGGGTTTATCGCTCTTTGTGGCCTCTCCCTCACTGGGGACCTATATTCGTTTTTGCCCGCCCTCGCTGCAAGTTCTTTTACTTTTTGGCAAGAATTTCCTATTTTCGATCAATCTCCTTGTTTTTATTTTATCCTTGATTTTTTCCATTTTAGAAACCATTCAAGAAAAACAAAAGATTGAAGAGGAGTTGCGACTGGCTGCCCAGGCTAACCGTGAGTTAAACAGCTACCTAACTCTCTCCGAGAAAATAGCTGAGGATCGGGAGCGGAAGCGGATTGCGCGGGAAATTCATGACACTTTGGGCCATGCCCTAACCGGAATTTCAGCTGGACTGGATGCGGTGAGGGTTTTGGTGGATCGGGATCGGATTCGTGCAAAGGAGCAGTTGGACAATATCTCGGTGGTTGTTAGGGATGGTATCCGCGATGTACGGGCTTCCCTTCATAAAATGCGGCCGGGAGATTTGGAACACCACAGCTTGAAAGAAGCGCTGCTGAAAACGATTCGTGAATACGAGGCGCTGTCTAATATTGAAATCGTTCTCGATTTTCAGTGGGATCGTATTGATCTGGATATTGCCAAGGAAGATATCGTCTTTCGGATTATCCAGGAGTCGATTACCAATGCCGTTCGGCATGGGCATGCCCGCTCCATTCGGATTGAATTGCTGGAACGCCAGGATTATGTGATGATCATTCAGGATGATGGGGTGGGGTTTGAAGAGTTGTACTATGGCTACGGGTTAAGGCAGATGGAGGAACGTCTGGCGATTATTGGCGGTCGTGTTCATTTTGAGAATCGGAATGGTTTTTATACCTATGTCACCATTCCAAGAATGGGAGGAGAATATGATTAAAGTCTTGATTGCAGATGACCAAGCCTTGATTCGAGAGTCTCTGCAGATTGTTTTAGCGAGTCATGCAGATATAGATGTGGTCGGAGTGGTGGCGGATGGTCAAGAGGTCTTGGAGAAAATCCCACAGCTACATCCAGATGTGATTCTGATGGATATTCGGATGCCGATTATGGACGGTGTGCTTTGTACCAAGGAGGTCAAGGAGCGCTTTCCCCACATTAAAATTATTATCTTAACGACCTTCGATGATGATGAGTTTATTTTCTCGGCCTTAAAGTATGGTGCTTCTGGCTATCTGCTTAAAGGTGTTTCCACAGAGGAATTGTACAGAGCCATCCAAACGGTGAACCAGGGAGGAGCCATGATCAACCCGGATATTGCCAGCAAGGTTGTGCAGTTATTTTCCCAGATGGCGCAAGCTAATTTTACGATTGCAATCCAAGAGGATTGGACCGAGGAATTGAGTCTGACGGAATGGAAGATTATTCAGCAAATTGGCTTTGGGGAGTCCAATAAAGAGATTGCCGCCCACTTGTTTCTTTCAGAAGGAACGGTTCGGAATTATATTTCTGGTATTTTAGCGAAATTGAGTCTGCGGGATCGGACCCAACTGGCAATCTGGGCTGTCCAAACGGGCCTAACCCAGAGAAAGCTGTTGAAGGAGAGGGATCAATGAAGGTGCTCAAAGGGATCCTCCTGGGTGGGTGCTTGCTTTTGCTGCTTGGAGCTTGTTTTAGCCTATTCTTTCAAAAGAAGGTCTTACGGCTAGGGGTTTATGCAGGTAGTAGCTGGGATGTTCCCAATAGCCGAGAAAATAGGGTCTTAGATCAAGCGATTGAACGATTTGAAAAAGCTCATCCGGACATCCGTGTCGAATACGAGAGTGGAATTCCCAAAGAGGACTATGAAGATTGGTTGTCTGAAAAGATTCTTTTGGGGGAGCAGCCGGATGTATTCCTGGTTCCGGAGTCGCGCTTCAGTTCCCTAGCGCGTGCAGGTGCTTTCAAGCCTTTGGACGGTTTTCAAGGGAAGGAGGCAGAGGCCCTGTATTATCCGGTAGCTTATCAGTCAGGTCTTTATAAGGGGCAGAGCTTTGCACTTCCTTTGGAAAGTAATCCCATCATGATGTGTGTCAATCAGGATTTATTGGAACAAGAAGGTCTGGCTATCCCTGAAACGGCTTGGACCTTAGAGGATTTGTACAGACTCTGCCAAAAACTGACCAAGGACACCAATGGCGATGGGATTATCGACCAATTTGGCATTACAGATTACAGTTGGCAACAAGCCCTGGTGGCTTATGGTGGACAGCTTAAAAGTCAAACAGGGCTGAATTTGGATAGCTCGGAAATGCACCAAGCTTTAAAATTTATGAGCCAATTGGAAGCCTTAAACCAAAACTATCGTGTTTCGTCAACGGACTTTGACCAAGGCAAGGTTGCCTTTTTTCCCATGAGCTTAGCCCAGTATCGGACTTACAAACCCTATCCCTATCATGTGGCTAAGTATTCGACTTTTGCCTGGACCTGTGTACCCATGCCTGGGATATCAGGGGTAGACCAGGGGACCCAGGTCAAAACCTCCCTTTTGGCCATGTCTGAGAAAACAGCCCATGCAGCTGAGGTTTGGGAATTCATGACCCTGCTGTGTGCAGACCAGGAGACCCAACAAGAGTTGTTTACAAAATCCCAGGGAACCTCGTCGCTCAAAGCGGTGGTCACCAGTCCCGAGTCTCAGAAGGTTTTACAAGCTAATGTATTTGGGAGTCATGCGATCTCTCCTGAAAAATTGGATTACATGATGGAACATTCCGTCCTTGAT
Organism: Streptococcus danieliae; assembly: GCF_009767945.1. Lineage (GTDB taxonomy): Bacteria > Bacillota > Bacilli > Lactobacillales > Streptococcaceae > Streptococcus > Streptococcus danieliae. The sequence continues at coordinate 6,220 of NZ_WSRS01000068.1, read as the reverse complement.
CTGAGTCAGGATCTTGAGCAGGAACTCCTAGAGCGTATTCATTATAGGGTGGACGGAATTATCAAATCGGGTGAAGTGGATAGTCAATTACCCCGTTTACAAAGAGAGCTTGAGTTAACCTTGAGGGCTGAAGAATAGAGCTAAGGCGATTATGTGAATGAATTGATGTGAGGTCAGAATCCATTGGTGTTTAATGTGGGTTCTGACCTCGCTTTTTTTATATGACATCTGTCATATCGAACCTATCAATTGTCAGGAAGTCAAAATGACATTTGCCAATATGAAAGCGATTTCAAATAAAGTAAAATAAGAGTGAAATTTGAAGGAGGTGTGAAGATGAAGTATCTAATTTTGGTCAGCCATGGTGGTTTGGCAGAAGGTGTAAAAAGCTCCTTGAACATGTTTGCCAGCGACAAGATGGGGGAAGTGCTTGCCCTCGCTTTACAAGACGGGGAGTCTGTCGACAACTTTGCCCGACGTGTCAGACAAGAACTTGAAATAGTAGGAGTTGCTGATAGTACCTTGGTTCTTGGGGATCTTGTTGGTGGAAGTCCATTGACAACGGTTTGTAAGGTCCTTGAGGAGCGGGGGCAATTGCAGACAGCTCTTGTATTGGGAGGGTTAAACCTGACGATGGGACTAACGGGACTGGTGCTGAAAGATAGCTTGGAGGGCAAGAACCTAGCCCAGGCTATTCTGAAAGAGGCTGCTGCAGCCCTAAAAGAGTTTGAAGTAACGGTGTCGGATGAGGATGAGGACCTCATTTAAGGAATGAGCGTCAATAACGGAAAAAGGAGAAAAATATGGCAGTTACATTTGTACGAATTGATGATCGGATGATTCATGGCCAAACCGTAACCCGCTGGGCCAAGGAGTATCCCTGTGATGGATTAGTGGCTGTGAATAATGCTGCAGCAGGAAATGCCGTTTTAAAACAGGCCTATAAAGCAGCATCGGATAAGAAAACCTTTGTTTGGGATCTAGAGGCCTGGAAACAGAAGTCCCAGAAAGTCCGAGATTCGGATAGTCGTTATTTTTTAATTACCAAGAATCCACTCGATATGAAGGAGATTTTAGTCGATCAGGGCTTTGTACCCGATGATGTCACAGAGATTATTGTCGGACCAGCCAATGACCGTCCAGGTGCTATTAAACTGAGAAATAATCAATCCATTACCCAAGAGGAGGCAGAAGCCTTTGAGGCTATTCAAGCAGCTGGCTACAAGGTGAAATTTCAGTTACTACCGGATGTTTCAATTGGTTATTGGGATGATTTCAAAGAAAAATTTGGATTTTAAGAAGCTGTAGTTCATAAGGAGGTTTTATGATGACAATTTCATGGTTACAAGCAGCCTTATTAGGTCTATTTGCCTGTCTCTCATCTGTTCCCGGATTAGGAGGGACATCCTTTGGGAACTATACTTTGGGACGTCCGCTTGTTGGAGGACTTGTTTCAGGGTTAATCTTAGGCGATTTGAAGTTAGGAATTATTTGTGGTGTAGCTATGCAGCTGGTCTATATTGCCCTGGTAACGCCTGGCGGAACCGTATCTGCGGATGTTCGTGCAATTTCTTATATTGGTATTCCCCTAGCCATGGTGGCGATTCGGTCTCAAGGTTTGGCAGTCGATTCTGCTGAAGCAGCTAATTTAGCCAAATCGATGGGAACTCTGGTTGGAACTGTCGGAACTGTCTTGTTCTATGGTACAGCAACCATGAACTTGCTGTGGCAGCACCTTGGTTGGAAGGCTGTAGAAAAAGGCGACTTCAAGCGCTTGTACGCAGTGGATTGGGGCTTTCCGTGGATTTCCCATTTTGTCTTCTCTTTCTTGCCAACCCTGATTTTGTGTAAGTTGGGGGCAGATGCCGTTACAGCTCTGAAAACAGTTTTGCCTTTGGATGGTATTCCGATGAAAACCTTGTTTACAGTAGGTTCGCTCTTACCTTGTGTGGGGATCGCCATCCTTTTAAAACAGATTGTTGAAAAAGTGACGGATTTCATTCCATTTTTTGTCGGTTTTACATTAGCAGCTTCTTTAGGCTTGAATTTAGTAGCATCTGCCGTTATTTCGCTGATTTTTGCAGTTTTGTTCTATGAAATTCAAATGGCTAAAAATGCAAGAGGCCCCGTGGCTGCCACAGCTAACTATGACGACGATGACGAGGAGGATATCTAAGATGGTAAAACTCAGTAAAAAAACCTTAGGAAAATCTTTCCATCACTGGTACTATGGAAATTTAACCTGTTTCTCCCAGGAGCATATGCAAACCTTTGGCTACCTAGCCTCGATGCTACCAGTTGTCGAGGAGCTCTATGCAGACAAAGAGGATCAGGCCAAAGCGATGCGGACCTACACTGCCTTTTTCAACACAGAACCCCAACTGGGTTCCTTGATTGTGGGGATTACGGCAGGGTTAGAGGAGGCGCGTGCCAATGGGGCAGATGGTGTGGATGATGAAACCATTAACGGTCTGAGAGCCGGTTTGATGGGCCCCGTGGCTGGTATCGGGGATTCCTTGATTGTGGGAACCTTGATTCCCATTATCCTCGGGATTGCCCTTGGTTTATCAAACGGAGGATCACCACTTGGGGCAATCTTCTATATCATTGTTTGGAACCTCCTTGCGTATTTTGGAATGAAATTTGCTTATTTCAAAGGCTATGAGCTAGGGGATAAGGCAGTTGAATTTTTAGTCGGGCCAACTGGACAAGCTATCCGCAAATCAGTTTCCATTATTGGGGGCATGGTGATTGGAGCTGTCGCTGCCACATGGGTACCGGTAAAAACCGCCTTCCAATTGACCGATAATTCTGGCCAAGCCTACTTGGTTCTTCAAGACCAGTTGGACGGTGTGTATCCAGGACTCTTAACTGCCCTGTTTATTGTCCTTTGTTGGTGGCTAATGTCTAAAAAGAACCTGTCTCCCATCAAAGTAATGTTGTTTTTGGTCCTCCTTGCTTTTGTTGGTGTATTGCTTGGTTTCTTTAATCCAGGCTTGCAATAGCTAGAAAGAAGGAAGATCTATGACTGAACAAGAATTAATGCAAGGCTATGAGCAGGAAATCACTTACCAACAGCATATGATTGAGAATCTTGGTCGCTGGTTCAGTCTTTTCTTCACTCTTGCCAGTGTTGGTTTAATCTTTTTTTACTTTTTCGCTGGAAGAAATCAGCTAATCACAGTTGTGGGTTCTCTGTTCACACTATTCGGTTTCTTGGGGATGCTCCTTTTTGGTTATGGCATCTATAGGGGGCGACTGAACCTGCAAAAGGTAATACTGGATTTGGAAAGAAAGTTGACCGAAGCATGAAAATAATGGAGTTTGGGTTTTATCCCAGACTCTTTTTTAGATTTGTTTCCGAATAAACAGGTAGGAGGGAAAAAAGATGAATCGTATTTTTCTAATCGGTCGTTTAACAGGGACTCCTGAACTTCAGAAGACCCCCTCAAATCGGAGTGTGACACGTTCTAAATTAGCCGTCAAGCGGCGTTACCGGGACCAATCGGGTGAGCGGGAGTCTGACTTTATCTCGATTGTTGCCTGGGGACGTTTGGCTGAGTACATCACTAGTTATGCCTGCAAGGGAAGTTTGATTGGGGTGGAAGGGGAGCTCCGTACCCGTCGTTATGAAAAAGATGGGCAAATGCACTATTTATCCGAAGTTCTTTGCAGTGACTTTCAGCTGTTAGAAACCAAGGAGCAGCGCTTGTTACGGGAACAACGCCGGAAACAGGAACAGTTTGAGATGGTTAGTGAGGAGGGTGAGGATCTGCCCTTTTGAAGTGCGGACTTATCCCTTAAAAAACTTTGGAACAGAGGCAAGTTTTTTTCTTGACTATTGTTGACTAAATGATACAATAGAAACAGAGTTAGCAGTCATAAGAGTCGAGTGCTAAATAGTTGGAGGAAAATCTATGTTAAAACCCTTAGCAGATAAAGTTGTTGTAAATGTCATTGAAAAAGAGCAGTCTGTGTCTGGTTTTGTCTTGGCTTCGAATAGCCAGTCAGCGACCAAAACGGCAGAAGTTGTAGCCGTTGGAGAAGGACTACGTGCGCTTAATGGTGAGTTAATTGAACTGTCTGTTGTAGCTGGACAAACCGTTCTTTTTGAAGGTCATGCTGGTATCTCTGTTAAAGATGGGGATGAAGAGTTCCTCCTCATTCGTGAGTCTGATATTCTAGCAATTGTTGAGTAAGGAGTAAAAAATGGCAAAAGAGATTCAATTTTCATCAGATGCTCGCAGCGCTATGGTGCGTGGCGTGGATATGTTGGCAGATACAGTTAAGGTAACCTTGGGACCTAAAGGCCGGAATGTTGTTTTGGAAAAAGCCTTCGGTTCTCCCCTAATCACGAATGATGGGGTAACCATTGCTAAAGAAATCGAGTTGGAAGATCCTTTTGAAAACATGGGTGCCAAGTTGGTTTCAGAAGTTGCTTCAAAAACCAATGATATTGCGGGTGATGGAACAACCACTGCAACCCTCTTGACTCAAGCGATTGTCAGAGAAGGAATCAAAAACGTGACAGCTGGTGCAAATCCAATCGGCATTCGTCGCGGTATTGAAGCTGCAACAGCAGCAGCGGTTGCAGCTTTGAAAGACAATTCTGTACCTGTTTCTAACAAGGAAGCCATTGCCCAGGTTGCAGCTGTTTCTTCTCGGAGTGAGAAGGTTGGAGAATACATTTCAGAGGCCATGGAACGCGTTGGAAAAGATGGCGTTATTACCATCGAAGAATCTCGTGGAATGGAAACTGAGTTGGAAGTGGTTGAGGGAATGCAGTTTGACCGCGGTTATCTCTCTCAATACATGGTTACAGACAACGAAAAAATGGTCGCAGAATTGGATAATCCATTTATTCTGGTAACAGATAAGAAGATTTCCAATATCCAAGAAATTTTGCCACTTTTGGAAAGCATCCTACAAACCAACCGTCCACTTTTGATCATCGCGGATGATGTTGATGGAGAGGCTTTGCCAACCCTTGTTTTGAATAAGATTCGTGGAACCTTTAATGTAGTAGCTGTTAAAGCTCCTGGTTTTGGTGATCGTCGGAAAGCGATGTTGGAAGATATTGCCATCTTGACTGGCGCAACGGTTATCACAGACGATTTGGGTCTTGAATTGAAAGATGCGACAGTCGAGGCTCTAGGTCAAGCAGCTAAGGTGGTTGTTGATAAAGACTCGACAACAATCGTTGAAGGAGCTGGTGATCCAGCTGCCATCAGCAACCGTGTTGGTGTCATCAAGTCTCAAATTGAAACTACAAATTCTGACTTCGATCGTGAGAAATTGCAAGAACGTTTGGCTAAGTTGGCCGGTGGTGTTGCGGTGATCAAGGTTGGTGCTGCAACAGAGACTGAATTGAAAGAAATGAAACTGCGCATTGAAGACGCCTTGAACGCAACACGTGCAGCAGTGGAAGAAGGAATTGTTGCCGGCGGTGGAACTGCCTTGGTAAATGTGATTCCAGCAGTTGCTGCCTTGGAATTAACGGCAGATGAAGAGACTGGTCGTAATATTGTTCTACGTGCCCTTGAGGAGCCTGTACGTCAGATTGCTCTCAATGCTGGTTATGAAGGTTCTATTATTATTGATCGCCTTAAACAAGCAGAAGCAGGCCAAGGATTTAACGCTGCTAGTGGTGAGTGGGTAGACATGATTGAAACAGGAATTATTGACCCTGTTAAGGTAACGCGTTCAGCGCTTCAAAATGCAGCTAGTGTTGCTAGCCTCATTTTGACAACCGAAGCTGTTGTAGCCAACAAACCAGAACCTCAAGCTCCAGTTGGTCCAGCCATGGATCCAGGAATGATGGGTGGTATGATGTAAGGACCTCCAAAGTCGTCTATCGACAGTGAGAGGCCACAATAGCGATTAAGGAGACAAAGTCTTCGTATATATCCCAAAATAAGCAGGTCCGGTTTTTTAGCTGGACCTCTTTTTAAACCACTGGTTTCAACATTCTGGATTTCCCTGTTGGAAAATATGCTATACCCCGAATTATTCATAGCTAACTAAAAAAACTTCCAGAATCCCTGATAGATCAAGGTTTCTAGAAGTTTTTGATTTTCACCCATTGGGTGAGACATATGACTGGACAAAAAAAGGATTTCCTTCTATGATATAAGCGCACAACAAAATCATTAGAAACAAAGGAAATCCATATGTTTAGTCTAACAAATAACAGTTCTAAAAACAACACTTTTTCTTTCGA
>NZ_WSRS01000067.1 GCF_009767945.1 Streptococcus danieliae | reverse complement strand
TTCGCATCCACTAAACCAATCTCCTCTACTCATGTTTTCTGAGACTAGTATAGCTAGATTTCTACTTTATCGGAAGATACCTTGTTATTGGGCGCTTACAAACAAGCCTTGCTCCCATCTTAAAGGAACAAGGCTTATTTGCAGTGCTCTCATCGAGTCAGGAATTGACTCGATGAGCTTCTAAATAGACGAACTTAAAAAGTTCGCTATCAACAGAGGCAGGAATTGACTCGACGAGCTTCTAAATAGACGAACTTGAAAAGTTCGCTATCAACGGAGGCAGGAATTGACTCGACGAGCTTCTAAATAGACGAACTTGAAAAGTTCGCTATCAACTGAGGCAGGAATCGACTCGATGTAGCAGACAAATTTTACGAGTACAAAAAAGAGGTGAGATCTTTGTCCCAACCTCCTTTCACACTTTTTATTATTGGTGATTGATGCCAATCGAAAAGAGCAGACTATCCACTTCCAAATGACGAATGGTCTCAATCATAAGGAAGAGATTATCCGGACTAAAAATCTTTTGACCATAGTCTCCATGCTTGGTTTCTTCGAAGGCCAAAATTGGCTTCCCAGCAGCTGCCATATCAGCCACTACTGTGCCGACCTCTGCGTAGTTGTTAATATCCAAATAGAAATCTGCTTCTCGGACAATCTCATCGTAGAGCAGGCTATCCCGGGCTACACCAGGAGCTAGAGTAATATTCGGATAGACCAAAAGGTTCATCAAAGTCGCTGAGATCTCCGTTGGAGCAGCAATTACAAAACCAATATTTGGCAATTCCCGTGCCAGGGTCTCCAGATGGAGCAACTCATCAGAGTAGGTATAAACCCAGCCTACAAAATCATAATTTGAGAGAGACTCAACTTGTTTTTCCAAGAGGAAGGGACTGGTTGCTACCAGTTCATCCCAAGCTAGATTGGCATAGTACCACCAAACGGCTTGATAGGGAACTAAGCGAAGTTCATCCCAGGGCTTATAGGGGGTATCGTAATGGATAATAATCGGATAAACGGGACCTTTTTCCATTTCGACATCGGATAGGCTCTCTTTTCCTTTACGCTTTTTCCCCTTCATCAAGGAAGCGATATCCACTTTATCAGCAACATTGTCCCCTAGGAGAGAATAGGAATCATGAGCCACCTTGGGAACATGGTGACTAACAACCTTGAGCCGATCTCCCACCCCTGCTCCCTGAGGATCTTGATTCTGAACATTGGAAATCGTTAAAACATTGCCTAAATCTTTTTTAAAGATCGGCCCTAAATCTGTTGTCACAACCATATCTGGGGACAACAATAAAACATTCTCCTCTACCACATAGTGGTCAAGAGTGTAGCGGAAGGGACTTACTTCTAATTGAGCAAGATTTTCAGGTAGGCGAACAGATGTTACTTCGACAGCCATTCGAGCCAATCTCTTCCGAACTTTAGTAAACCATTGCTTGGCGATTCCATCGTGAGCAATGTAGAAATGCAGGTTTTGGTTATGGAGAATAACAGACTTCATCAAAGTCTCTAATTCTTGAATTTGCTTCACCTGGGCAACCACAATCAGGGCTTTCTTCATGACAACTCCTTGTTTGAAAACATCTCCTTAATTATATCACACTTTCAAGAACCAAACCCGAAAGCTGGATATATTTTAATCATTTAGACCATCCAAAAATTCCTGCATATCCGGATCATCTGGAACCAGATTGAGATAGAGTTGAGCCACCTCTGCCGCATCCTCTCTATAACCCATTTGACGCAACTGGTAGACATACTCTTGCAAGAATTCAGGATTGTCTTTCAAATCTCCCATTAATTTCTGGTAAAGCTCCAACGATTCTTGATCCCGTTCCAATCCTTGCAAGGCCTTGGCCAAATTCCACTGGGTCAAGACGGAATCGACTGTTGAAGGAACTTGATCCACCAAGTCTTGGAAATTCTCCTCCTCTAAATACAGATTGCTGAGCCGGAGGTAAACCTCCTCCAAATCCTCTGCAATCTCACGCGCCGCCAATAAATACTTTTTCGCACCTGCAACATCATGCAACTCATAGGATAACTGAGACGCTAATAACATCAAGGGCTCATCAAAAGGATTCTTCTGCAAACCTGTCTCAACCACGCGCAAGGCTTGATCCAACTGGTGCTCTTCGCGCAAGGCCCGTGCATAACCCAATTCAAAGCCTAACAAGTCTGGTGACAAGGCCTCCAATTGGCGAAAATAATCCAAGGCACGCTGGGTCCGCCCTGTCTCTAGTAACAGGAGCGCTAATTCATGGACGCTCTTATCATCATATTCCAGTTCGATGGCTTTTTCTAAAAATTCAATGGCCACTTCCAGCTTCCCAAGACTTGCGTAGCTAAGGGCAATGCGCTGATAGGTCGAAATACCGGTTAGCGCATAGATTTCTCGGTTATCTAAGCTAGCATAGGACTGGATTGCCGCCTGGTAATGGCCCAATTCAAACTCCAATTCCGCTAATCCAAAAACAATAACCGGATCATCACTAAGGGCCTGAGCCTCCAGTAATTTTTCACGGGCAACATCCGTCAACCCTTCTGCTTGGTAGAGATCAGCCTTGACCAAAAGACTGGCCAAGTACCATTCACTAATTACTGAGATTTCTTCAAGATAGGCAAAGGCTTCCTCGGTCCGCCCTTCCTGACTAGCCATTTGGGCTAGACTCAAGTAGGCTTCTGGATAAGCTGCTTTAATTTTTTCATAAAGCAATTGGGCTTGCTCATAAAACCCCATCTCTTCCAGATAGAGGGCCATTTCAAATTGCTGGTCCTCTGAAGACTCCTGCAACAGCCGGTCAAAGGCCTGCTGGGCAGCTTCTAAATCTTGCCGCTCCAAAGCTTCCAAAAAAGCTTGACTAGGATTCATGCTCTTCCTCCTCATACAATCCAGAGACTTCTTGGTACCAGGTAAAGAATGCTTCGACTACAACCTTGAGAGAGGCATAGACTGGTACCCCTAAGAAAACGCCCCAAACGCCAAACATACTTCCCGATGTCAGAAGGACAAACAGGATAGTCAGGGGATGAATATTCAATTGACTTCCCAAAATCAAGGGCGACACAAAACGGCCCTCGATGGTTTGTTCGACAATAAAGACTAGAATCACCTTGATCAACATGGCTGGCCCAGCAATCAAACCCAGAATAAGAGCAGGAATCATGGCCAAAAAACTACCCAGGTAGGGAATTAGATTAAGAAGGCCCGCAGACACTCCCAAGGTTACCGCATAATTGAGACCAATCAGTTTAAAAAAGAGGATAAACATCAATGCCACAATCACCGCTACAGTAATCTGGCCTTGCACGTAATTACCTAACTGCTTGTTGACATCCGTCAAAACGCGACTGAATGTTGGTCGGAACTTGGTTGGCATAAACTTAGTCAAATAGGCATTCAACTCCTTGCCATCCCGCAAGAGGTAAAACACAATAAAGGGCATAATCAAGATAGCCACCAAAAACTGGGACAAACCGGTCAAAAAATTGCTGGCCCAGTTAACCGCTCGAGGAGAATACTGACTGACAAACTCGGTCAAACGATTGGAAATCTCACTATTGAGCGCCACAAATTGTGGTCGCGCTGCATCAAAGAGCGGCTGGTCTACCAGCTGATTGAGTACCACCTCCGCCTTCTCCAGATAGGACGGGAAGTTCTGAACAAAGGCCAGAAACTGGGTCCGTAAATTTGGGATCAGCACCGCTACTCCCCAAACCAACAAGGCTGAGATCAAAACAAAAACTAGAACAATCGCCCAAATCCGTGGGATCTTCCGGGATTCCAAAAAATCCACCAGCGGATTGAGCAAGTAAAAAATCAAGCCCGACATAATCAAAGGCAAGGCCAAAATCTGCAGAAAACCTAGGATCGGTGTGATTAAAAAGCTAATTTTCGTTAAGAGAAAAATGTTCAAGAAAAGTAAGAGGCAGACTAAAAAGACCGTAATCGCCTTATTGTCTAAAAACCACCTAAAAAACCAGGAGAGGGTAAACGTCCGTTCTTTTTCCTGCATACTGAACTCCTTTTTCGAGATTTCCTTTCATTTTAGCATTTTTTAAGCAAAAAAACTGCGACTAGCCTATGATATAATAAAAGCAGTTAGCGCTTGCTTCTCACCAAGAGATCTAAGCCCCTAGACTCTAGTTAAAGGAGATACCTATGTTTGATACTCTCTATTTCGGAACTTATACAAAACGCGATTCTAAAGGGATTTATACAGCCCAGTTAGACCTGAGCACTGGCCAACTGTCAGCCCTTGAGCTTCTGACTCCAGAAACCAGTCCGACCTACCTCGCTTTCAATCCAAGCGGGCAACTTTACAGCGTTGCAGGCCAAAATGGCCAAGGTGGTATCGGAGCCTATCGTTTAACAGGAGAGCTCCTCAATCATGTCCTAGAGGACGGTGCTTCTCTTTGCTACGTCGCCTATGATGGCCCACGACAACTGGTTTATGGATCCAACTACCACAAGGGGCAAGTAACCGCTTATCGGATTGAGGAAAACGGTCGCTTAGCCTTGGTAGACGCCGTCAACCAAGAAGGCTCTGGACCCCACCCCAACCAAGCTTCGTCCCATGTTCACTTCTCAGACCTAACTCCGGATAAGTACCTGGTCACCTGTGACCTTGGAGCGGACCGTGTAACCACCTATAGTGTTTCCGATGCTGGTAAACTCACTCCGATCAATCACTACCAGGCCCAGCCCGGTTCTGGTCCCCGCCACCTGGTTTTCCATTCCCATTTTAAAATGGCCTATCTGGCTTGTGAACTCAACTCTACGGTAGAAACCTTGGTTTATGATGGTGTTGGTGATTTTGACTACCTCAGCCAGCAAACCACCCTACCAGCAGATTATCAAGGAGACAATACCGTTGGTGCTATCCGTATGAGTCAGGATGGCAAGTTTGTCTATGTCTCAAATCGCGGACACAATTCCATTACTGTTTTTAAGATCCTCTCTGATGGCAATCTCCAACAAGTACAAATTGTTCCCAGCCATGGAGACTTCCCCCGTGACTTTAATTTCTCCAGTGACCAAAACTTCTTGATTGTGGTCCACCAAGAATCTGATAACGCAACTGTCTTTAAACGAAATCCGCAAACAGGCCATTTAGAACTCCTATCTAGTGATTTTTACGTTCCAGAAGCTGTTTTTGTTTCAACCAATCCATATCAATAGCCTTCCCTCACAAATTATGCTATTCTAATAATAGAAAAACAAAAGGAGAATCCTATGAATCCAGTTGAACTCTTCAATAAAGTTAAAGAACTCATCGAAAACAAAGACCTTGAAGCTGCTAAGAGCTTCATCGATGAACACAAAGATGATCTTGGATCTTACCTTGACCAAGCCAAAGCCTTGGTTTCAGGATCTGAAGGTCTCAGTGGTGCGGTCGATAAATTGAAAAAACTCTTTTAAGACCCACGCACCAGTTTCATCGCTGGTGCTTTTTTGATAAAAGAAAGAACTATGCTGCATTTTGATTTATTTGTTATTGGTTTTGGGAAAGCAGGAAAAACCTTAGCTGCTAAGATGGCTAGCCAGGGTAAAAAGGTTGGTTTGGTAGAACAGGACCCAGCCATGTATGGCGGAACCTGTATCAACATCGGCTGTATCCCCACAAAAACCCTCCTTCGGGCAGCCGATCAAAACCTCTCTTTCAGCCAAGTCATGGCTGAAAAAGAAGCTGTAACAGGTCGCCTCAATCAGAAGAACTATGCCATGTTAGAGGGAGCGGGTGTCACCCTCTTTGATGCCAGCGCCAGCTTCCTATCCGACAAGGTTGTCCAACTAGAAGCAGGATCTGAACGCCAAGAGGTGACAGCTGACACAATTGTCATCAATACGGGAGCCGTTTCCAATCAACTACCAATCCCTGGCCTGCTTGAAAGCGACCATGTCTATGATTCAACTGGTATCCAAAACTTGAACGAGCAACCTCAACACTTAGGTGTCCTAGGAGCTGGACCAATCGGCCTTGAATTTGCCAGTCTCTACAACAAACTCGGTAGCCAAGTAACCATCTTAGATGCCAGCGCTACCTTCCTACCACATAGCGAAGCGAGCCTGGCCCAACTGGCCAAGGGCTATCTAGAAGAAGATGGCATTCAGATCCATCTCGGTGTCCTAACCCAAGCCATTTCCAACACAACAAATGAAAAAGTGCTCCTCCAAACCAACCAAGGAGACTTTGAATTTGACGCCCTCCTTTATGCAACTGGACGCAAACCCAATCTTCAAAACTTGGACTTGGAAAACACAAGCATTGCCCTAACTGATCGCGGTGCCATTCAAGTTGACAAACATTGTCAAACCACTGTGCCTGGTGTCTTTGCCGTCGGTGACGTCAACGGTGGACCACAATTCACCTACATCTCCCTTGATGATTTCCGAATTGTCTACAACTACTTGGAAGGCGACGGCAGCTACAACCTCGAAAACCGGAAACACATTCCAAACTCCATCTTTATTAGCCCAACCCTAGCCCAAGTCGGCCTTACCGAAGCCCAAGTTCAGGAAGCCAATCTCCCTTACAAGGCTAAAGAAATGCCAGTAGCTGCCATGCCTCGCGGCCATGTCGATGGTGACCTTCGTGGAGCCTTTAAGTGCATTGTAAACCCAGAAACCAAGCAAATTCTTGGAGCCAGCATCTTGGCCCATAATGCTCAAGAAATCATCAACTTGATCACCATGGCTATGGACAATGAGGTCCCTTATACCTACCTAGCCCAACAAATTTTCACCCATCCAACCCTAGCTGAAAATCTCAACGATCTCTTTAACCTATAACCAGAACCCTCGTGAGACACAAAACTCACGAGGGTCTTTTGTTGTTCGTTACTTGGGAACTAATGCTTATTGAATTTCAAAATCTGACCTTATCAAACCTCCTTGATAAATCTTAGCGACTACGAAAACACACTTCCAATATGCTAGGCAAAAAATCTTAAAAAGAGCCTCAACTACTGTCGGTTGCGTTTTCTAGACTGTTTGTGATTTGCTTTGTGTCTCATTTTCCACCTTTTTTCCTAACAATTCTTATATAAATCATGAAAGAGCAAGCCGATCGGCTTGCTCTTTCATACTTTCCTCTGATTCTCTACAAGAGAATCCCTTTAGTTTAATTCACTATAAGCCTTAGCGATCCGTGCGCCGACCTTGGCATTGTTATAAACCAACTGAATATTGGCTTCCAAGCTCTCACCACCGGTCAACTCAACAATTTTTCCTAAAAGGAAAGGTGTCATGTCTTTACCAGTGATGCCTGCTTTTTCCGCTTCAACAACTGCTTGGGCAATAATCTCATCAATATAGGCTGCATCCAATTCATGTTCAGTTGGAATTGGATTCACCACCAAACTACCTGCACTTAAACCAAGCTCGTGACTGACCTTATCCATTTGTGCGATTTCTTCTACAGATTCCACGCGGCTGTTTAATTTGTAAGGCGATTTACTGGTATAGAAGGCTGGTAGAACATCTGTCTGGTAACCCAAAACAGGAACCCCTTTGGTTTCTAAGTACTCTAAGGTTCTTGGTAAATCCAAAATAGATTTAGCACCCGCACAAATAACTGTTACCGGCGTCTGAGCCAATTCTTCCAAATCTGCAGACACATCCATGGTTTCTTCGTAGCCACGGTGAACACCACCAATTCCTCCGGTTACAAAGTAAGGAATCCCTACTAAATGAGCCCCAATCATGGTCGTCGCTACTGTTGTAGCTCCGATTTTCTTCTGAGCGAGGATCAAGGCTAAATCCCGCCGGGATACCTTGGCCACATCCTTTTCGGTTGCCAAGCGCTCCAAATCTGCCGCGCTAAGGCCAATTTTGTATTTTCCATCCATAATGGCGATAGTCGCAGGAACCGCTCCTTCTTCCCGGATAATGGCCTCAACTGTCTGAGCCATCTCCACATTTTGAGGGTAGGGCATTCCATGCGAAATAATTGTGGATTCAAGGGCCACAACTGGCTTGCCTTCTGCTAAGGCTTGGGCAACTTCAGGGGCAATATCAAGATATTGTTTCATTGGTAAAAAGTTCCTTTCTTTCTTTGGCAAGGCGCTCCTTTGACAAGGTTGGACGAACCGTATCCTGGGAGCTAATCGTATAGTAAGAATTGGTCAAACCCAATTGCAAGGTTTCCTGAATGGCCAAACCATTCAACCAGCCATAAATAACACCTGAGGCTAAGGCATCACCGGCCCCCGTCGCGTCTACAACCTGCTCCAATTTAATCGGTTGCAACTCCAGATAGGTCCCGTCTTGATGGGCATAAACCATGATATCAACCCCAGCCGTAATCAAGACCTGCTTAAGTCCATGCCCCAGCCAGGCCTGGGCCAAATCTTTTTTGGTGATACCATCACCAAATTGCAAGTCTAAATAGGCCTCCGACTCATCCAGATTGACAATCAGCCACTCCACACCTGTTAGGTCTTGAGGGAGATGTTTCATCTTAGGCGCCGATACCGGAACCACCGCCAACTGCAAGCCCTGCTCCCGCGCCAATTGAATCAGGTAATCTAGACTCTCCTTGGGAAGATTCAAATCTGCGACAATCCCTTTCGCATCCAGAAGCAAATTTTCATATTTGGACAACCAAGAAGGGGTCATCTCATCGCAAATGGTCATATTAGCCAGCGCTAAGGTCATATCCCCGTCCTCATCCAGGATAGCCACATAGGAACTGGTTGGATGGTGACTCTGCTTTTCGACATACTTGAGATTGACATAGGACTGGGTCAACGTCTTTAACTGCTCCCCATCGTGGTCATCCCCTACCAGAGATAGCAGTAAAACATCCTCCTCCAAACGGCCCAAGTTTTCCGCTATATTGCGACCAACCCCGCCGACCGAGAGACTCGCTCCCACCGGATTAGAAGTTCCCATCTGCAGCCTTTCCCTAGCGTAAAACTTGCGATCCAAGTTCATCCCACCGATACAGACAACCGACTTCGAATCCTCTAGGATATAAGCCCGACCACGGAGATAATTTTTTTGAACCAAACTGGAAATCAGATTGGCGACCGTAGACCGCGAATAGCCCACCTGGTTGGCCAATTCCTGCTGAGACTGGTAGGGATCCTGGCGGATCAAATCCAAAATCTCTCGCTCACGCTCTGTTAACACAAGCCTCTCCTCCTTTCAAAAACACTTGCCACAAACAAAACAATTGTTTTAAGCAAACTTATTATAAACCATCCACATTCACAAAGCAAGTGATTTGCTAAAAAACAGGTATGAAAAAAGTTCCAAATATTTTCGGCTCTTTGTCAAGTTGTGTGGAATCCCTGAAAACTGACAGTTTTAGGCTTTTATTATTTAGCTTTTTAATAAGGGTGTTGAGATGGTTTTAACGTCAATCCGAATCCGGCTTCTTTCGAATTTCTATGAGATGCTTTCCCTGTGGTGGGGG
>NZ_WSRS01000066.1 GCF_009767945.1 Streptococcus danieliae | reverse complement strand
CCAGTAGACACGACAGGTGAAGGCGATAAACCAGCTACAGTAGTGGTAACCTACCCAGATGGTTCGAGTGAAGAAGTCCCAGTGACCGTTAAGGTATCTAAGTCCGCAACAGATGCAGATAAGAACACTCCAGTCGCTAAGGATCAAACAGTTGAGCCAGGTTCTACACCGAAGGCAGAAGATTCTATTGCCAACCTGTCTGAACTTCCAGCAGGAACGAAAGTATCCTTCAAGGAGCCAGTAGACACAACAGGTGAGGGAGACAAAGTAGTTACAGTAGTTGTAACCTACCCAGATGGTTCTAGTGAAGAAGTCCCAGTGACCGTTAAGGTATCTAAGTCTGCAACAGATGCAGATAAGAACACTCCAGTCGCTAAGGATCAAACAGTTGAGCCAGGTTCTACACCGAAGGCAGAAGATTCCATTGCCAACCTGTCTGAACTTCCAGCAGGAACGAAAGTATCCTTCAAGTATCCAGTGGATACTAGCACAGCAGGTGATAAGCCGACTGTGGTACTTGTGACTTACCCAGATGGATCAGTTGAGGAGCTTGCGGTTCTTATTAAAGTTAGTTTTTCAGCTAAACCTACAAATGAGAACACAGGATCAACAGCAGATTCTAGGGGCGTAGTTGACAGCTCAAATCGAGCTAATGAAGAACGAGTAACGGTTCTTCCAAATACAGGAGAAAATTCAGAACTATCGCATGCAGCTATGCTCCTAGGAGCAGGAATGCTGACAGCTCTAAGTTTAGTGGGGCGGAAAAAGCGAGAAGATGAGGAATAACCTTTTCATTTAATTTCTTGAAATCATTTCCTGTCATAAAGTAATAATCCAGGTAATTGTGTAGTGCAGTTACCTGGATTATTTTTTTAGAGAAATCGGTCTATACCATTTTATTTTTTGACATCAAGGTGTATAATAAAAACAAGGAGGATGGATCATGAACTACTATATTCAAGCAGATGCTTTTTTCTATCCCTATGAGAAAAAGGGAGCAGGTTTTTTAGAAATCAAAGATGGTCGTTTTGGGCAATGGCAGGGTCAGAGACCGGAATCAGCGGAAATCCGTGATTACACGGGATATTGGATTAGTGCAGGTTTAGTAGATACCCATATTCATGGATTTGGTGGTGTTGATGTCATGGATAAGGATATTGATGGAATTCTAACGACCATGAGTGAGAGACTTCTTAGTACAGGAGTGACTAGCTTTCTCCCAACAACCCTGACTGCAGATACAGGAGATTTACGTCAAGTAGCGGAACAAATTGGAACTCGCTACCAGGAAGCTAAGGGAGCAAAAATTCAAGGAATTTATTTTGAAGGTCCCTATTTCACGGAGGAATTCAAAGGAGCGCAGAATCCAGCCTATATGAAAGATCCGGATTTAGAAGAATTCCGAGATTGGCAGGAAGCAGCACACGGTCACATTAGAAAAATTGCCTTAGCCCCTGAGCGGGACGGAGTTGAGGAGTTTGTCAAAACCCTAACCCAAGAAGGGGTTACTGTTGCCTTGGGACACTCCAATGCGACTTTTGATCAAGCTCGGGCAGCTGTGCAGGCAGGAGCCAGTGTCTGGGTTCATGCCTATAATGGCATGCGGGGGTTGACCCATCGGGAGTTGGGTATGGTTGGGGCCATGTACCAACTACCTCATACCTTTGCAGAACTAATCTGTGATGGCCACCATGTCCATCCGGGAGCCTGCCAAATTTTGCTGGATCAGAAAGGCCTGGACCAAGTTGCCTTGATTACCGACTGCATGCGGGCAGGCGGGATGCCAGACGGCGATTACCAGCTGGGCGATTTCCCGGTCCTTGTTCATGAAGGAACGGCCCGCCTTAAAGATTCTGGTTCTCTAGCCGGATCCATCCTCCAACTCAAGGATGGTGTCAAAAATGTCGTTGAGTGGGGCTTGGGTAATCCGGAAGAGGCTTTGCGGATGGCGACTCTTAATCCAGCCCTTTCAGTTGGCCTAGAAGACGACTGCGGCCAAATCCGACCAGGAGCAGCCGCTGACTTCTTAATCTGGACCCCGCAACTAGACCTCCACGCAACCTATTTGGATGGCCAACTCCGCTTTCAAGCGACTTCAGAAGGTAAGGTCGAGTAGTTCTTTTTCGGATGAGTCTAAAAGAGGAGTGGGATAGAACGGATGTTTTTCATTTTAGTTCTAGCCCACTTTTTTATGTTTGCCGATAGTTCGTTTATTCCCCCTCTTTTTTAGAATTTTGTTCAGTTATTCTTGTTCTTTCCATAGAATTTCGCTCAATAAATAATTTTTATAAAGAAAAACCGAAAAATGACTTGCTAAAGACGTCAAAATGGACTAGACTAGAGGTCTATTCGAAAATAGAATTCTTTCATTTATTGTAATAATCGATAAATGAAGCGACCATTTTGTTGGGAGGAATGATGAATCAGTTATTAGTATTGCAGTCAGATTTTGGCTTGGTAGATGGAGCTGTTTCCGCCATGATTGGGGTGGCTCTGGAAGAGGCACGTGATTTGAATATTCATCATCTCACGCATGATATTACTCCCTATCATATTGAAGAGGCCAGCTATCGGCTCTTTCAAACGATTGATTACTGGCCTGAAGGAACGACCTTTGTTTCGGTGGTCGATCCAGGAGTTGGTTCCAAGCGTAAAAGCGTGGTTGCTCTGACCAAACGGAATCAATACATCGTCACACCGGATAATGGGACCTTATCCTACATCAAGGATCAGGTGGTAGCCGTGCGGGAAATCTCAGAGGTTTCCAACCGCCGTGCCAATACGGAGCATTCTTACACCTTCCACGGTCGCGATGTTTATGCCTACACAGGGGCTAAATTAGCCAGTGGTCACATTAACTTTGAAGAGGTCGGTCCCGAACTAAGTGTCGAGCGGATTGTTGAAATTCCGGTTGTGAAAACAACTCAGGGGCCGGATTGGGTTCAAGGTGTTGTCGATATCCTGGATGTGCGCTTTGGTTCGCTTTGGACCTCCATTAAACGGGAGGACTTCCAGAAGCTCAGTCCCGAATTTGGCGATCGGTTCGAGGTAACCATCTACAACAATGATATGCTGGTTTACCAAAATCAGGTTGTCTATGGCAAGTCCTTTGCGGATGTTCGTATCGGCCAGCCAGTCCTCTATGTGAACTCGGTTTACCGGCTAGGTCTGGCCATCAATCAGGGGTCCTTCTCCAAGGCCTACAATGTTGGCGTTGGACCTCAGTGGTCGATTCAGTTGAAGAAAATTTAGGAGTTTTAGAATGTCACAATTATCTATTAAACAAGTTGTTGCTATCGGTGTCGGAGCTGCCCTCTTTATTGTGGTTGGTCTCATTAGTATTCCTACACCCATCCCCAATACCTCGATCCAGTTGCAATACGCCGTCCAGGCCTTGCTATCAGTCGTTTATGGTCCCTTCGTTGGATTTCTGATTGGTTTTATCGGCCACGCTGTCAAGGATCTTCTTCAATTTGGGAATCCTTGGTGGTCTTGGATTTTTGTTTCTGGTCTTTTTGGGTTGATTGTTGGAATAACCAAGAAGAGCTTGTCCCTACAAGTCGGCCAGCTCCAGACAAAAGGACTGCTAACCTTTAACCTGGTTCAGATTAGTGCCAACATTGTTCTCTGGGGACTGGTCGCTCCGGTCTTGGATATTCTAATCTACCAAGAGGCGGCCAATAAGGTTTTTGCCCAAGGAATCGTTGCGGGCGGAATCAATGCCCTCGTTGTTGCCATTGCAGGAAGCTTATTGCTGAACCTGTACGCCAAGAATCAAGTTCAAACAGGTAGTTTGACCAAAGAATAAGTGAAATGGACAAAATTCAATCTATGGATTTTGTCTATTTTGTATTTCATCTATGATAAAATAGAAGAAAAAAGAGGAGAAAATCGGTGTTACCACTCATTCAGTTTAAAGAATTTTCCTTTCAATACCAAAGTCAAGCTGAACCAACGTTAAAAGACATCAACCTGGACATCCAGCAGGGAGAAAAAGTGGCTATTATTGGACCCTCTGGATCTGGCAAGTCGACTCTTGGGCAATGCTTAAACGGCTTGGTCCCCCATGTTTATCGGGGCGAGATCCAAGGTCAGCTACTCTTTCAAGGGCAGGACTTGCTGGCGTCCAGCATTGTTGAGCGTTCCCTCTTGATTTCCAGTATTCTTCAGGATACCGATGGCCAGTTTATCGGCCAGACGGTGGCTGAGGATGTGGCCTTCGCCTTAGAAAATGATGCCTTGGAAACCAGTGTCATTCGTGACAAGGTCGCCTATTGGCTGGACAAGCTCGGTCTGACTGACCTAGCCCAGCAGCGTCCCCAGGATCTCTCTGGCGGGCAGAAGCAGGCCGTTGGTCTCGGAGGTGTTTTGATTGACGAAAGTTCCCTCCTCTTATTTGACGAACCCCTGGCCAACCTCGATCCCCAGGCAGCCCATGAAAGTTTACAGCTGCTGGGGCGTCTACACGAGGAAACAGGTTCGACCTTGGTCATTATTGAACATCGCCTGGAAGAGGTTTTGGAACTAGGTCTGGACCGGATTATCCTGATGGAAAACGGCCAGATTGCCTTTGATGGCAACCCCAATCAGCTCTTGGCTAGCCCCCTCTTAACAAGGGCCGGGATTCGTGAACCTCTCTATCTGACCGTCCTGCGGGAGTTGGGGATGGAACTGAGTGCTGACCAGCCCTTGGATCATCTCGCAACCTTGGAGTTGCCCCAGCTTTCCCTACCAGAGGTTTCCCCAGCGAAGTCTGGGCAAGAGGCAGAGGTCTTGGCCCAGTGGACCAACCTGTCCTTTGCTTACCCGGGAAGACCAGTTCTGTTTGAGAACTTGAATCTGCAATTGCGGCAAGGCGAATTGGTCGCTCTACTTGGGAAAAATGGGACTGGAAAGTCAACCTTGGCCCAGCTCTTATCAGGCTACCTACCTGCTCAAGGCCAGTATTGCTGGCAGGGTCAGGAAGTCACCGACCAATCCTTGGCTGACCGGGCCAACCAAGTTGGCTATGTCCTGCAGAACCCCAACCAGATGATTTCCCAAACCATGATCTTTGATGAGGTGGCACGTGGCTTGCGGCTCAGAGGTCTGGCAGAAGCAGAAGTGGCTGCCAAGGTTGCAGCCGTCTTGGAAATTTGTGGCCTAACCCCTTTTCGGAATTGGCCCATCTCCGCCCTTTCCTATGGTCAGAAAAAACGGGTGACCATCGCAGCCATCTTGGTTTTGGAACCCCGGGTCTTGATTTTGGATGAGCCGACGGCCGGTCAGGACCAGGCCCATTATCGGGAGATGATGGATTTTCTTCAGGAGCTAGCAGGCTTGGGGCATGCCATTGTTATGATTACCCATGACATGCAGCTGATGTTGGAGTATGCCGACCGAGCTTTGGTCTTGGATCAAGGAAAGATCATCGCCGACCAGGATCCACGCCAGCTCCTGTCTCAACCGGAGCTCCTTACCCAGGCCCATTTGCGGACGACCTCGCTTTTTGAGCTGGCAGCTAAGCTTCAGGCGGATCCCTTGGCCCTCTCCCAGTTTTACCAAGAAAGGAGGAAGCAAGCATGAATCAGTTTATCGGCTATCAGGCAGGCACTAGCTGGATCCACCAGCTAAGTGGTGCTAGTAAGTTTCTGTTTTTCTTGTTGACCTCGATTGCGGCCATGTTGACCTACGATACTCGCCTCTTGCTGGCGATCGCCCTGCTCTCCTTGCTGGGGCTCGCCCTCTCGCGGATTTCTTGGGCCAGCATTCGCTGGGTGATTTACTTTGCCTCCTTCTTTGCAGCCATGAACCTGCTCATGGTCTACCTCTTCGCACCAGAGTATGGGGTGGACATCTATGGCACCCGCCACCTACTTTGGGCCGGCATCGGTCCCTATAGTGTGACCCAGGAGCAGCTGTTCTACCTGGCCAACCTCTTTCTCAAATATGTAGCTACCCTGCCCCTGGCCCTGGTCTTTCTCTTGACCACCCACCCCAGCCAATTTGCGGCCAGCCTCAACCAGATTGGGATCCCTTATCGCATTGCCTATGCAGTAAGCCTGACCCTGCGCTACATTCCAGATGTCCAAGAAGACTTTGTCATCATCCGTAAATCCCAGCAGGCGCGTGGCTTGGACCTGTCCACCAAACAACCTCTTTTGGCACGAATCCGCGGCAACGCCCTGATCCTCTTCCCGCTCATCCTAACCTCCCTCGAGCGCATCGAAACCATCTCCTGCGCCATGGAACTCCGCCGCTTCGGCAAGGAAAAACGCAGAACCTGGTATTGGAGCCAACCCTGGACCTGGCAGGACTATCTCCTGCTCGGCCTAGCCCTCCTCACCCTGATCCTCGCCTTTTACCTCATGTGGGCTCAGGGCAGCCGTTTTTACAACCCTTGGCAAGCCTAGTTTTTCCTTTACTTCTCGTCTTTTTCTTGTTAGACTAAAGAAAAATTGGAAGAAGGGAGTCAAGCATGCGCAAGAGAAAAAAAGGCCGTGGCCTCTTAGCCCTGACCTTAATAACTCTAGGCTTGGGCTTCTTCGCCTACCAAACCCTCACCACCCAGCAAGGGGACTACACCATCACCACCGAAGATAGCTTCGTCCAAAACATCGCCCCCGATGCCCAAGCAATCGCCAACCAGTACGGCCTCTACGCCTCCGTCATGATCGCCCAAGCCCTCCTCGAATCCCAATCCGGAACCAGCCGCCTAGCCCAGCCCCCCCATCATAATCTCTTCGGCATCAAAGGAACCTACCAAGGCCAAAGCGCCAACTTCCTGACCACTGAAGATGACGGCAGCGGCCAAACCTACGAAATCCACGACCAATTCCGCAGCTATCCCTCCTACTACGCCTCCCTCACCGACTATGCCCAAGTCCTCTCCCAGCCCCTCTACGCTGGAACTTGGAAGGCCAACACCACCAGCTACCAAGACGCTACCCTGGCCCTCACCGGTACCTACGCCACCGACAGCACCTACAACCACAAACTCAACCAGCTGATTGAGCAATATCAGCTAACCCAGTATGACTGGTGAGTAGGACACAGATAGAAAATGAAACCAACCCCAGAGCAGCAGACTGGAGTCTTCAGTTGGCTGGTGTGCTACTGTTATTAAAGTTAGTAGAGAAGTAAGAGGAGATACAGTTATGCCTGAGCAGCAAAAATATCAGAAAAAATATGAAAACTTTTCCAAGATTCTTACTCGATTAAATGGACATCTAGAAGGGCGTTCCATTAGCCAGTTTTCTGATTTAGAGCTAAGTGGTCTCTTAAAGCAGTTTACGCTTTCATTCGATTTAATGTGGAAGACTCTAAAAGATTATCTCGAGTTCAATGGTGTTGACATTGGGATTATCTCACCGACAAATGTCTTAAGATCAGCAGCTTCATCGGGTCTTTTGGAAGAAATGGATGTCGAAGGTGAAGATTTAATCGAAATGCTCAGAGCTCGAAATCAGCTAACCCATGTTTACGATTTTGAAACGGCTCTGGATCTTTTGGAGAGAATCAAAGTAGTCTATGTACCAGAATTATTGAAAGTGGAGTCCTTCTTCAATGGAAAATAAAACAGGTTTAAAATTGGAATTCCTAAAGGAGCTTCACGCGCAAATTCTCTCCTTCCCAGGGATCGAACAAGTCTTTATTTTTGGCTCACGTGCGCGTGGGGATTATCGGAAGTATTCCGATGTTGACTTGGCGATTTTTGGGGAGCAGGCTTCCTTTGAAACGCTGGGGGCAATGCGACAATTTTTGGAAGAGCTTCCGACTATTTATCGCTTTGATCTCATTCATTTTGATAAACAAACGAATGAACAATTAAAGGCCTCCATTTTAAGAGAAGGTATTTCTCTAACTGCTTTGCTGGAAATTGAAGAAGAGCGGCCTCAGAAGGATGAGGGCTGAGTCTGGATAAAAACGCTATTCTAAAATCCCAAAGGAGTAACAATGGTCTTTAATGTTAAAAAAGAATACAAGGAGTTTTATCCGATCAAGGTGGAACCACGAATCGTTCAGGTGCCTAAGTTAAATTTTCTAGCAGTGAGGGGGCAGGGGGATCCGAATGAGGCTGGTGGCGAGTACCAGGAGTCCATTCGGTTACTCTACCCGATTGCTTATACAATCAAGATGAGTAAAAACACCGATTATTGTATGGAGGGTTACTTTGATTTTGTCGTACCGCCTTTGGAAGCTCTTTGGTGGCAAGAAGGGGTCAAAGGTGTTGATTACGAGCGTAAAATGGATTTCCGGTTTATTTCGCTGATTCGGATGCCTGATTTTGTCAGCAAGGAAAATTTTGATTGGGCGATCGCGCAGGCCAGTCAGAAGAAGAAAATGGATTTTGCCAAGGTCGAGTGGTTCACCTATGATGAAGGTTTGTGCGTACAGTCCTTACATATCGGACCTTATGAGGATGAGCCGGCTACGGTTCAACGGATGCATGAATATATGAATAGAGAAGGATATCAGTTGGATATTAGGTCTGAACGAATGCATCATGAAATTTATATCAGTGATTTTCGTAAAACAGAACCTGCCCGACTAAAAACGATTCTGAGGCATCCGATTAAGAAAAAATAGTGTTCAGGAATTGTTCCCAACTTTTCGCTTGCATTCTATTTAAAATTCTTGTATACTAATTTCTTGTGAGAATATCCCTCACTTACTCGTCTTGAGGCGGGTCATTAGTCCAAAAGGAGGAACATAATCAATGGCTAAATACGAAATTCTTTATATTATTCGTCCAAACATTGAGGAAGAAGCGAAAGCAGCTTTGGTAGAGCGTTTTGACGCAATTTTGACAGACAATGGTGCAACCATCATTGAATCAAAAGCATGGGAAAAACGTCGCCTTGCCTACGAAATCCAAGATTTCCGTGAAGGTCTTTACCACATCGTGAACGTTGAAGCGAACGATGATGCAGCTCTTCGTGAGTTTGATCGTCTTTCAAAAATCAATGGCGACATTCTTCGTCATATGATCGTTAAACTTGACGCGTAAGAAGGTAACAAATGATTAATAATGTTGTACTTGTTGGTCGTATGACCCGGGACGCAGATTTGCGTTATACCCCATCTAATGTTGCAGTGGCGACCTTCACCTTGGCGGTGAACCGCCCCTTCAAGAGCCAAAATGGTGAGCGTGAGGCTGACTTCGTCAATGTGGTCATCTGGCGTCAACCAGCTGAAAATCTGGCTAACTGGGCTAAGAAGGGTGCTTTGATCGGAATTACGGGACGGATTCAGACTCGTAATTACGAGAACCAGCAAGGACAGCGTGTTTATGTTACTGAAGTCGTAGCAGATAACTTCCAAATGTTGGAAAGTCGCGCTGTTCGAGAAGGAAACGCCGGCGGTTCAAGTTTTGGTGGCAACAGCTTTGGATCTGCTCCAGCTGCTAGTCAATCCATGTCAGAACCTGCAATGCCAGACTTTTCTCGAAACGATAGTCCTTTTGGTGCAACCAGCCCAATGGATATTTCCGATGACGACCTTCCATTCTAATGGATTGAAGAATAAGATAAGGAGAATAACATGGCTCAACAACGTCGTGGCGGATTCAAACGCCGTAAGAAAGTTGATTACATCGCAGCAAACAAGATTGAATACGTTGACTACAAAGATACTGAATTGCTTAGCCGTTTCGTATCAGAACGTGGAAAAATTCTTCCACGTCGCGTAACTGGTACTTCAGCTAAGAACCAACGTAAAGTTACAAACGCAATCAAACGTGCGCGTGTAATGGCTTTGATGCCTTACGTAAACGAAGACTAATCAGAATTAGGGGACTGAAGTCTTCCGAATCTGTACAGGAAGGGAGTGGGACAGAACTAAATTTGAAAAAATTTAGTTCGTAGTCCCACCCCCGCAAGGCTGATTAGGTCCTCTTCCGAGCTTGAAAAGCGA
>NZ_WSRS01000065.1 GCF_009767945.1 Streptococcus danieliae | reverse complement strand
TCGAAAGAAAAAGTGTTGTTTTTAGAACTGTTATTTGTTAGACTAAACATATGGGTTTCCTTTCTGATTGTGATTTTTTTGATGCTTATATCATAAAGGGGAACCCTTTTTTTGTCCAGTCATATGTCTCACCCAATGGGTGAAAATCAAAAATTTCTAGAAACCTTGATCTATCAGGGATTCTGGAAGTTTTTTTAGTTATCTATGAATAATTCGGGATTCATTATTTTTCTATTTAAGGGCACCTCTAAAAACTAAATTTCTGAAAATCTAAATGTTGATTTATCAAGGTTTGAGTGATTCAATTTGAAGAAAAACTGGGGTTTTTAGAGGTCCCCTTAAGAAAATCCAAATTGTTACAGCAGAATAAATAAACGCTGCAATCAGGTAAATAGACTGTATTCCAATTTGGCTACTTAAATAACTAAAGATTAGTAACGAGCTCGATGAAGTAATCGTTAAAATAAGCTGTCGTAAAGTAAAAATACGTCCGACAGAATATGTGGGTGAATTTTCTTGTATCAACGATTGCTGGACTAAATCTCTGATTTGGTAAGGAATCCCTATTAAAAAATTAATAACCAAAGCAAACCAGGCAATTTTATTAAAAGCATAAATACCTGTCAAAATAGCAACTAGGAGTGATGAACCAAAAATAACTTTTCCTCCCAACCTAGAAACAGCTTTAGAGTACCTGATACTGATAATACCACCTAATATAGATCCAACAAAATAGGCTGCTCCTTGAAAGCCCCACCATTCCTCTGGTAAGCCCAAAAAACTAGTAGTAAAAAATAAGAGAAAGGTTTGTGTCCAAATAACATTCGCAATGGACTCACATGTGTCCATAATGGTTACATTTCTCAATTCTGCAATATGGAATAAATCATCCCATCCTTGCCGCACTCTCTTACGATACGAGAGCGAGTCTGCTTGTACCCTATATTTGACATCAATTTGCCGCAAAAGAACTACCGATAGAAGCAACAAAATGATGATGAGGTAAAACACTACGAATGGTTTGAGCACTAAAACAACTGGTATACCAAGAGTCCAAATAGCTGTCTGAAATATTTGAATGACAGTATAGAAAATTCCATTTAAACGAACTCTATCATCCATAGCAATATGTGCCAGTAAGACACCCTGTGCAGGTGAGAGAGCGCTCCCTATAAAGCTCAACAAAAATGTCATCAGTAATACAGTAGGGATACTCGTATAGGTCACCGCCAACACCATGATAAGAAAAATTTTACACAACGATGTTCCTGCCATAATTCCCTTGGCTGAGAGTTTATCAAATAGGTTGGACAGTAGAATACTGCCCAATATTTTTGCAACTGAGCTAATTACTAGAATCATACTCGTCTCAAATAAGGACTGACTCTTTTGATAAACAAAGAGTATTAAAGCCATATCCAGCAATACTCCTGCCAGTATAGTCAATACTTGAGAGATTAAAAACTTGATAAAAGATTGATTCATTTCATGATTTCCCATTCAAAACCTAAAAAATCTGATACAGACCTAGAAGAAAAAGTTAAATCAAGTTTCGAGAGTAGCCGTAAAACCTATGGGACTAGATGCATTAAGTCCGATCTTGAGGATCAGGGAATTACTGTTTATCGTCGTAAAATTGGTCAAATTATGCAGAAATACAAATTGATTTCCAAATATACTCTTACTGCTTTTAAGCCCGGCAAGAATGCTTCAAATAAAGATGATTTACTAAATATTGTAAACCAAGAATTTAGTGCAGATAGACCGATGCAAAAACTCACTACAGATTTAACTTATATCAGAGCAAGTGGAAAATAGTGTTAGGCGTGTCTTATTCTTGACTTGTATAATCGTGAAATTGTTGGTTGGTCAGTCGGCTCTAACAAGAATGCAGATTTGGTACTTGATGCGATGAAAAGTATTCCATATGATCTTGATAAAGTTGAAGTTTTCCATACTGACAGAGGGGCTGAATTTGTTAATGCGTACAAATTTAAGTCCTTAGAACAACTTGCCCTACTAACACACGATTATATTCATTG
This sequence comes from Streptococcus danieliae, assembly GCF_009767945.1. Taxonomy (GTDB): domain Bacteria; phylum Bacillota; class Bacilli; order Lactobacillales; family Streptococcaceae; genus Streptococcus; species Streptococcus danieliae. The sequence continues at coordinate 7,996 of NZ_WSRS01000065.1, read as the reverse complement.
GTGGAATCACAAGCGTAAACATTCTACACTGAACAATTTGTCGCCATTAACATTCAAAGCTTGAAGCAAACTAGCTCCGGCTTGAGGTTGAGCTGAGTAGTGATAGGCTGGTTTTCCAAAGGCTGCTTATGGCAGCTTTGTCAGCCGGTAAAATCACTACTCAGGAGACTCAAGGTCAAGCCGGAGTGAACGATGAAAACTCCTTATAAAAAGTGTCCGATTTAGGGTTGACATTACACTCGAATAGTCATGTTGACAAATCTTCTTTATTCTTTTCGGCCTTTGCTTTACGGATTTCCATCAAAATACCAAGGAATAGCACAACCAAGCCAGCTAAGAGTCGTGCGAGCCAAACATTGATCGGTAAACTTTCGAAGATGGGTAAGGCAATCTTGCCGATCATCACGTAAATGATCAGTTCCAACATGAATTTAAACATAGCTAAGTTCTCCTTTCACGATTGCAGGAGCAGGGGGCTTTCTACTGGCCCTGTTCTTTGGTTTTTTGGACAGCTGCTTTGGTCGCTTCCATGAGAGCGGCGCGGAAACCGTGTTTTTCTAGACTGACAACTCCTGCGATGGTGGAGCCGCCTGGGGAGGTGACTTCTTGGCGGAGTTGGGCGGGGTGTTTATCGGATTGGAGGGTCATCTGGGCGGTACCGAGGAGGGTCTGGGCGACTAGGGCTTGGGCGTCTGAGGGTTTGAGACCTTGCTCGATGCCTGCGTCGGTTAGGGCTTCAATCATTTGGTAGACGAAGGCGGGGCCGCAGCCAGCGAGGGCGGTGGCTGCGTCTAGGAGGTTTTCTGGAAGCTGCATGAGGCGGCCACTTGCGGCGAGTAGGTGTTCAAGGAGGGGGGCTAGGTCTGGGTTGGCTAGGCTGTAGGTGGTCATGCCTTGGCCGATGGCTACGGGTGTATTGGGCATGATGCGGATGGTGTGATCGAGGGGCAAGTGCTGGGCTAGGCTAGCTAAGGGGACACCTGCTGCCATGGATATCCAGACTGTCTCTGGTTTAGCTAGGGGGGCTAGGTCTGGGGTTAGGCTGGCTAGGAGGTAGGGTTTCACGCCTAGAAAAACCACATCGGCTTGGCTAACCAGGTCTTGGTTGCTTAGGAGGGTTCCGTTTGTCAGTTGTGCGAGAGTATGGGCTTTGGCTGGGTTGTGGTTGCTGAGGAGGACTTGATGGCCTGGGACTTGCGCGACAGCTTGAGCCAGGGCACCTCCCATATTTCCGGTACCAATAAATCCAATTTTCATGGGCACCTCCTAGCGGGTCTGGCCTTGGCCGCTGATGACATACTTGTAGGTTGTCATTTCGCTGAGTCCCATGGGACCACGTGCATGCATTTTTTGGGTGGAAATGCCGAGCTCACAGCCTAGGCCAAATTCGCCTCCGTCTGTGAAACGGGTGGAGGCGTTGACATAAACAGCTGCCGAGTCAACTAGGAGGGTGAAAAGATCGGCGGCTTGGGTGTCGGTGGTCACAATGGCTTCTGAATGGCCACTGGAATGGTGGTTGATATGGCTGATGGCAGCCTCCAGCGATGGGAGGACTTTGACAGCCATGATGTAATCCAAAAACTCGGTATCAAAATCCTGGCTACCAGCTGGGATAGCTGCTTGCAGGTAGGGCTGAGCAGAGGCATCCGCCCGCAATTCGACCTTATCAGCTAGGGCAGCTTCAAAGGCTGGTAGGAAATCGGCTGCAATGTCCTGGTGGACTAGGAGTACTTCGGCTGCATTGCAGACAGAGGGACGACTGGTTTTGGCATTGACGGCCAGAGCGACTGCCATCTCCAGGTCAACCTGCTGATCAATATAGACATGGCAGAGGCCTGTCCCTGTTTCAATTACGGGAACAGTCGCCTGTTCGACAACGGCTTGGATGAGGCCGGCTCCACCACGTGGAACCAGGAGGTCAATTTTGCCTTTGGCGGTCATCAGTTCCTGGGCGGAGGCTCGGCTTGTGTCCTGCACCAACTCTAGGACTCCTGGATGGACTCCAGCCTGCTCCAAACCTGTTTTCAAGGCCTTGACGATGGCTTGGGCAGAGTTGAAAGCTTCCTTACCACCACGAAGGATTACCGCGTTACCACTCTTGATCGCCAGAGCAGCGGCATCCGAGGTGACATTGGGGCGGCTTTCATAAATCATGCCGATCAAACCGAAGGGAATCGAGCGTTTCTGAATTTGTAAGCCATCTTCACGCACGCGCTCCTCTAACACCAGACCAACCGGATCTGGCAAATCAAGCAAGGCCCGAATGCCTGCAGCCATATCAGCGATCCGTTCGCGGGTTAGAAGCAGACGATCCTGCATGACCGGACTGATTTTCCCCTGGGCAGCAGCCATATCAAGGGCATTGCCGGCTAAAATGGCATCCGCTTGCGCTTCCAGTTGATCTGCCATAGCGGCTAAGGCCTGATTTTTCACCTGGCTGCTGGCAACATTGATGGAGGCCTTGTGCTCCAAAAGTGAATCCAATAATTCCTGTGTACTTGTCATAATCCCTCCTATAAACTGACCCAATCATTACGATGGATCAAGAGTCCTTCTGCTTTACCTGCTTCCAAGTCAGCGGACGCCAGGCGGACACGTCCCTTACCAATTAATTGATGCGATTCCTGACTGTAGACTTCAACCACTTGACCTGCTTCAAATTCGCCTTCCACTTGCACCACTCCTGCCGCCAGTAAGCTGCGTCCCTCCTGTAAGAGGGCCTTGGTTGCTCCGGCATCAACTTCGACTAGGGCGTCTACCCGAGCATAGAAGGCCATCCACTGTTTCCGCTGATTCATGGCTTGGTCCTGAGGTAAGAAGTAGGTGCCGCGATTCGCTTGCGTGACAGCCTGCAAAAGGGCTGTATCTTCTTTGGAGGAACAGATAAAAACTGGAACTCCGGACTTGGTCGCAAGAGCAGCCGCCTGTAGTTTGGTAATCATCCCACCCGTTCCATTGGCAGAACCAGCCCCTGCTGCCATGGCAAATAGCTCTTCATCGATCTGCTCAATTACAGGTAGGTGCCGGGCCTCTGGATCCTGATTAGGATTGGCTGTGTAGAGACCATCCACATCTGTCAGCAAAACCAAGAGATCGGCCTTGAGCAGGGAAGCCACTTGGGCTGACAAGGTATCATTATCCCCGACCTTGATTTCCTCAATGGCGATGGTGTCATTTTCATTAATAATGGGCAGGGCTCGTTGCTTGAGCAAAACCTGCAGGGCTTGCGAAGCATTCTGGTAGCGTCTGGCATCCGCAAAATCATCCTGGGTCAGGAGGATCTGGGCTGTCGCAATCCCGTCCTTCATCAGATTCTGGCTATACTCTTCAATCAAGAGTCCTTGCCCGACTGCAGCAGAGGCTTGTTTTTCAGCAATCTTGGTCGGTCGTTTCGCAAATCCCAAGCGGCGAAAGCCTGCCGCAATGGAGCCCGATGTCACCAATACAATCTGGTGTCCCTGCTGGTGGAGCTGTGCCAACTGATTGGTGATACGGGCGATCTTGATCCGGTCCAAGTGACCATTCTCCTGGGTTAGGGAAGATGTCCCCACTTTAAATACAATGGTTTTCTCTGCCATAGTTCTCTCTCCATTTTTAGTTAGGAAAATTATACCACATTAGAGGCGGATTTTCAGAACCACTCCGGTCAAGGCTTGGAGGATCAAGTCTGTCCCTTGAATCCGGAAGCCGACTTGTTGCGCGGCTGGAATCCCTGCTAGATTAACTTGTTCGCCATCAACCAGGACCTGGATTGAGCTAGCATCGGCTAGGTGGGCAAGGGACAGGGAGCGCTGCTGGTCATCGGCATTGACCACTACGACCAGTGATTCAGCCGGATTCAAAAGGAAACGATAGGCGATCAACAGATCTTCCCGATCCCCTGGGGTGAGGAGCTGGACCTTTTGATCCACCTGCTTGCGATCAGACAGGCGGAATACCCCTTCTGCTTTTCGCAAGGCAATCAAACCACGAGTATAGGCCAGTGTCTTCAGGGCATCGGGGTGACTAGCGGCATCGCGGACCTTGGACCAGTCAAAGCGGTTCACTGCATCAGAGGCGTCGTAAGAATCATGAATAAAATAGGGAAAGCGGAAGGGCTGGCCTGCTTGATCCTCTAGCAGGTAGGACTTATGCGGCGCCAGGGCTGGAGCAACCGGCTCCTCGAAGTCCGGATGGCGGAATTGCTTGGTCCGGCCGTATTCCTGACCTGCATGGAGAAAAATGGTCCCTTGGGCTGTCAGCAAGAGCAGCTGGCCCAGACGAATCCGCCGGTGAATCTCAGCTAAATGGGCTGGGACCTCCGGGTCTTTCTGAATCGATTGGGCAATGATGTCGAACAAGGGCAAATTATCATGTGCCTCAATGTATTGCACCACATCACCCGGCTGATCAGCCTTAAAATTGGTCGGCTGAGCCTTCAGCGATTGGAAGAGGTCATGAATCTTGATCGCACCTCCGGTTAGAAAGGCCGGCTCCCCTTCTGTCGGATAGCCCGACTTAAGGCTATTGCGGAAATGGTCTGAAAAAACAGCGACTTGATCGGTCTGATCCATCCAATCCTGATCGGCTGCTGGTCTAGAATCGTCCTCGTCACCCACATAGGTCCGCCAGCCTTCTCCCAGAATCAAGGCTTGAGGGTTGATTTCCCGAGCCAACTGAGCTACCTGGTCTAGAGTCTCCGCATCATGGTCCCCCATCATATCAAAACGGAAACCATCCACCTTATAGACATCTAATAAATAAGCAATGGAATCGAGCATCAGCCGGCGGGTCATAGTATGAGTCGAGGCTAGACGACCACCACCAAAACTGGTTCGGGCCTCCCCATCCGCATCCATAAAATGATAGTAATGAGGCTCCAAATCCTCAAAAATCCCCAACTGAGCTGTATGGTTGTAGACCACATCCAAAATGACTCCCATTCCCCGCGCATGAATGGCCGCAATGAGATCTTTCAATTCCTGAATCCGCAAGCCTGGGTCTGCCGGATTTACAGAATACATCCCTGTCAAAGCGAAATAATGCTGGGGATCGTAACCCCAGTTATAATTAGTTCCTCCAGAAGCATAATCCCACAGCCCCTGACCTGCCTGGAATTCATCTGCCAAATAATAGCTAAGAACGGGTAGAAGCTGAATATGGGTCACGCCTAGTGATTGAATGTAGTCCAACCGCTCTTCCATGGCCTGAAAGGTACCAAAAGGAGCCGCTAATTCATCCAGGACTTCTGGATCAGAGGTGAAATCACGGACATGGACTTCATAGATCACGGCATCTTCCCGCCTCTTATAACCTGGAATTTCTGCAAAAGCCAGGTCCCCTCGACCTGTTTTCCGAGGATCCAGAATGGCTCCTTTGGCTACCTGATAAGCTAGACCACGATGCCGCTGCTGGTTCGACCAAGCCGCCAAGGATGGGGTATAAGGATCTAACACGCGCACCACTTGATCTGCCCGCTGAATTTGGTAGTGGTAGAAATAGCCCTGTAAATCTGCCAACCCCAAGTCGGCTCCAGCATCCAGCTCTAAAAACCAGACCCCCTTAGAACTTGCCTTCATAGGAAGAATCGCCAACTCCAAATCTGCATCCTTTTTATCATAGAGAACCAGCTCCACCTGCTGCGCCGAAGGAGCCCAGAAGCGAAACTGGACCTGCCGCGCTCCAGCTCTGACTTCCAAGCCCAAGGGCCCCTCATAGGCAGAAAGCTGATCCAGCAACTGCCAGGCCAAAAAACTGGTCACTTGAGAATCTCCTACTTGCACCCGGTAAGGAGCTGCGGCATTCGTGGCCAAGTGTGCCTGAATCCGTAACGAACGGCCTTCCTGCAACCACTCCACGCACTCCAGTTCCAGTCGTTCCCCAGCTGTATCCCAGACCTGTACTTCTGTTGATAACCGATCCAAGTTTAGATCACTAGGTTCGGCTAGGTACAGGATGAGCTCCTGATCACTGATTTGCTTGGCACTTTTTAAGGAAATTACTGGCCTCATTTTCTTCATCCTTCCCCACTACTTTTATTGTGAAATCGCTTACTATTATAAACACAAAAATACCAGCTGTAAAGCATAATCATTGGACAGGGCCTAAAAGCCTATGTTAAAATGATTTTGAAATCGGAAAAAGAGGTATATCTATGGATAAGCGTGTAGGATCCAGTCGTCGCCTAGCCTTTTTGGCGGTCATGGCAGCCTTTTGTTTTGTGGGACGCCAGATCACCGCCGGCCTCCCCAATATCCAGCCAGTCACAGCGATTTTAATGATGTTGACCCTCCAGTTGACCTTGGCAGACGGCATCATTGTGGCAGCCTTGACCATTCTCATCTCCAATATTTTCTTGGGAATGGGACCTTGGACTATCTACCAGATCCTGACCTATACCATTCTGATGGCTGGCCTCTATGGCTTACGCCCCCTCCATAGGAGGCTGGCCAGCAAACCCAAGCTCCGCTTGGTCCTCTTTGCCCTGGTTGCCTTCTTCTTTGGCTTCCTCTACGGCTTTGTCATTTCCTTTTTCTCCGCCCAAACTTACAGCATCAGCAATTTTTGGGCCTACTATCTCCAAGGTCTCCCTTTTGACCTCCTCCACGCCCTCGGCAACGCCCTCTTCTACCTGATCCTGGAACCCATCCTAAGTCCCCTGATTCAGGTTTTACGCAAACAATACCATTTTTAATACTACTTTCAATCTAAAATCATTGCTCAAACTATTTTGAATTCAAACTAGGCAGCGAGACGCAGGCATAACTAAAGTTAGACAAGTCGAAGCTAACGACGTGTGAATTCAAAATAGAAAGAGTATAAGGAGTCTTTTTATGAAAAAACTTACCCTACTCGCCCTTACTGCCCTAGCCCTCACAGGCTGTGCAACTAATAACCAGTCTGCTACAGAATCCTCCTCATCAACGGCTTCTAGCAGCCAGGTTGTGGAGTCCAAAATTGCCCTTTCTGTTACCCAAGACGGTCAAGCTATCGAAAATAGCCCCTTTGAACTTTCCTTCAAAGAAGGCGACAAACTGCTAGACGTCATGAAAGCGCAAATGGATATCCAAGAAGAAAACGGCTTGGTAACCTCCATCAACGGTGTCAGCCAACAACCAGACGAGCAAAAATACTGGCTCTTCGATGTGAATGGTAAAATGAGTGACAAAGGTGCCCAGGACGTCCAACTCAAAGACGGTGACAAAATCGACTGGAAACTTGAAGCCTACCAAGGAGAATAAAATCAAGCAGCCGTGTGGAAACAAGCCACACGGCTTTTTGTATGGCAAAAGAGTCCTAGCACAAGGCTAAGACCCTTATGGTAGCGAGTATCTACTCCTATAAATCTAAATCCTGCAAAGAATCCATTGTGATTACTTCATCAGCCAGCTCCCACACAACTGGATTATGAGTTGCTATGACTATTAGCCGATTAGGGGCACGAAGGGAAAGTAAAATTTCCATAATCAACTGAGATGTCATAGGATCGATAGAAGCTGTCGGTTCATCTGCCAAAATAAATGGTGGGTCTTTTAAGATTAGCTTTGCTAGAGCAACGCGTTGAGCCTCACCACCAGACAACTCAAAAATCGGCTTATCTAGCTTCAAATAAGACAAACCAACACGCTCAAGAACCTGTTCTTCCTTCTTATGTTGCTCATTCTTAGACAATTTTTGACCGATCAAGCCTAGCTTTAAGGGCACCTCTAAAAACTCATACTTATTGTCGCCTTATTTCAAATAAGTAGGTATTCCTATTTGGTAGTGCGGACGTGAGCAGTCTCCTTCGGAGTCTCATCACTAAATTTTGAGCCAAGGTCTCAAAATCTCCGCCATCTAGCAGTTGTTTTTAACTGCTGATGGTTCCACTACAGTAGAAATACCTGCTTTTCTTTATTTTCACTCCCTAAATTTTATGAGATAATAGAACTACTAAGATGAACGAGGTACTATCATGCTATTATTTTCCGACGATGAACGACTTCTAGAAAAACTGTCACAATTGGGAAATCAACTA
>NZ_WSRS01000064.1 GCF_009767945.1 Streptococcus danieliae | reverse complement strand
TCCTTACAATTCCTTGTCCGATTAATACACACATTCAAACTCTGCTTTGGAGTTTACACAAAATTCTTGACACACCCAAATAGCCGCTAACAAGAATACAAAACTGATTAAAAATAATAACTGATCAAATAGTAAAAAACTAATCAGCATTGCTGAAATCGCATTGAAAAACAAATCTGCACCAGTACTTGCAATCATCGCCAATGAGTTAGCCTTCATCAAATCTTTTTCAGGAACAATTCTAAGAACTAGACTCTCCCCAACGGGATAAGAAAATTCCGATACAAATGTCATGAACGGGATAAACAGTAACAGCAGATAAACATTAAAACCAAAGAAAAAAGTAAAGACTGCCAAAACCAAGGTCAATACTAATAAAATAGTCGAAAACAGGGCCAACAGTTTACGATGATCCTTCCGATCCACAATCGGACCAAAGAAAATTCCTAGAAAAGGAGGAAGCGTAAAGAAAAAGCCCGCAATTCCAGCAAACAGCGAGTCACCAGTCATGTTGTAGAGGAACCACATAAAAATGATATAGACCAAACTGTCCCCTAAATTTAGAAACAAACGCCCTATAAATAAATTTCTAAAATCCAAATTACTCAACATATGTTCATTACCTCGTTTAAAATAAGTAATTTATTATAACATAAATATCTATTGATAAAAAAACAATCTAGAATATCAAAAAACCTGCTTTCGCAGGCCTTTTGATGATTATTGAGATTGGCGATAAACTTCAGCTTCTGCTTCTGTCGCATAAACAAAATGACCTGGACGAATCTCATGCATTTGACGCTCTTGACCGTCCTGTTCAATGGAAGGATCATATTCCTGATGTTGACGAGCTCGTTCACGCTCCGGATCTGGCTCAGGAATAGCGGACAAGAGACTCTTAGTATAGGGGTGAATCGGATTGTTGTAAATCTCATCAGCTGTCCCTACTTCTAACAGTTTACCCCAATGCATAACTCCAATACGATCTGAAATATACTTCACCATTGACAAATCATGAGCAATAAAGAGATAGGTCAACCTTTGCTCTCGTTGCAATTTTTGCATCAGATTCACAACCTGAGCTTGAATGGATACATCTAATGCTGAAATCGGTTCATCAGCTACAATGAAATCTGGATGAACTGCCAGAGCACGAGCAATACCAATACGTTGGCGTTGACCCCCTGAAAATTCATGAGGATAGCGCGACAGATGGTCTTTATTAAGTCCAACTAGATCAATTAATTCTTCAACCCTAGCTTCACGCTCCTCTTTTGTCTGAGTCAATTTATGAATATCTAGACCTTCAGCAATGATATCCCGAATTTTCATACGTCCATTTAGGCTGGCTTGAGGATCTTGGAAAATCATTTGCGCTTTTTTGCGAAAATCATAAAGATCTTTTCCCTTAAGCTGGTCTACATTTTTATCTGCAAAAATAATTTCCCCATCATTAATATCATAAAGTTTCAAGATGGCGCGACCAACGGTTGTCTTACCAGAACCAGATTCTCCTACAAGTCCAAAGATTTCTCCTTCGTAAATCTCAAAGCTAACATTATCGATAGCCTTGACCTCATTGGATTTTCCCTGGTTAAAGGTCAAAGTTACATTTTTTAGTTCTACTAACTTTTGACGTTCTTGTGTCATCTTAGTTCTCCTTCATCTTCTGCCATTGTTCCCAACGTTTCAGAATGGCAGCTGGTGGTGTTACTTCTGGAGCACGTTCATCCAAAAGCCAGGTTGCTGCAAAATGCGTATCTGAAACCTTAAACATTGGAGGAATTTCTTCGTGATCAATATCTAAGGCATAGGCATTACGAGCAGCAAAAGCATCCCCCTTAGGTGGGTAAAGCAAATCAGGTGGTGTCCCTGGGATAGCTTCTAAACTCCCAGCCTCTGTATCAGTCGTTGGCATAGAGTTGAGAAGACCCCAAGTATAAGGGTGTTGTGGATTGTAAAAGACCTCATCAACTGTACCATATTCCACAATCTTTCCCGCATACATAACAGCTACACGATCTGCCATCCCTGCCACAACTCCCAAATCATGGGTGATAAAAATAATAGAAGATTGTCGCTCCTTCTGAATATCTTTGAGCAGTTGTAAAATCTGTGCTTGAATAGTCACATCTAGAGCCGTTGTCGGTTCATCTGCAATTAAAATCTCTGGATTCGCAGCCAAAGCGATTGCAATAACCGCCCGTTGACGCATCCCTCCAGACCATTGGTGGGGATAATCATTAATATGTTCTGCTGCATTCGGAATTCCGACATCTTTCATCAGTTGAAGAGCGCGATCCAAAGCTTCTTGTTTAGAAACCTTTTTATGTAACAAAATCGGTTCTGCTATTTGCATCCCAATCTTCATGGTTGGATCTAAACTCGTCATAGGATCTTGGAAAATCATAGCAATCTCATTACCACGAACCTGAACCCAATCATCTTCTTTCAATTCCGTTAAATTACGACCCTTAAAATCAATCTGGCCAGAAACTTCTGCATTTTTTTCGGATAGGCCCATCAAGGTTTTTGTCGTCACTGACTTACCTGAACCGGATTCTCCAACAATAGCTAAGGTCTCTCCCTTATTCAAGTCAAAACTAATATCACGGATAGCCTTTACTTCTCCAGCATATGTCCGGAAATTAACATGGAGATTTTTGACACTTAAAATGTTTTCTTTTGACATATTCCCCTCCTCTTAAATTTCCTTACTAGATTTTGGATCAAAGGCATCACGCAAGCCATCTCCCAAAAGAATAAAGGCAAGGGAAATCAATACCAAAGCCAGTGATGGAATCAAAACTTGGTAAGGATAATACTGTAGATTTTCCGATGCGTCTGTAATCAGAGAGCCTAGTGAGGCTGTTGGAGGCTTAACTCCCAAGTTGATAGCTGACAAAACAGCCTCATACATGATAGCACTTGGAACAGTCATCATAATTTGGACAATAATAATTCCTGAAATATTAGGCAAAACATGCTTAAAAGCAATTTTGAGATTGCTCTCACCCAGGGTTTTTGAGGCCAAGACGAAATCACGCTCCCGATACGAAAGGGTTAAGTTACGAACCTGGCGAGCCATAGAGGTCCAGCCCACAATCGCAATCGAGATGATAATAGAAGTTACACCGTTCCCCAATAGTAACCCCAACATGGTCACAATTACCAAATTAGGAATCGATGAAATCACCTCAATAATCCGTTGCATGACCATATCGACCTTACCGCCAACAAAACCGGAGATAAGACCATAAGTCACTCCAATAATCAAGTCAATAACAGTTGCGACAAGTGCGATTAAAAGTGAAATCCGAATCCCAACAGTCACACGTTTAGCAATACTACGCCCCAGATTATCAGTTCCTAAAACAAAACTATCTCCTTCTGGTACAGACTGATCCTCATAAGCATCATTAGCTTCCGTATTTCCAGAATACGTAATTGTTCCATTCCAAAAAGGTAGATCTTTACTTAATTTAGGAGGCAGATTACGATAGGTTGTGACTTCTTCACTATTAAAACTATTGGCATCATTGGTAGAAACAAAAGCTGTTGATCCAATTGAAAAGACCAATAAAACCGCCAAAAACCAAATAGATACAACGGCTAATTTATTTTTCCTTAAACGCCGCCAAGCATCCTGAGTAAAGGATAGAGTCGGTTTTGAAATTTTTTCTTGGGATTCAGTGTTACCGGCTCCCACAAGTTTAAAGGTTTGTTTGGTTTCCATACTAGCCTCCTTACTTCAAGCGAACACGGGGATCCACAAGACTGGTAATAATATCCGTAATCAAAATTGCCACCATCAACATCATAGCATAGACAATGGTTGTTCCCATAATTACCGGATAATCCTTGGTTGGAATCGACGTCACGAACTGCTGACCAATCCCCGGAATGGAGAAAATTTGCTCAATTAAAGCTGATCCCGTCAAAACATTAGCTGCTAAAGGACCAACTAGGGTCAGAACGGGAATCAAAGAATTTCGCAATGCATGATTCCTAGTAATCTGACGTCCCGTCATCCCCTTGGCACGTGCCAACTGGATATAGTCCGAATTCATGGTCTCAATCATCTCACTTCGGAAGAAACGAGTGACCTGAGCAAAAACAGGAATGCCCAAAGCCAATGTTGGCAAAATTGTTTGCCCGAAGGTTCCCCATCCTGATAAAGGTAGGAGTCCCCATTTAAAACCAAGATAGTCCAGCAATAAAAGACCAATAATAAAGGCTGGGACAGAGATTCCCAAAGTTGAAAGAACACTTAAGACACTGTCAATCCAGTTATTTTTATTCCGAGCCGAAACAGCTCCCACAAAAAGACCTGCCCCAACACCGAGTACAAGAGCTTGAATCCCTAGATGAATAGAGACTGACAAACGTTGACCAATGAGCATGCTGACAGGCTGACTAACGGACTGGTAGCTTGTCCCAAAATCTCCCTGTAAAACTTTCCCCAAATATTGAATATACTGTTGCCAAACAGGTTTATCTAAACCATATTGTTGATTCATCAAGGCAATCATTTCATCCGTTAACTTAGGATTGTTAAAAGGAGTTCCCGGCATCACCTGCATGAGGAAGAAAGATAAGGTAATAACGACCCAAAGGGTGATCATTAAAATAGCAATCCGTTTTAAGAGATATTTCCACATAATTTTTCCCTTTTATAAGCAAAGCAAGAACTGGAAATCCAGTCCTTGCAAACATAGGCTTGATTCTTTTTATTCTTTGTGTGCGTAAGTAAAGTCTACTTCTAAACCTGTTGAGTTACGGATAAGACCCTTGATAGATGGATTTTGCAATCCTTCCTGTGAACGGAAGTAAATTGGGTTGTAGAATGCACCATCGTATAGGACTTTTTCAGCAACTTTATAGTCATCTGCAGCTGCCTTAGGATCTAAAGCATCTGTTGACAAAGCTTTTTGATAAGCTGCATTATAGGCATCACTGTTAACTTTTCCGTAGTTATAAGCAGAATCTGATTGGAATAAGCCATAGAAGGTAGATCCTTCTGGATAATCACCACCCCAGAGAACGAGAGCTACATCAAAGTTTTGGTTCTTTGTATCTTCAAGACGTTGTTTGAAAGGCACAAATTTCTCTTCGACAGTCAATCCTGGAAGAGCCTTCTCCCATGTTTCCTTGATGTAATCTACAGCTGCCTTAGCTGCTGGTCGATCTGCATCTGCTGTAACAGTCAGTGTCAACTCACTCAAACCAGCTTCAGCAAGACCCTCTTTAAAGAGTTTTGTTGCCTCAGTTGCATCATAAGAATAGCCTGGAGCTACATATTCAGCCAAATCTGTACCATCTGGCAATTTAGCAAGTCCTGTTGGCGCAAGAGCTGTTGCTGGTTTAGAACCTGTATCAACCGCTGCTTCAACTATTCCTTGACGATCCGTTGCAAGGTTCAAGGCTTTACGAATTTTCTCGTTTTCCAATCCTTTAACGCTGCCAGTTAAGTTATAAACGATATAGGCTGTTGTTGCTTCTGGCACATCGACAACATCTGAATTTTTCTTGTTTGCATTGTAGATAGCAGATGTATCAGAGATATTAGCAAAGTCTAATTGACCTTGTTTATACATTTGAACAGCTGTATCTGGTTTCTTGACAGTTTGGACATTGATTGTTTTAGTCTTTACATTCTCAGCGTTCCAATAGTTATCATTTTTCACTAACTTAAAGGTACCGCTTGTCCCGTTCCAATCCTCTACCTTATAAGGACCAGAATAGATTTGCTTATCTGAAGTTGTCGCATAGTCTTTACCTGCTTTTTCAACAAATTCTTTATCCTGAGGAACAAAGTTAGAGAATGACAAGAGGCTCATAAACTGAGGTGATGGATTGGAAAGGGTAAAGACAAGCTTAGCATCCCCTTCTGCTTTAACACCAAGCTCCTCGACTCCCTTTTTACCAGCGATAATATCTGCAGCATTCACAAGATGAACATCAGAAGCTAGGTAGGAATATTCTGAAGCCGTTGCTGGATCGACAATCCGTTGCCAAGTATAAACAAAATCTTCAGCAGTCAAGGCTGTCCCATCTGAATACTTAAGACCCTTACGCAAAGTTACAGTATAGGTTAATCCGTCCTCTGATACATCAATCTTTTCTGCTAGATCCGGCTGCAATTCTCCATTTTCATCACGACGAAGTAAGTTACTACCTGAGTTTCCAATCGCCATTGATGAATAGCGATCTGTATTCTTAGACATATCCAAAGTCAAGATTTCAGTTGGGGTATACCAGTTAATCTCATCTTTATTTGCGGATGATTGCTGACTATTTGAACCACAAGCTGCTAGGACAGCTGTCGACGCCAGTGCAACAACACCTAGTCCCATTAGACCTTTAAACGTACGTTTCTTAGATGCCACCATTAAGAAACCTCCTAAAGCAAAAATTTTTAACCATTATACCTTAAATAAATCTAAATTCATAGAACTTTTGTGGAAATTTTCAAAAAACTTTCTCATCGGATAATATATCAATTGGTCTCGAGCTCCTTTAAATTCTACTAAAAATCAACAAAGCCTCCTCCCAAAGGAAGAAGGCAATAATCTATAGATTCAGAGAAGAGCACACCCTACCGCTCTTCTTTTCGATTCTTCTCATAAGCCCAAAATGCTAAAGCTGCAAACAAAATCAACCAGCCAAGCAAGGCGATAACAGACACTAGCTGCACATACCCAGTCACTAAAAATGAGACTGTAGCCCCCATCAAGCTCAGATCAGTTGGTAATTGCAGCCAGGAATAAATGTCATAGAGTAAGGGCAAGCCCATGGATAGAAATATCAATAAAATAGAGATACTAGCCGCCTGCCCACTGTTTTTCGTCAGCAAACCAATCACTAAACCTAGACAAAGATAGGCGACTAGGGTCAAACATAGCAGAATCAGGTAGACAAACCAGTTTGTAACCGGCAGCCCGAAGACTAGCGGCGCAAGACTAGCTAGCGGGATTGCGCTCAAAAAAGGAATCAAAGCTACTGATATGAGGTATTCTCGAGCTGTCACACCTGCTATCGAAAGGGTTCGAATATTCCGCTTCTGCTTCTCTTCCGCCACGATCAAACTCGTCAAGACGACAGTATGACCATAAGCAAATGCTCCTAGAACAAATGCCGATATCAGAATCCCAAGATTCCTTTCCGTTCCTGTACCACCAGCTATTTCGTCAAATATCCGTAAAAGATACGTATCTATATATGGGGACAATACAAATACAAACACTATGAATTTGTTGCTTTGTAGGAATTGCCAACGCAACCAAAGTAAACTTTTTAACCTATGATTCATACAAGGAAGCTCCTGTTAGTTTCATAAAAATCAATTCTAAATCCATCTCTCTGGACTCCATTCCAACCACTTGATCCGATAGGTGTTGACTCACCTCTGCACGCGGAACCGTCTTAGTCCGGCCATTCCGATAAGAGAGGGTTACAAGATCCTCTCCCGTTGCCTGACGCTGGCCGATCTCCTCAAGGCTCCCGCACTCCACAATGCTTCCCTTGTGCAAGATCGCCAGGCGGTCGCTCAGCCGTGTGGCCTCTTCCATATTATGAGTGGTTAGAAAAATAGCGGTCCCCTTTTCCTTCAACTCCAAGAGTAGATCCTGGATTTTTCGTGCCAGAGTTGGGTCAAGACCAGATGTCGGTTCGTCTAAGAATAAGAGTTTCGGTTGATGCAGCACCGCCCGAATCAACAACATCCGTTGCCGCATCCCCGTCGAGAGTTTGGAGGCCTTAACATCCCGATCCTCCCATAAATCCAATCTTTTCAAGAGATCATCAACCGCCTGCATTGGAATTTGGAAAAAACGACTAAAAAAGCTTAGATTCTGGTAAACTGTCAAGGTTTCATAAAAGCCAAGAGCTTCACTCATCAATCCTAGTTGGGCAAAGTCCTCCACCCCTAAGTTTCTGACATCCTTCCCTAAAATCTGAACCTGTCCTGCATCCGGATCCACTTGACCCGTTAGGATACTGATTAGTGTTGATTTACCCGAACCAGACGGTCCTAAAAAACCTAAAATCTCACCGCCTACCCAGTTTAAATCAAGATTCTCCAGGGCGACTTTGGAGCCAAAGCTCTTTTTTAATCCTTCTATTCGGATCATACAGATCCACCTCTCTTTTTTTTTAAAATCATTTAGTAGCAAAAACCACCCTAATGGGTGGCTGCTGCACTCGTTTATTGGATTTCTTTGAAAACCATCTTTTGCTTCACTTCACCTTGACCGCCGCGAGCAATCTGATAAGTAAAGCTATTGGAAGTGAACTGATCACCTAGAGCAAAAACTGCATTGTATTGCCATTGTGAAAGTTCATCATTTTCTTTTTTTCCTAGGGTGAGGCTTGTCGGAGTGACATTGTACTGCCATTCTACAGCCTGCTCCTCATAGGTTTTTTGGAAGGCTTCTGGGGAGCTGGCCGCTTTTAGGGCAACTTCACGACTCTGGGTTACAACAACCCGGTTACCTCCAATTTGAAAGGTGACATACATCATTTTGTCATTTTGAGTGCCGTCTAAAACGCTGGAATATTGATAGGTTTTCCCCTGAACAACCTTATCCAAGCGGTGGCTGGCCCAGTAATAGAAACCTCCAAAACCCAGGGCTAGTACCAGTAAAGCTGCCAGTCCCATACGAACATATTTATTAGTAAGCCATTGTTTGATCATCAGTCCCACTCCTCATCTGAATCTGAACTGGAGCTAGTGCTGGTGCTGGTACTGGTTTCAGGACGAATGAACCCAGTTCCCGAAGAGCTACTGCGGCTAACTTCTGTAAAATCATCATCAGAAGTTGTTGAACTCATCACCGCACTTGAACTTGAACTAGAGCTGGAACTAGAGCTAGATTCCTCAACCTCTGTATAAACCTTGACATTAAAGGCATCTCGGCCAGATTCCTTTGTCAAAACAAGTTGCAAGTAACTAGCATCCGCCAAACTAGATGCTTTGAGCTTGAGCTTAGTATAGATCTCTTCCGCTGCCTTCTTAGCTGAGCTAGCTGTTTTTTTGCTCAAATCTACAGCTAGAGTCTCAGCACGTGGCGTATACAGTTGCTCCATGTCTAGATCTGCAACAAGACTGGAATTTTGATTGAAATCATCTTTGTTAGTCAAGAAATTCCAAGCAGGACTAGCAGATTGGCTCGGATCCTTAGCTTGAAGGGACTCAATTTCCGCTTGGATTTTATCCAAGAATTCATCCATCTCTAGCTCCGCTTCAGAGCTTGAAGCTTTTGTAGATGAAGAAACGCTGCTAGAAGAGCTAGTTGAGCTAGAACTACTTTGTTTTGCGTCACTTGTCTCAGGAGCTGTTGAGGTAGACCCTGAAGATTCTGTATTAGAACCTGATGAAGTAGAATCAGATCCCTCTGAGGAGCTGCTATCACTTGTTTCAGTTGTTACGACTTTTGAGGGCACCTCTAAAAACTAAATTTCTGAAAATCTAAATGTTGATTTATCAAGGTTTGAGTGATTCAATTTGAAGAAAAACTGGGGTTTTTAGAGGTGCCCTTGAGGAATCTTCACTT
Organism: Streptococcus danieliae; assembly: GCF_009767945.1. Taxonomy (GTDB): domain Bacteria; phylum Bacillota; class Bacilli; order Lactobacillales; family Streptococcaceae; genus Streptococcus; species Streptococcus danieliae. The sequence goes on along the minus strand of NZ_WSRS01000064.1, from coordinate 904 downwards.
GTTGATGCGCTGGAATCAGATGTAGCGGGGTTGCTTACTGTCTGGCCACTCGCTTCAGCAGCTTCCAGATCTTTTTCAGTCACTTTCCAAGTTACATTATTTTCCTCATTCATTGTGACAGATGGCTTGAAGGTAAGGTTAAGGCTCGATTGATCAATTTCGTTCCAGGTATTATTTTCAATCTTTGTTAGATTGATCCTTGTTGAATTGTCAATATTGGTCACATTATTGCCATTATGGATGTAATTATTAATTACAACCTTAGTCATGGCACAATGCTGGCCTTGACCGTTGTAACTATAGTCCACAGGAACATGACCGTCTCGCTTGAGAATCAGTGTATCCCCAGCATAAATCAAGTCAACATTCTGGATATTATTATCATAGGCCAATTTAGCAATCGGAATCCCCGTCGCCTGGGAGATTCCCCACATGGTATCACCCCATTGGATCACATAGGTTTGACCATCAGTTGCAACCGCACCTGATGAGTCAACTTGGATATTCTGACTCTGCATTTGTTGCTTAATTTGCTCCGGAGTACGCGCAATCCAGTTAGTAATATCCGCTGCCTGAGCCGTTGACTGGTATTGGTAAAACTCATCTGCCTGAACAACTGCCGTTGTCTGTAGAACAGCTGGTGTTACCAAGGAACCCAGCACCAAGGCAGTTCCTAGAAACTGTTTCTTTTTCATACAATTTTCTCCTTTGAGGAAGTTAAAAAGTTCTTACGATTGTTCAAAAAGGATAAGATCTCTACCCAAGAATAGTATACCCAAATTATTCATACCTCAAACAACTCTGTGTAAATAGCTAAAAAATCATCAGAAATTGCCAAAAAACAATGGCAATTTCTGATGATTTTTCTTATCGTTCAATCTGTTCTAAGGATAAAAATGGATTC
>NZ_WSRS01000063.1 GCF_009767945.1 Streptococcus danieliae | reverse complement strand
TGAATGATTAGCTAGAAATGTGGTTAAATCTGTGATAAACTGGGTCATGGGAATAAATCTTTCTAGTAGTATTTTTTTGTCTAACTCTACTATAACAGGATTTATTCCTTTTTTGCGTTTACACAAGATATTGTACACTCTCAGTATCTAGGATACTGTCGCAATTTCTAACTGTGAAAAGAATCGGACGAATGAGGGAGTGAAGACTATTCCTGATTTTTTCTTTTTTCAAAATGGGACAAAAATGGGACACTTTTACAAAATCCCCTTTCCAGACACTCAAAAAAGCCTGATATAACAGGCTTTCGGAGTGTTATTATGGATGCCCCCTGCAGGGATCGAACCTGCGACCCACGGATTAAGAGTCCGCTGCTCTGCCAGCTGAGCTAAGGAGGCAAAAAATAGCTGTATTGGTGCCGAAAATTCATGGTTTGTATTGAACCCGCGCAAATAAGCAGGTGGGTGACATGCTCTAACTGAAGCTGCTTCCGTGTGGAACGGCCTGCACGCGGTTAGATGTCTTTGTCTCCCGGGTTATACAAAAAATAGTCGGTCAACACTTGAGTATGAATTCGTACACCACAGCGTATCTTTATATCTATCATACCACTTTTTTTTGAATTGGCAAGTAAAAAAGTTAAAAAAATGGAAACGTCATCATTTTTTGGCTTGATCAATCCAGTCTTTACGTGCAGCCAGGGCTTGTTCGTAACGGCCGGTTTGATTGGGTTGGAAATAGTGGCGGTTTTTGAGTTGAGCGGGTAGGTAGTCTTGGTTGACCCATTTGTCTGGGTAGTCGTGGGGATAGAGGTAGGTTTGTTTCTTACCGGTGTGTTGGCCGCTGCGGAGATGGTCTGGAACGGGTAGGGAGCCGAAGGTTTCTAGGTCAGCTAAGGCTTGGTTCATAGCGGCGTAGGCAGAGTTGGATTTGGGGGAGAGGGCTAGGTCGACGATGATGTTTGCGATAATGATGCGGGCTTCGGGGAGCCCAATGCGTTTGGCGGCTTCAAGCCCAGTGACGGTATGGATTTGGGCTTGGGGGTTTGCGAGGCCGATGTCTTCGTAGGCGATGACGGTGAGGCGGCGGGCTAGGCTGTCTAAGTCGCCGCCTTTGATGAGACGAGCACCGTAGTGGAGGCTGGCGTCGACGTCGCTGCCGCGGATGGATTTCTGGAGGGCAGAGAGGAGGTCGTAGTGGCCGTCACCGTCTTTGTCGAGGGTGAGGTGGCTGCTTTGGAGGGAGTCTTGGAGGATATCCAGGGTGAGTTGGACTTGGCCATCCTCGTTTTTGGGGGTGGAGAGGGCGGCGAGTTCGAGGGTGTTGTAGGCGGCGCGGAGGTCGCCGTTGCTGGCCTGGCTGAGGAAGGTGAGGGCCTCAGAGGTCAGGTGGACGGGAAAGGGGAAGCCACGTGTGGGATCGTCGAGGGCGGCGCTGATACCGGCTTTCATTTCGGTGGTGGTGAGGGGTTTGAGTTCAAAAATTTGGAGGCGGGAGCGGATGGCTGGGTTGATGGAGTAGAAGGGATTTTCGGTTGTGGCTCCGATGATGGTGAGCTGGCCGCTTTCCAGGAGGGGGAGGAAGAAGTCTTGTTTGTCCTTGTTGAGGCGGTGGATTTCATCGAGGAGGAGGACCAGGCTACCGGAGAAGCGGGCTTCTTCAGCGATTTCCTTCATACGTTGTTTGGTGTCTGTTGTGGCATTGAAGGTGCGGAAAACTTGGCCAGTGCTGCCGGCTAGGGCGCTGGCAATACTGGTTTTCCCGATGCCGGGAGGTCCGTAGAGGATCATGGAGAAGAGTTTGCCGGCATCGACCATGCGGCGAAGGACTTTTCCGGGCCCGACTAGATGGGTTTGGCCAACGATTTGGTCGAGGTTGGTGGGCCGCATGCGTAGGGCCAGGTTTTGATTCATGACTTTCTTCCTCCTTCAATCTTGTGGTAGAATAATAACTACTATTATAGCACACAGGAGGAGGTCAATCCCATGGCTAAATATGGATTTATTGAGGTCTTAGACCAGGAACTGGACCGGGCTTTTCCCTTTGACTACGAGATTCAATGGGACAAGAAAAATCACGCTGTTCAGCTCTCTTTTTTGTTAGAAATTGCCAATCAGAAGCAAGTTGCCTTGCTGGACGAGGAGGACCAGGTTTTTGCGGAGGAGCTTTTGTTGGAGGAGACACTGTTGTTTGTCAATCCAGCCAGGTCCCGCTATGAGGCGGCGGACTATTTGACGGTTCTGCCCTATGACCCTAAGGTTGGTTTTTCCCGAGAATTTTTAGCTTATTTTGTCCAATTTTTGTCAGACCTAGCTGAGTCTGGCTTGGATGCCATTTTTGATTTTTTACAAGATGAAGAAGCGGAAGATTTTGAATTGGTTTGGGATCAAGTGGCTTTTGATCGTGGTTTGGAAAAAGTGGAAGAGGGGATGTCCTATCCCTATCCGCGTTATTAGGAGGAAAAAGGATGTGGCAGGAATTAGCGGTTATTGTAAAGCGTGAGGGCGAAGAATGGATGAGTGACCTCTTGATTGGTCTGGGAGCCCAGGGTGTGGCGATTGAGGATAGTCAAGAGTTTCAGCGGCAGGAAGATGGGTTTGGAGAATTGTTGCCAGAGGTGGCGGTGCTGCCGACGGTGACGATCCGTGCTTATTACCCGGACCAGGTGGATTTGTCTCAGTTGCGCGTGGAGTTAGAGGCTGCGATTGCGGCAGCTCCAGTGGACTTTGACAAGTCAGAGATTCGGGTAGAGACTCAGAACCTGGAAGAAGAGGACTGGGCTGAAAACTGGAAGAAATATTATGAGCCAGCCCGGATTAGCCAGCAGTTGACAATTTTGCCCTCTTGGACAGAGGACTACCAGCCTGTTCCTGGGGAGAAACTGCTTCGCCTGGATCCGGGGATGGCCTTTGGGACTGGGACCCACCCAACTACAAAATTGAGTCTTTATGCCTTGGAGCAGGTGTTACGGGGAGGTGAACGGGTTCTGGATGTCGGAACCGGAAGCGGGGTCTTGTCCATCGCGGCTGTTCAGCTAGGTGCCCAGCAGGTGTTTGCCTATGATCTCGATGAGGTTGCCGTGAAGGTGGCTCAAGAGAATATTGACTTGAATCCTGGTGCAGAGCGGATCCAAGTTGCCGCAGGGAATCTGTTGGTCGGAGTGGAAGAGCGGGCCCAGGTTATTGTTGCCAATATTCTAGCGGATATTCTGGTTCTCTTGACAGAGGATGCCTACCGTATTTTGGAGGAGGAAGGCTACTTGATTATGAGTGGGATCATTGCAGATAAGTGGTCCCAGGTGCGGGGAGCTGCTGAGGCGGCTGGTTTCTATTTGGAACGCCAGATGATTGAAGGTGAATGGAATGCGGGCATCTTTAAGAAGACCCAGAATCCGGAAGGCGTGATTGGAGGCTAGAATGCAGCAGTATTTTGTCCCAGGCCCGGTGACCAATCCTTACCAGGTCCAGGAGAAGGATCTCCTTAAACATTTATTTTCAGTTCTCCGCCTGCAGGAAGGGGAGCAGTTGATTTTTGTGTTTGACCAAGGAGAAAAATGGCAGGCACGTTTGATCGATCGGGATTCGGTCCTCTTTGAATTGGAACAGTCGGTCCCTGCTGACAAGGAGTTGCCGGTGCAGGTGACCCTGGCCTGCGCCTATCCCAAGGGGGATAAGTTGGACTTGGTGGCGCAAAAGGCGACTGAACTGGGGGTGCACCAAATCTGGGGATTTCCAGGTCAATGGTCGGTGGTCAAGTGGGATGCCAAAAAGTTGGCCAAGCGGCAGGAGAAGTTACGCAAGGTGGTCTTGGGAGCGGCTGAGCAAAGCAAACGCGACCTCTTGCCCCAGGTGGAACTTCTGGAGAGCCAGGCTGAGCTACTGGCTCGTTTTACGGATTTTGATTTGATTTTAGTGGCCTATGAGGAGGCAGCCAAGGCGGGAGAACGCAGCCGTCTGGCTCAGGCTCTTGGTCAGCTGGCAGCAGGTCAGCGGGTCCTATTGTTAGTTGGTCCTGAAGGTGGTCTCAGTCCCCAGGAAATTGCTTCCTATGAGGAAAGGGGAGCTCAGTTGGTTGGCCTTGGCCCACGGATTCTCCGCGCGGAAACCGCACCGTTTTACCTCTTGAGTTCGATTTCCTACCAATTAGAATTACTTGGAAATCAGTGAAGCTTTGTGTTTTGAGGGAATCGGTCCACATCGTAGGAAACTCCTAGACGGGCGAAGTGTCTAGGAGTTTTTCGGTGTTATTGAAGGTTAGTCAGAGGAATTTCGGCACTTTTAGTTGCTCTGTCCTTTTAGATGGAGAGAAGATTGGACTCAGGTCTGTCTTTTTTACAATTGGTCGCGGTTACGCCTAGAATAGTATGGTATAATAAGCACATTGATAGAATTGGGGTTTCTGTCTTTCTTAGACGGCCTCAATCAAAACTAGACGATGTATGGAAAAGGAAAGTAGGAACCAGAATATGCGGACTTTGTTAATAGGGAATACGTCTTATGTAACGGAGACCTTTATTCAAGAGAGTTTCCCTCAGGGAGAGGTCTTTATTTTTGGAGACTCTGATTTAGATGCGGGGCAGAACCAGAATTTGACAGTGGTTACGCCCGAGCAGAGTCCCTTCAACTTGACGGAGATTTTAGAGGCTTATGATTTTGAACAAGTGGTCTTTTTCTCAGACCATCTAAGCTACAAGAATCCAAGTGCCAAGTCGCTTGTGGTTTTGCAGGAATTTCTTGGTATTTTAGTGGCTGGTAAGGCCTCTATCAGCAAATTCTTGTACCTAACAGGTCCGCAGCTGCAGTCCAATTTCCCTGGTTTGCAGGAGTTGGAGGCAGACTTGTTGGCGACCTTGACGGAGCAGCCTTACAAGATTCTGCACCTGCCCTATCTCTTTTCAAATTGGGAGCAGGAAAGCTATTTTGCCAAGCTGTTGAGCCAGGCTCAGCTGCGAGGTCGGATGGAATTTGCGGAGTCCGAGGAGCAGCTGGCGCTATTTATCAAGCTTGAGGCACTGTCCTCCCTTGTTTATCGGATCCTTGATAGTTGGGATAACCAGGTCGAGACCCTGGCCTGGCGGCCAAGTGCACCAGCGACTTTTGGTGATCTTGCAGCCTTCTTGCAAAAAGACGAAGTCTTGGCCGACCTGGAAGTTCACTTCCGAGGTCAGGAGCAAGAGCTTTATCAGGACTTACGGGGATCTCGGTTAACGGAGCGTTACCAGTGGTCTGAGCCAGCTGCTATCTTGGATTTGCCTGTGGTGGCGGGCCTTCAGACAGCGGAGCAGATGGCTCTTCCTTTGAAGGCCACTTCGTCTCCCTGGATGGATGGGTTAGTACTTTTGGTTGGAGCATTAGTGGCTCAAGGTTTGCAGCTCTTGGTGGCCCAGCAATCCTTTGCCTTATCCTTGTCCTTCCCATTGTTGTATTTGGTCTTGGTGGCGCAAGCACGGGGTATTAAGAAGGGCTTCCTAGCTCTAGGCTTGGTTGTCTTTCTACAGCTACTGTTGGCCCAGGGGCAAGCGATGAGTCTATTAAGCTCAGCCGCTTTTTGGATTCAGTTGCTGGCCTATGTGTTAGCAACAGCCCTTGCTGGTTATTTGCAAATGCAAAGTCTGGATCGACAAGCTGCTTTACAGGTTGAGCAAACGGCTCTCTTGCGTGAGCACCAGGCTCTCCAAGAAAATTACCGCCATGTCTTGGAGGACCGCCAATCCTTGCGCTACCAAATCCTGAGTGAACGGGGTGGTTTTGGCTATTTTGCAACCCTGTTTAACCGTCTGGCTCAAGCTCCAGGCAAAACCCTGTTTGCGGAAGCTTTGAGCCAATTGGACACCAAAATTCAGGCTCAAAAAATGGGGATTTACCGCTTTGACCAAGGTCTGGTGACCGCCCGCTTGGTAGCAGCGATCCAAGAGGGGATGCCTGAGAAAATGGATTTATCGGTTCTACCACGGGTGGCGACTCGGATTCAAGAAGGATCAGCCTGGGTCAATGTTGACCTCTTGGCAGGTTATCCGGCCTACGCTATCAGCATTAAACCTTTTGGTCAGGTAACCTACCTACTCTGGATTGAGGGCGTAGATTTCCAACACATGAATCTGCAGGAGTCCCAACAAATTGAATTCTTCGTCCAATTGCTGGCCTTCTTTTTGGAAAGAGAAGAGACCGGCCGGCGTTTGGGTCGAGTTGAAGGGAAGGAGTAGCCTATGGACTGGATTTTTCTAGGCCTGGTTTTGCTAGTCCATGTCATATGGGCTAGCTACTTGACCAGCCAACGCAAGCGAGGAGTCCTTCACTTTCCAGGTTACTATGCGCTTTTTGCCTTTCTGTTACCAATCTTTGGTCCCTTGCTGTTGTCCATTATTCATTTGAGCCAACAAATTGAATTGGATCCAAAATTGGTCGAGGAACCGGTTGAATGGGGGGTCGAAACGCAAACGCAAGGCGTTGATTTGGATCCGCATCAAGGGCTTGTATTGCCACTGGAGACCGCTCTGCTGTTAGAGGATAGTCGGGTGGCTCGGGGGCTTCTGTTGGATTTGCCTCTGGATAAGGCCAAGGATAACTTGGAATTGCTCTTTATGGCACGGCAGCACAAGGATCCGGAGTTGGTTCACTATGCTGCCAGTATGATTGCCAGTGTCCAGGAAGATTCGGAGCGGGAGATTCGGAGCCTGCGTCAGCGTTATGAGGAGGCTCCTCATGAACCTGCTCGCCTCAAAGCCTATCAGAAAGCCTTGGAGGCGTATTTGGCGCTGGATCTCTTGGAGGGGCAGGCTCGTCGGGCTTATTTAGTCCAAGCGCGACGCTTAGCCAGTGCCCAAAAGGAGCAGTCGCACCACTTTAAAGGTAGTCTCCGCTTGGCGCAGATTAATTTGGATTTAAAAGATTATGAGGAAGCCCAAGAAAACCTCTATACCCTGCTGTCCCAATGGTCGGATCGGGAAGAGGTTTGGATGTTGGTGCTTCGCTATTATTATGAATTGCATGATGCTTGGAATTTCCGCAAAGCTTTGGCTTCGGTACGGGATGAAGGCATCTATATTACCCATGAAAATGAAGCCAATTTACGCTTCTGGGAGCAACGCTTAGAAGGCCTTGTTTGAGGATTGGATTGTCACTGAGGAGAGAAGGAGAAAAGTATGAAAATTGCCCTTATTTTTGAAGGTTCTTATCCCTATGTTCATGGGGGTGTTTCAACCTGGGCTCATGACTACATTCAATCCTTGCCAGAACACGAGTTTATCATCTGGACGGTGCATCCTGGAGCTTCTGTATCCAAGGAACCGGTTTATGAAATGCCTGCCAATGTGGTTGCCTTTTATGAGGTCTTTTTGGACCAGGCACCCCAGGTTCGTGGGACGGAGCCATCAGGCTTGTCAGATTCGGAAAGGTCTAGTCTACAAGCCCTGATCCGTGGGACAGATCCTGCTTGGTCGCAGCTCTTTCAAGCGGCTCAGGCAGGGCGCCTTGATCCAGCCTGGTTGACGCGAAGCTCGGACTTTATCTCCTGGGTGGAGGATGTGGCCAAGGAATCTTATCCGTTGGTTCCGTTCACCGATTTTTACTATTCCATGCAATCCATGGTTAGCCCTCTATTAACAGTACTGGGAGCTGAGATTCCCCAGGCAGATATCTACCATGCGGTTTCGACAGGTTATGCGGGAGTTTTAGGAGCGCTGGCCAGCCAGCAGACCGGTCAGCCTTTCTTTGTGACGGAGCACGGGATTTATAGCCGAGAGCGGGAAGAAGAGATCCTTAGTTCTAACTGGGTTCTGCATGCCTTGAAACAAGCCTGGATTGTTTATTTCAATCAATTGGCGCAGCTGGCCTATGACCGGGCCGAGCAAATTACATCCCTGTTTGAAAATGCCCGTAAGACGCAGATTGCCTTGGGTGCGCCAGCCCAGAAGACCAGGGTGATTTCGAATGGGATTCATTATGACCGATTTAATGGAATCCCGCTCAAGGGTCCGGGAGATTGGGTGGACATTGGGGCCATGATTCGTCTGGCTCCGATTAAGGATGTTTTGAATTTGATTCGCGCTTTTGCGGATGTCAGTCAGGTCCTACCCAATGTCCGTCTGCACATTCTGGGGGATACGGTGGATCCAGACTATGCCCAACAATGTTACCAATTGGCTGAAGATTTGGAGCTAGACCGGCTGATTTTTGCCGGCCGGGTTGATGTTGGTTTCTACATGAAGGAGTTAGACTTTACGGTTCTGTCCAGCTTGTCTGAAGGCCAACCCTTAGCTGTGTTGGAGTCCTTGGCCGCGGGTCGTCCCTGTGTGACAACCGATGTGGGGGCTTGTCGCGAGCTGTTAGAGGGTGGTCCTCTAGACCAACTTGGTTTAGCTGGGGTGACGGTGGCGCCGACCGATAGTCAGGCTTTGGCCCAGGCCATGATTAAAATGGCTTTATCAGAAGGTGCTCGCTGGCGGATGGGCCAGGTTGGTCGCCAACGGGTAGCCCGGAGCTACCAACACCAGCAGATGATTAAAAAATACCAGCAGATGTATGAAGGGAGGCTGATCTAGTGGCCGGAATCGGTTTTGAATTGCGAAAAATTTATGATGAACAGACTCCCCTCTCCAAGGAGAAGGCTTACGGCTATACAAGCTTGATCTATGTCGGTCCCTTCTTGCTGGGCTTTTTCCTGGTTGGTTTGGTGCAAGTATTGGCCCAGTTTACCCTAGTCGATGCGGCGAGTCGCTTGCAGGTTTTAACAGCCATTACCTATGCCATGTTGGGCTCCTTGGGGCTCCAGAGTCTGGTTTCCTATCTGGTCAGTCGCTATTTGGCGGACTGTCTCTATCAGGATCAGGAAGACAAGATTCTACCTTCCTTCTTTGCCTCTAGTGCCCTGCTGTTAGTCTTAGGGGCCGTCCTGTATGGGCTTTTCCTGCTGTTTGCGGGCTTGAGTCCCTGGGCCTATCTCCTGAATTTGCTCTTATTTGAGGTACTGACCTTAATTTGGAATGCTATCCAGTATTTAACAGCCATTCAGGAATACCGCTCGATCAGTAAGGCTTTTCTACTTGCAGCAGGAATCCTAGCTGTGGTGGGCGGTCCAGCGGCTTATCTGGGTCTGGACCAAGGCCTATTAATTGGGACCTGTTTGGCCTATGGTTTTATCCTGATTCGGATGGTCGGTCAGATTCTCTTGCACTATCCAAGCAATCACCGCCTGTCCTTTGAATTTTTGAGTCGGGTGGATGACTACGCGGATTTGGCGCTTGTCGGTCCGCTCATGTTCCTAGGCCTGTACGGGCACGTTGTTCTAGCCCTCTACAGTCCCTTGAGTCAGACCGTCTCCGGTCTGTTGCGCCAAGCTCCGAGTTATGATTTTGGCCTCCTCTTGGCCTTTCTCCTGCCCCTCTTTGGCTTGGTGACCTATGTCATTTCGGTTGAGGTTTTCTTTTATCCGCACTTTCACCGCTTTTTCCTTTTGTACAATAAAAAAGGCAATTACCTCAGTCTGCAACAGGCTGAGCGCGAAATGATGCAGGTTTTGCAGCGGGAACTGGGCTACCTCATTTGGAAACAGGTCATTGCGACCACTTTGCTCATGGTGGTGCTCAACCTCCTGCTCTTGCCGATGGAAGCGAGCCTGCCAAGTCAGAGCCTCTTTCTGTTGAACCAGCTTTGCCTGGCTTATGGAATTTATGGAATCGGCAATGCCTACCTGCTAACCCTGCTTTATTTTGCGGACTATCGTGGGGCTAAAAGCCTGGCGCAAATCTTTGCGCTCCTGTCTCTGGGTCTATCCGCTCTTCTAGCTTGGACAGCCCCAGCCTACTTGGCTTGTGGTTTCCTACTTGCCAGTCTAGCCTTGGTCCTCCTAGCTCGCAAACGCTTGGGCGGTCTGCAGGAACAAATGACCTACCATGTCTTGGGCCACCCAGCTCAAGCAGCCCAAAGCAGAAAAAATACCTATCGGCAACTAGCCCAGAAATTAGAAAAACTTTTTGCCAAGTTCGAATAAAGAAGTAACCCCGGGACCAACTCCCGGGGTTACTTCTTTATCAGTTCATTTTAACGTTCGGCCTCCCACTCGGCATAGAACGTAAGCGCCCAATAACAGGGTACATCAAAAAACCTCCAAGATTGTAAGCAGCTTGCTTTGAATCTTGGAGGTTTCTTTAACGACAATGCTCTTGTATTTGTTTTGCCCATGGTAAATAAGCCTCTAGAACCTCCTTTTTTTCGAGAGTCTCCTCGTTTGGTAAATGTTCTAGTAGGAAAACTATATATTTTTCACTGTCCACTTGGTGGAGTTTGGCTGTCTCAATTAGAGTCATAATAATCGCACTAGACTCTGCTCCCCCTAAACTCTGGGAGAACAACCAATTCTTGCGTCCCATTACTAAGGATTTGATTGCTCTTTCTGCCAAATTATTGGATAGAACGAGACGTCCATCCTCTAGTACAGTTTTGAATGTGGACTCATAATCCAAACTGTATTTGAGAGCACGGCCTAACTTGGATTCTGGTAAGACATA
>NZ_WSRS01000062.1 GCF_009767945.1 Streptococcus danieliae | reverse complement strand
TAAGCGAGGACACGTTTTCTAAAATCAATTCCGTATGCCATAAGACAAGTATATCATATACGGTTTATAAGCTAAACGACTATAGCAATCAGTACAGTGCGTTGCATGATGGATTCACCTGTATTGGGATCAATCAATTCAGGAAATTCATTCAAGACGTCTGTCATCTCATTTCCACGTTCCCCACAACCAACATAAATCACAATATCAACATTCGCAAACTTCGCGACTTGATGTTGCACAACGGTTTTACCAGCACCGAAAGGACCAGGAACAGCTGCCGCTCCTCCCTTTGTTACAGGGAAAAAAGTATCAATAACCCGCTGACCCGTGATTAGCGGTTCAGACGGAATCAGACGCTTGGCCACCGGACGTGCTTTCCGAACCGGCCATTTTTGCATCAAAGTCCCCTGATAAACCTCCCCGCTCTCCAAGGCAATCTCATAAACTGTCTCTGCAACAGTAAAGTCACCGGCTTGAATTGACTGGAGCCTTCCAGAGATTCCATAAGGAACCATAATTTGATGCTCAATCAACTTGGTCTCCGCAACTGTCCCCAAAATATCCCCAGCTGAAACCGCTTGCCCCACTTCAAGGCTTGGTACAAAAGACCATTTTTTCTCCCTATCCAAGCTTAAAATATCGACACCACGAATCAGAAAATCATTCCCTGTTTGCCGTTTAAAACGTTCTAGAGGGCGCTGAATCCCATCGAACATCTCTGAAATCAAACCAGGACCCAGTTCTACCGATAGGGGATGGCCTGTTGTAACGACAGGCTCCCCGGGTGCTAGTCCAGATGTTTCTTCATAAACCTGAATCGAGGCTTGGTCTCGCCGCATCTCGATAATTTCACCGATGAGACCCAAATGCCCGACCTGACAAATATCTTGAATATTGGCCTCTTGCATTCCTGAGGCAACTACAAGAGGGCCAGAAATCTTACTAATTTTTCCTTGAGTCACTACTATCCTCCTCATTCGTCTCTACTCCAAAAATAGACCGAAAACGCAACACTTACTCGACTGCCTATTCTTGAATGGCCATCTTGAACCAACTCTATAAAATATTTTGGCCGACAGCCTTCTCCACATTTTCTTGTACTCTTCCTAGAGCTAGACCTGAACTCCCCTCATGGGTTGGCAACAAGATCAGGGCAGGAAGAACCTGTTTCTCATAATAATCCAACGTCTCAGGGATCAGAGCTGCAATATCCTCTGTAATATAGATAATCCCATAACCTGTTTGCGCTAGCTTTCGAATGGTGTTTTGGGCTTCCCTCTCCATTTGAACAGGAAAGACATCAAAGCCAACCATTTGAAAGGGCAAAATGGTATCACGACGGCCAACCACCGCAATCTTATACTGTTTACTGTCCATATATCGGCCTCATTCTTTCTGCTAATAAATCTGAAGGAAGATGATTGTGATAGGCTGATAAAATCAAGCGTATATTCTTGATCTCAAACTCACATCTCAACAGATACTTTGCTAAAAATAGAGGTCCATTTAAGGTTAACTCCTGGCTGTCCAACAGTTTAAACAGCATAAAATCCGAAAGATACTCTAAATCAACTGTCGAAATTTCTGAACGGCGAATCCGATTTTCAAACTCCTCTATGTCCGCATCTAGCAAAGTATTTAACTGACCAAACCAGTCTATGAGTTTATCCTCTTCAACCATCTGAATAAAGGCTTTCGCTGGAAAACTTCCCTCATCCGACAAGACTTGATAAATTCCATTGTCCGTTTTCTGCTGGCTAAGTCCTCGTTTAACAGCAATGACATTGTAAAAATCCGTCATCATTCGGACAAGCTGCTGAAGGACTGGATCCAAGTCAGCCGATAACCGCTTCAGGTGTCTAAAATAAGCTAAATCAGCGCCAAGTTCCAAAATACGGAGATTGTGATAGGTTTGGTAATCCTCCCAAATCGAACGCACCTCGTCCACTAGCTCCGCTCCTAACTGGTCTGAGTACAGGGTAGTTACCAAATGGTCTAGCTCCTCGATCCTTTCCGCTCCAATCGGAATTAACAGGTGAGAGAAATCTCGTTCTAGAGCTTTACCTTTCAGGAGAACCTTGAGATTATGATACACATAGCGGACGGCAAAGACAGAGACAATAGCCTGGTTAGGACTTTGGGAAAAGGCCCAGTTGTATTCCTCAATCAGACGCTTCATAAGCCTATTATCGATAGCCTCCAAACTGGCTAAATCCTTATCCCCAAAGGAATAGATACTATCTCCTAAAATAGCCAGGAGGTCACTTTGATGATTTGCTTCCAAAAGTTTCTGAAAGGTTTCGGGAGAAATGAAAGCCTGTTCGCGAACAGCTATTTCAACATTAATTTCTGTAAAATCGTGACCATTCATTCTAGTTCTTTCCAACCTCCTTTTCTCTAAACATCTGGGCTCCAATTAGCGTGTAAAAATTTCATTAGCGATCCGTGAACTCTCTGCTTTATAGACCGAGTCTACCAAGTGACGGTACAGGTAATTATCATCAACCCTACCAATAGACACCACCAAACCTGCTTCCTGAGCAATGCTCTCCTGATCAAAGGTCATGTGCGGATAAGCTAGCTGAAGTTGGCTGACTTGGTCATGCCCTAATTTCTGAAGGGTAACCTGCCCAAAGGCAACCTGAGCTCTCTCCTCTGAATATTTGTCCAAAACACTGCGAATAAAAGCCAGCTCTGTTTCTTCAGACCAGTCAGCCATGGTCTGATAGGCTGCTTGAAAGAGTTCCTGCAAGATTGCTTGTTTGGCAACCAGGGTCGACTGCCGTTCTCTATTCTTGATTTGTTGGCATTCAGCTTGATGGACCTGCTTGAGTTCCTTAATTCGCTGTTGAAAATTTGACTCTTTGATTCCTAACAATTGTGTCTTTTGGTGCTCAAAGTCCTCTTTGATCTGTTCTTGCGCCTTTAGAAACCGCTGCTGACCTTTTTGTCGCGCCTGCTCCAAGACGGAATTTTTTAATGCTTCAATATCGGCCATGTCCAACCTCCTACTGCTTACTGCCTTAACTCGTACTAAAAGACTATACTTTTAGGGTTAAAATGAAGGAAATAACAAAGGCCAAGATAGCGTAAGTTTCAACCATGGCTGCCAAAATAGCCCCCTTCATAAACTCTTTCGGCCGTTTCGCCAGAATTTGCATACCGCCTACCGCAACGTTCCCTTGATGTTTTGCCGAAAAATAACCAACAAGGGCAATCGGTAGGGAAACAAAGAAGTAGGCCACTCCCTTCTCAAGGGATAGGTCTGGCGTCAACTGCAACCAAATCAAAATGCCAATAACAAAACCGTAGAGCCCCTGGGTCCCTGGGAGCAATTGAAGAATCAGAGCCGATGCAAATTTTTCCGGCTGCTCTTTCAAAAGTGCTGCTGCCGCTTGTCCGGCCTTACCGACCCCTAAGGCGGAACCAATACCACTAAAACCAACGGCCATAAAAATTCCCAAAGCCGCAAAGAAGGCGCCACCATGACTTGCAAAATAAGTTGCTAATTGTTCCATTTACTAATCCTCCGATGGATGTTTTATCCCGATACTCTTTGAACATCAAAATGAGCGCTTGTTGGCTTCATCTCCTAGACTGGATTGATGTTCTTTGAGTACGATATATTTTTCCGATACTTTCAAAGGTGAGAAAGCTTGTCCTCCCCCTTCATAAAATTTGCCAAAAAATTCAACAAACATAAGACGTGCCCCATGCACATATCCTGACAAGAGTGATAAAAAGATATTGATGGCATGGAGTGCTATAAAAATAACTAGACCAACCGTAAATTTCGAAATGCCTGGAAACAGACCGACAATTAAATTAAAGGCAGAACCAATACTGGCTCCTGATAAGCCCAGAGCCATCAGACGGGTAAAACTGACCAAGTCCCCAACATACGAGGAAATATTGTAGAGGTTAAAGAATCCCTGCCCAAGCCCCGCAAGACTCTTGGACTGAACCACAGACACAACCAAGATGGCTAGGGCATTCAGAATGGCCAACCACTTACCAATCGTCGCTAAGACAGCATAGGGCTGAGCCAGAGAACCAACAGCAACCATGGCCAGACCGATCAAAATCAAACACCAAGCAAAGCCTGAATGATAGGCCTCGCTATAGTCTTTCATCTTCACTTTTTGAAGACCTCCTAAGAAGAGACCACTGATAACCGTCAGCAAACCAAAGACAACCGACACAATCAAAATCATCATAACATCTGTCCTGGTCGAAATGAGATGAAACGGTAAATCATAGCCGAAGAAAGAGCCGTAAATGAGGCCCCAAATGGAGACTGCAATCCCTAGAATGCTGAAGAACTTGATAAAACGAATGGTATTTTTGGGAAGATAGAAGAGCTTGAGAGCTAGGAAGGCCGATAGCGTAATCAATAAACCATAACCCAAATCAGCTACCATCATGCCAAAAAAAGTAAAGTAGAACGGAGCCAGAATCGGTGTTGGATCCTTCTCATAATACTTGGGCAAAGCATACATCTCTGTTAGTAGTTCAAAGGGTTCGACTAGAGCTGTATTGTTTAGCTTGATCGGAATCTGAGCCTGCTCCTCGTCCGCCACTGTCAACTCTGTTAGAAACACTGTCGAACCAAACTCAGTCTCCAAGGCCTCTTGCAACTCTGGCAAACGCTCTTCTTCAATCCAGCCTTCTAATCCCGTCAAATGAGTGGTGTTGGCCATCAAGGTTTTGGAGACCTGCCGGGATTTCTGGGTCAACAAAAAGTCAATTTGCCCCTGCAAGGCTCCCAGCTGTTCCTGATAAGTTCCCAAGTGGTCGACTAAGGCAGCCTTTTCCGCTTCCAGCTCCTGATTTTCACTGGCTAACTGGTGCAGTTTCTCCCCAGGTAGCATCGGCTCATCATAGTCAAAGACTTGAAAACCAGCTGTTTTTAAAATATCTTCTGGATTTCCCTGAGATAGGCAAAGAAGACCGTATTCCTTCTCTGTGACAAACAGCTCCTCTACCTGAAGCCCCTCAGCAGCTAGCAGAACTTTATAGGCTTGATCATCTGCTGTTCGCGGCAATGTTCCCACCTGCGCCTGCAAAAACTGGAATTCATTCAGATTATTGGGGAAAAATTGTAGATCACGCCAGGGCTCTAGCAACTTCATGAGATCTCGGTTATCCTCTAAGGAGTCTTCAATGACCTTAACTCGAGTAAGTTTGGTTTGAATCTCCTGACTCAAGCGAACCATTCGCTCCCCTTCACCCAAGGACTTGAGTTCAGTGGCTGTTACGGCTTGTGGTGGTGTTCGTAGTCGCTCTACTACTCCTGGAATAGGGAGATAAACTCTTAACCGCTCACGGAGGACCTCTAAATGCCGTTGCTGATTTTCAAGATGTCGTAAAACCTCATCTCCCACCAATTCTTTTGAATTTTCTTGATCCGAATAGACATTCACAGATAGTTGTGGACTGGTAACCTGTTGGCTACTAAAGGCTTGGATCCAGGAATCTTGAGCTTTTAAATCTTGAATCTCGACAATTTCTAGACCCTGTAGCAATTCGGTGACAGCATCTACTTGCTCACTGGTAAACAGTAAGGCAATTTTTTTCATTGGACTAATGGCCATAATACGCAACCACCCTACTCACAATTTTTTCCACAAATTCCTCTTTATAATTCATAGAAACTTGTTGGATTGTTTGCTCATTGGCCTGAATCTTATCAGCAACTTCCTGATCCAAGGCTTGTTTATCACTCAATAGCTGTTGTGCCAATTGCTCATACTCTGCTTGATAATCGGCTTGGCGCTCTTGCAAAAGCTGGCTCAACTCTCTTTCAGATCTTGCTCGCGCTTCTTGAATCTGCTCTTCATACTCTTCTACAATGAGTTGAGCTTCCCGCTCAATGTTTTCCATTGTTGTAAAAATAGAATCTGACACACGCATACCTCCCTAACCTTGTAGTGGATATTGGGTGAGAAAATGCTTGACGGCACCCAATCGTCCTGCAGCATTTCCTAACGACGCTGCTAGTAATTGCTTAGGCAAAAAGCGCTCATCTTGTACCTTATGAACAAGAGCCGCCTTGATTCTCGGCAAAAGTAAATCAGCTCTTGCAAAAATACCACCACCGATGATAAATGCTTCTGGATTCAAAAGATAAGAAATCGTTAAAATTCCTTCCGTCAAATGGTCAAGGAAACTTTCCAAGGTCTCTTCAGCAACTGGATCCCCCTCCTCAAGGGCGGTAAAAAAACTCCGTCCGTCTTGTTGGCTTTTCCCACTTTTGTTCTCATACAGGCGGACAAGAGCAGTTGTCGACGCTCCGTTCTGCCAATCTTGACCTTTAATCGGAAGATAGCCAACTTCACCAGCTGTAAAATTGTGACCCGTCACAATCTGACCATCCAGCACAATCGCACCGCCAATTCCTGTTCCAACTGTAATCATCACAACGGAAGACAGATCCTTAGCTTGACCCAACCAGGTCTCACCCAGAGCTGCACTATTGACATCATTTTCAACAGCTACCGGAAGCTGGAATCGCTGTCCAATTGTCTCAACAAAATTGACACCGATATAACCTGGAATGGTATAACCAGCATAGGCAATTCTTCCCTGACGACTATCCACAACCCCCGCTGAAGAAATACCGACCCCATCAATTACATGCTTTTGCTGGTAGTCCTCTACTAATTGACAAACCTGGTCCAAAATATCATTGGATTGATTTGCATAGTCAATGTGGGTCTCAACTTCTCGATATTCTTGAAAACTCTTGCCGTTTTCATCATATAGATCCGCTTTTATGCTGGTTCCTCCAATATCAATTCCGATAATCTTTCTCATAGATGTTATCCTTTCAATTCAAAAGCTATCTAATCTCCTTTTTGAATCGTTATTAAAAAAGGGGACAAGGAAATCAATTTACTAAGAAGTCGATTCCCTTGTCCCACCTCCACACAGTTCAGTAGGTCTGTAAAAGATGGTGAAATCAATGCAGTTCGCCTACTGAAACATTGTACATCTAGTTATTTTCCTAAAAACTAGTCCTTAACAATTTCAGCAAGAGCTACTTTACGATCTTCTGTCACAGATAAGGTACACGCATCGGCAGTCGCAATTGATTCAAGTGCTGCCACGCCATTCAAGAGTTTGGCGTATTCATCTGTAATCTCGCCACCTTTGATAATATCGTGTAAGTAAGCCATTTCTTTATCAATACATGTTTGCAACCAGAGTGGGCAACGAACTCCTGGCTTACCATAGGCAATCGCACCATCCATCCCACGTCCGGTGTAGATTGCTGTCCGGTCATCATCTTCCTCTTGTGTTTCATGAACCAAGAAGTGTGATTCTCCTTCACCTTTCACACGAAGCGTTCCACCTGTGTTGTATAAATTAAGCTTGATAGCACCTTCGGTCCCTTGAATCAACACATAGTGCTCACCCCAACGGAAGGCGTTTCCGTATTCCAAAATAGCATAGCGATCATCTGCATATTCCAGATTCACGATCAGCATGTCATCTTCATCCCCAAAATTCTCACCTTTATGATAGACATTGCCACCTACCATTGTCGCTTTTTCAGGCATACCACCCATGATAAATTGGATACAGTCCAATTCATGGATATGGTGATACAAGTGGCCTCCAGATTGGGAACGAATTTTTTTCCAAGACACGGTTGGTTGTTGTTCTTCCCAACCGGTACGGGCAGCGTGGCAGTAAAGCACTTTACCGATTTTACCTTGTGTAATCAACTCTTTAGCATGGTGGACCCCATTAAAGAAATTCATAATGTGACCAGCCATGAAAATAACATTGTTCTCCTCACAGGCATCAACCATGGCCTTACAATCTTCGTAATTCAAGGCAATTGGCTTTTCACAGAAAACATGTTTCCCATGTTCTGCTGCTTTTACAACTGGCTCACGGTGAAGGTAGCTTGGTGACGCTACAATCACACACTCCACATCTTCACGCTCAACAAGCTCATCCAAACTCGCACAAACATCTGCGCCTAGCTCCTCTGCTACTTCTTGACCATGATTGGGATCAAAAACAGCAACGATTTCCGCATCTTCGATTTTGTTCATTGAACGTGCTAGGTCAGCACCAAAATAACCTGCTCCAACAATTCCATATTTAACCATCATTTTTCTCCTGTTTTAAACTAAACCGTTTTTAGGTCCTCAATACTAAAGCTAATATAGGGAACTACATTCTTCATATGAAGCTCATTTCGGGACCAAGAATCAAATTTTTCAAACATCAGGCCAATTTCATGATTTGGTAACTCCGTCAAGGTTGAGTAAGAGAAACCATACTGACTGGAATCAACATCATGATGGTAACGCCACTCAATCGTGTTGTCCTCATGAATCAATCCAATAGACACCTGGCCATGTTTTCTACCACTCCGAGAATTAGGGGTACTGAGAATAACTGCCTTCTTGCCATCAATTTTCTGACTGTAGTTAATGATTGACAGCTCTGTACCATAATTTGGATTTGCTACAAAATCGAGATATTCAGGAGCCCCCCACGTCTCTCCAGAATCCTTACTGGTTAGGTAAGCAATCTTACCATTATTAGTACGCATGTAAGCTTGGAGTACACCTGGACTCAATTCCACAATTTGGGCTTCTGCAGACCAATTAGACGGAAGCGGAACAACTTTTGCTTCCCAAGTTTGGCCATTATCATCACTGTAGATAAAGACGGATTCTTTACCGGTATAAGAGGTTACCAGAATTCGTCCTGTCTTCGAGTCAACAATCCCACGACCTGGTCCCAAATAAGGAGCATTACGCTTCAAGCCCATCAATGGTGGTAGGAGAGTTGGACTTGACCAGGTTTCTCCTGCATCATCACTAGTGATATAAGCAATATAGTTGGTCGGCACTACTTTAAAGAGAGAGTCTTTATAGAAAATGTTCATATTGACCATTTTGCCGTTTTTATACTCTGTCTTCCGATTGTTCTCAAAGGTTACGGAATACTGCTCAACTTTTAAAGCGCTACCATTTTCTTGGATTGAAAAATCATTTCCCACCGTATAAGCCGTAGCCTGATTGGTGCGATCATCATAGATGACACCATTTTCACGAACCGTGTAATGGTATTGGTTATCCCCTGATTTTTTCAATTTCAGATAAACCTTACCATTAATCTCTTTGTAACCAGAATCCACACGAGTCGCTTCGCGGAAACTAACCCCTGCAGGCATGACATCCGCAAACATCAAGACTTGGTGATCTGTTTTTTCTACAATAACCGAATCAATATACGTTGCACCGCCACTAATCTGCAAGTCTCGCATACCTGGATCTCGCGGCCACTCAAGAGGAACATTTGCAAAATCATCAAAGGCCAAGGTCAAGCGAGGTTCTGTCCACGTAACTCCATTATCGTCACTGTAACTGGTTGCAATATTGATTTTATTTAAGAAATCATGAGTGCCACCATACCGAGCATCGATACTGGATAGTACACGACCATTGCTCAAGGTATAAAGAACTGGAATTCTAAAATAGTTTGACCCTGTTGCGTCATTAGCCTTATAAATTAAGCGGGAGGTAAGATGATTGCGGGTCATCTGTTCAACTGCTGCCGCTTCTAAAGCACGGTTGTAAATTTTGAGGCTCTCAAGATGGCCTGTAAAGCCAAAGTCAATTTTTCCGTATCGACGAACCCCCCCTAATACAACCGAATTGACTCCTTTAATATCGTCCAGGGTGAGATAGCGATCAACTTTTTTCTCAACAACCTTCGTCCCATTTGCATAGAGTGAATAGGTATTCGTCGTCGAATCGGCAACTAAGGCCACCGTATTCGATACCGGTTCCTGACGGTATTTGCCCCAAACAGATGCGGGGCGCGCTACAAGATTATTGGTCTTGGAAGCAGTATCTCGCGCTTCCATCCCCAATTCACCCGTATCTCGGACAAAGAGATCCAGATAGCTATTCTGATTCCCTGCTGTTGCATTCGAGATGCCAAATAGAGCTTGAATTCCAGTATGTTTCGCTTGCTCATAGCTCACAACAACCGTAAAATCATCTCCCTGGAGTTTATCCAAGACCTGATTGGTGATATCGACTCCCTGACCATTCAAGGTTACATCCGACGCTTCAAAGACCGGACTTACTGAAGTTTCCGAATGAGAAACTTCAGCTTCTGTCACAGTAGCCACTGCTGGAGAATCCACTACATTCGTAGCACTCTCTTCCGTTTCGACTGGCTGCACCGAGACAGTTTCCGGATCAGTTCCCACGGTTGAATCACTCTGCTCATCTGCTGAAACCTGATTCACCAAGGCAAAGGACAGAAGAGCTGCTGCTGCAAATGTTGTAACATACTTATAAATTTTCACATTACACCTCGGCATTCAAAACTTTGATTACTAACTTTCGAACAGGCTCATCATTCACCCGAATTTTTGGTTGATGAAGATCTTCTTCAAAGGTGACAAGTAAATTGCTTTCTGTCAAAGTGACCATTTGATAGATTTCACTGTCATAAAAACCGATGTCTTGTTGGGTATCAAAGTCTACCTTTAAGGTCGCATCTACTGCTGCGGAAACCGCCATTTTTTCAGTATTGCTGACAACAAGATGAATATCAAGATATTTTTTATGGCTCTTTGTCAAGTTGTGTGGAATCCCTGAAAACTGACAGTTTTAGGCTTTTATTATTTAGCTTTTTAATAAGGGTGTTGAGATGGTTTTAACGTCAATCCGAATCCGGCTTCTTTCGAATTTCTATGAGATGCTTTCCCTGTGGTGGGGG
>NZ_WSRS01000061.1 GCF_009767945.1 Streptococcus danieliae | reverse complement strand
ACACGTTTTCTAAAATCAATTCCGTATGCCATATCACTAGTATAGCACATACTGTTTATATCTCAAACAACTATACTCTCTAACAGCACACAATGCTGTTAGCCAAAGTCAATGAGGGTAGACTTTTGTTCCAGCCTCGCATGAAGAGAATAGCAAAAGACTGGAGTTCTGAAAACGCCAGTCTTTTTATGTTCATTACTGATCCAGCAGGTTATGGTCAACGATTTTTTGGTAGGCTGTCTGCTGATCTTTTTTATGGTCTTGGATAATTTGGAGAAGGGTCTCCACACATTCCTGTCCCAATTCCAAAGCCTGGATATCGACATAGGCTGTGACATCATAGGTTGGCGGTAGGGAGGTGAAGCTGATACAGGGGAGGTGGAGCTGGTGATCTTGGAGATAACTAGCGACGCCCTCAGCCAAAAGGCTGTCGGTTACAATGATGGCATCTAAGGGAATTTGTTTTTCCAGCATATTTTCCATGACCTGGTAGCCCTCATGAAACAGTAAATCCTTGGCAAAGTAGAGGAGCTTTTCGTCCATTGGGAGTCCAGCTTCCTCTAGGGCATCTTGGTAGCCCTGGAAACGGTCCTGGTTGACAAAATATTCCAAGCTTCCCGCTAGAAAGGCAATGCGTTTGTAGCCTTTGGACAGTAAGAAATGGGTGGCATCAGCTCCCGCTTGGCGGTTGTCGTTGTCCACCAGAGAAGTGAAGGGGTCTGTTGATTTGCCCAAAATGAGGAAAGGGAAATGTTGCTCCCGAACAAACTGAACCAGAGGATCCTGGGGTTTGGCGTAGAGGAAAATCAGCCCGTCGACACGTCTTCCCCGGACCATTTGCGAAATGGATTCGAGCCGCTCGGTCTCTGTTCTCCCGGTCGACAATAACAGAGCATAGTGGTGTTCGGAACTAATTTGACTGATCCCCCTTAGCACCGTTGGGAAAAAAGAGTTTTGGTAGAAAGCATCGGAATCGTCTGGCAAGACCAAACCCAGAACCTTGGTTTCACTACTAACCAAGCTGCGAGCATTGAGGTTGGGATGGTAGTCCAATTCCTTCATAATTCGACGAACACGCTCTTTGGTCGCCTGACTGATAGTTGGTTTGTCTTGAATGACGCGCGTGACGGTCGAAGGGGAGACCCCTGCCCGTTCCGCAACATCCTTAATAGTGACACGCATGATGAAAGCTCCTTAATGATCACGAAATTGCGTTTGGTAAAAAACCAAAGCGAGGGTAAGTAAGAAGAGACTATTCTGAACCAAAATCGATGTTGGCAGATCTAGGCCCAGCAAGCCCAGTAAGCAAGTCACTAGCGTTGGTAGTCCCAAGGAATAGAGAATGAGATGAAAGGCTTCCTGAAAGCCCTGGAGGCTATTAAAACGAGATTTGCTGACTAGATAGAGCAGGACAGCACTCCCCAAGCTGACCAAGAAAAAGTTAAGGCTTAGCAGGCCCAAGGATAGGGCAAGCAGAAAGAGACTGATCACCAAGCGGTTGCTGGTAAACCAAGCCAGATCTAAGGCTTGGCTCCAGGCTGCGGGATTGGCTAAGTCCTGGGTGTGGAGCTGGTCATAGGTCAAGCGTGCAACCTCCTGATTAGACTGGAGCAGGCGGGCATAATTGGCTTGAAATTCCCAGCTAAATCCTTCTGTCTGAGGAGCCTTGTCCCCCAGTACAATCCAATCGTGACCGACCTGCCAAGTGCTTTTCTGAGGCATTTGCGCTTGCCCGTGCTCAAAACGAAGCCCTGTGGCTGCCATCTGATCCAGTTGTTTTTGATCAAAAACCCGATAGGCTTGCGGAACCAGCTGTTCCAAGGGATAAGAAGTTCGTTGCAGGCTGGTCCAACTAACGGGAATCCAGGTCAAAGCCAAGAGGAAGAGCCAGGTAAAGAGTAACTGAGGCCAGTTTAATAGCTTCCGTTGCTCAAAGGCACGGCGGAAGGGCAGGAGATTTTGAAAATAGCTAAATGGGTAGGGCAAGATGGAATCCTTTCTAGGTGACCAAGGTTCATCAAGGAGACTTGACAAGGTCAGATAGTATAAAAAGGTGGGACAAGCTTATCCCTTGTCACCACCACTTGTTAAACCAGAAACAAAGTTCTTTTGTAGGAAGAAGAAGAGAATACAAATTGGCAACGCCGTTAACACGGCCCCGGCAGCGAAGAAGGAGATTTTTAGATTTTTAGGATCGCTGACGAAGGTACGGAGACCAACAGCCACTGTATAATATTCTTTTTCCCGTAAAAGGAAACTAGAGAGAATGTAGTCCCCAAATGGCGCCATGAAGGCCCAAAGAGCTTGAACGGCCACCATCGGACGAACCAGCGGAAGAACAATCTGCCAGAAGCGGCGGAAGTGTCCAGCTCCATCAATCCGAGCGGATTCATCCAAAGAAATGGGAACCGTATCAAAGTAGCCCTTCATCAACCAGGCATTCATTGGGATTCCTCCACCAACATAGAGGAAAATTAGGAACCAGCTTTGGTTGAGCGCATTGAGCATCAGCGCCATGACGAAGAAGGCGGTGAGAGCTGCAATGGTCGGTACCATCTGGATGATGAGGAAGAAGACCAAACTTTGTTTTCGAGCAATAAAGTTGTAACGGCTATAGGCATAACCAGCTAATACAACAATAGAGGTTTGAATTACCATTGTCAAGACCGCAATGATCAAAGTATTGATATACCAGGTCCCAAAAAGACTATCGGTAAAGAGTCCGCTAAAGTTATCTAGGGAAAGCTGAATATTGCTGTCCAACTTGAAGGCAACCAGGTTCCCCGATTTAAAAGCCGAAGACACTGTGATCGCTAAGGGATACAAAATAATCATTGATAGGAGGCCCAAATAAAGGTAGGTTAAGCCTTGATTGAGGCGTCTTTTAAAAGTAATTGAACGTTGCATCATACTTCCTCCATATCAAAAGCGTGTAATTTCTTGAAGGCAATCATGGAGATACCAATCACGATGATGGAGATAATCAGGGTTACGGCTGCCGCCATGGAGTATTGTGGGGCTGTGCCGGTTGTGAGTCGGTAAATCCAAGAAATCAAGATATCGGTTGATCCAGCACCACCACCGACACTTCCAGGTCCTCCTTCATTAAAGAGATAGATGATGGAGAAATTGTTGAAGTTGAAGGTGTATTGGCTGATCAAGGTTGGTGCAGCAACGGCCAAAATCATTGGGAAAGTAATCTTGGTGAACTTTTGCCAGCTGTTGGCCCCGTCAATATAGGCTGCCTCATATAAATCGTGGGGGATGGATTGTAGGATACCCAAGGTTAAGACATAGATATAAGGGAAACCGAGCCAGCCCTGCATGAGAATCAAGGCCACCTTACTCCAGAAGGGATCTGTTTTCCAAGGAATCAAGACCCCGTCTAAGAAAGGCAGAACCTTGGCAAAAGTTGGAATGACCTGTGTGTTAATGGCTCCGATGGAATCATTAAACATATTGGAGAAGGTCATGATGGTAATAAAGGCTGGAACTGCCCAAGGGAGTAAGAAAATAACCCCAAAAATCCGTTTGCCTTTAATAAAAGGCTGGTTGGAAATAATGGCTGTGAAAATTCCCAGTGTGATTTGCAAGGTAGAGGCAGCCAGGGCCCAAATAATGGTCCAGCTTAAAACAGATCCAAAAGCAGACCGGAAGGTGGATAACTGCCAAATATTCATAAAATTGGTCAAGCCAACCCACTCGAGGAGCTTGGCTGGAGGCAGGTGTTTGAAGTCGTAGTTGGTAAAGGCAATCAAAATAGTTACCAAGACCGGAAATACAATGGCAAAAATCATAGCTACATAGGAAGGGATAATGAGTAAGTAAGGGAAGCCATTTTCATAAATGGACTGGCTCATTTCCTTCCAGGTCTGTGCCACAGGTAGGCCTTGATTCCAACGATTGGCGGTGCGGTAAGCATCCCAGAGGTTGAAACCATAAAAAACCACATAGGCTAGAACAAAAATCAAGTGAAAGGTTCCTTGAATCAAGAGGAAGAGGGAATTATCCCGCCCCCGCATGGACCCCAGAGTGACCAAGCCCTGCAATTGGAAGAGGGCAATGCTAAAGAAATAAACGAAGAATAAGAGTGTGATCCCTAGAAAAATTCCTCCCTTAACTTTTTGGCGATTGTAAATCTGCCCCAGTCCGGGAATTAGGGATACGAGTAAGGCTTTTTTTGCGTTTGCTTGTTCCATAAATCAGTCCTCGAATCAGATAGCTTGGAGTGGGCTAAAGAGCTAGGTTAATCTGCAAACCCCTTTGTGCTCATGAAAATGAAGAGAGGCCAAGACCTAGAAGTCCCAGCCTGCTCCACATGACAGTTAGAGGTTTAGAGACATGAATCTCTTCTTACCCCGGAATAGAGAGATGGGTTACTCTCCGAATTTTTGATCAATGCTATCTTTGATGAGTTTTACAGCATCATCGGCAGCAGCTTTTGGCGCTTTTTTACCGCTAACAGCTTCAAAGAGCATGGTTGCTGCTGGATCCCAAACAGTTGACATTTCAGAGATACTTGGCATTGGTTGAGCAGAGTCAAATTGTTTCACAACGGCATTGGCCAATTCATCTTTGCTGTCTACAGCATACTTCCGCGCTTCTGTATTGGCAGGAACTTCATGGTTCTTGTCATAGAAGGCTTTTTGTTGGTCTGTAGAGGTTAGGAAATTGAGAAATTCCTGAGCCCCGTCAATGTTTTTAGAAGCGACAGGAATCACCCAAGCTTTACCACCGGCAAATGCTTCATAGTTAGATCCGCCAGGAAGTGATGGTATAGTTGCAACACCATAGTTGAGACTAGCATCTTTAAAGGCAGTAGCCTTCCAAGGACCATCAATCACAGCAGCAGTTTTCTTGTCTTGGAATTGGGATTCAATTAAGTTAGCAGCCCCTTTTTGATCCTGCATTCCTTTAGGCCATTTTTCATACCAAGTTTTGGCATATTCTAAGCCCTTGATGGAACCATCATTGGCAAGACCAATGTCCTTGGCATCTGTACCATCTTTTCCAAAGACGTAACCACCATTACCACTTAAGAGGCCGTAAGCATAGTAGAAGTTGACCCAGTCAGCTAGGAAGGCTGTATTTTTACCAGCTTCTCCTTCAAAGTTGTAAGCTGGATCTTCCGCCAACTTTTCAACTTCTTCAAAGGTTTTTGGTGCTTCTGGAAGCAAATCTTTATTGTAGTAGAGCACCAAGGTTTCAATAACTGCAGGAGCTCCATAGATATTGCCATCTGCAGCGGTTACCAATTTTTTCGTAGTATCATCTGTTTTACTGCCTTCATCCAAGCTTACTTCTGCCAACTGGCCATCGTTACCAAGACTGCCGACACGGTCGTAAGGTGCCATCATGACATCGACAACCTCACCAGACTGGTTATCCAAAGAGAGGTTATCCAAGCCAGTCAACTGATCTCCAGTTTTGATGTTGATTTTTGTACCGCTTTCTTTTTCAAAAGTTTTAGCAGCTTCTTCGATGAACGGTTTGTATTGCTCCTCTACGTAAACCGTTAGTTCTTTACTACCGGAATCAGCATTTTGTGAGCCGTTGCTGCAGGCTACCAAAACTCCTGCAAAAGCAATAGTCGAAAGAAGGGCAGTTGTTTTTAGAATTCTCTTCTTCATGAGGATCTCCTTTATCTAGCTCAAAAGAGCAAACGTTTTCTTTGAACAAAAAAATTATATCAAATATTGTAAGCGATTGCAAGAGATATTCAAAAAATTTTTATGATAAAATAAAAGCTGTAAAAGTTCCTATTAATAAGGACTTTTTATCCCTCAAAATGATATTTTTTCAGGAAACTTTCAAGAAAAAATTGAAAGTGGAAAAATACTCAAATTTATCTTGCTTTTGGCAGGTAAAAGGGATATAATGGCTATGCAAACGTTTTCGCAAAGTTTTGCGTAGACGAAATGGAAAACAGGCGAGGTATACTTATGAAGCAACGTCAAAGTGGTGTCTTGATGCATATCTCTTCCCTACCAGGGAAGTACGGGATTGGATCCTTTGGCCAATCAGCTTATGACTTTGTGGACTTCTTGGTCCGTACAAAACAACGCTACTGGCAGATTCTTCCGTTAGGGACAACAAGCTATGGGGATTCTCCCTATCAATCTTTTTCTGCTTTTGCAGGAAATACCCACTTCATTGATTTTGATCTTTTGATGCAAGAAGGTCTATTAGAAGAAGCGGATTTTGAAGGTGTTGATTTTGGACAAAATCCAGAAGCAGTCGACTATGAGAAGTTATTTTACAACCGTCGTCCGTTACTTGAGAAGGCTGTTGTCAATTTTCTGGCTAAGGGGGATAATCCAGAATACCAAGAGTTCCTAGAGGATTCTGCCAGTTGGTTGGATACTTTTGCGGAATATATGGCGATTAAAGAACACTTTGGTCAGAAGTCCTGGTTGGATTGGCCAGATGATGCAGCAAAAGTTCGCGAGCCTCGCGCTCTGGCAGAATACCGTGAAAATTTAGCTCCGGCCGTAAATTACCATCGGGTAACACAGTATTTCTTCTTTAAACAATGGTTGGCTTTAAAAAGCTATGCTAATGAGAATCATATTGAGATTGTTGGAGATATGCCAATCTATGTAGCAGCAGACTCGTCAGAAATGTGGTCTCAACCTCGTTACTTCAAAACCGATGAAGCAGGTCGTCCGTCTTGGATTGCCGGTGTTCCACCCGATGCCTTTACAGCAGAAGGTCAACTATGGGGAAATCCAATCTATGATTGGGATGCCATGAAGGCTGACAACTATTCTTGGTGGATCAAACGTCTCCAAGAAAGCTTTAAAGTTTACGATGTGGTGCGGATTGACCACTTCCGTGGCTTCGAGTCCTACTGGGAAGTACCAGCTGGAGCTGAAAATGCGATTGGTGGCCGTTGGGTTAAGGGGCCAGACTATGATCTTTTCAAAACCGTTAAAGAGGAATTGGGAGATCTAAATATTATCGCGGAAGACCTCGGTTATATGACCCAGGAAGTGTATGATTTCCGTGAAAAAACAGGTTTTCCGGGAATGAAGATCTTAGAATTTGCCTTTGATCCACATGGAGATAGCCAAGATATGCCGCACTATGCGAAAAACAATTCCGTAATGTATACTGGTACTCACGATAATGATACGGTTGTTGGTTGGTATGAAAATGAGGCTGACGAAGAAACACGTCGATTCATGGAATTGTACACCAATAAGCGTGAAGATGAGTCAGTGCCTGCAGCGATGTTGCGGACGGTTTATTCATCTGTCAGCTTTATGGCTATTGCGACGATGCAAGATCTTTTGGGTTTGGGAAGCCAGGCACGGATGAATACTCCATCGACCCTTGGACAGAACTGGGTATGGCGGATGACAGAGACGCAATTAAACCAAGAAGTAGAAGACCTACTTACCTACCTCACTGTGACTTATCGCCGTTCTAACGAGAACTTGTCGAACTAAGAAAGGAAAGGACATTTCCTATGGCAACTTTATCCCTCAAAAACATTTACAAACGTTATGACAATGGATACGAGGCCGTTAAAGATTTTAATCTGGAGGTGGCTGACAAGGAGTTTATTGCTCTGGTCGGTCCATCCGGATGTGGGAAATCGACGACCCTCCGTATGATTGCCGGCTTGGAAGATATCACCCAAGGGGAATTTTACATTGATCAAGATTTGGTCAATGATGTGGAGCCGAAAGACCGTGACATTGCCATGGTTTTCCAATCCTATGCCCTTTATCCACATATGACCGTCTTTGAAAACATGGCCTTTGCTTTGAATTTGCGTAAGGAATCCAAAGAAGAAATTAAGAAAAAAGTGGAAGAGGCAGCTGAAATCTTAGGCCTTAGCCATCTCTTGGACCGATTGCCTAAAGCCCTATCGGGTGGGCAACGGCAACGGGTTGCCTTGGGACGTGCGATTGTGCGCGCTCCGAAGGTCTTCTTGATGGATGAGCCCCTGTCCAACTTGGATGCCAAGTTGCGGGGTGATATGCGGGCTGAAATTATCCGCATCACCCAACGTTTGGGAGCTACGACCATCTATGTAACTCATGACCAAACGGAAGCCATGACCATGGCGGATCGAATTGTGGTTATGAATATTGGGGTTGTGCAACAAATTGGGACACCTAAGGAAATCTATGAAAATCCACGGAACTTGTTTGTCGCAGGGTTTGTGGGGGCGCCAACCATGAACTTTATTCATGGCCGTATTCAAGGGGACCACTTTATCTCAGAGGATGGCACAGACTTTAAGTTAGGCCAAGGTCAATATGCCCAGTTGAAAGCTAAGGGCTATGATGGTAAAGAAGTGATCTTGGGCATTCGTCCAGAAAACATTTCGAATGATCCCCTGGTTTTAGAAACCTACCCGCAGTCTCAATTTGAGGCAGATGTTGATTTTGCAGAACTCTTGGGTGCAGAGTACATTGTTCACACTCACCTAGGCAAGACCAATCTCAAAGCAATTGTTCACAGCCGCCAAGACGTTCACATGGGCCAAAAAATGTCCTTGGCTCTGGATATGAACCGAGCCCATTTCTTTGATAAAGAAACTGAAGAAAATATTTTACATTAATTGATAGAAAGACGATTTAGGAGATAGAAGATTAACATGCTAGATTTTAAAGACTATATGAGTCAAGTACAGCAAAAAAACTTGGCTGATTGTTCAAACGAAGAGATTTATGTAGCTTTGTTGAATTATACAAAGGAATTCTCTGCAGAACTTCCTTACAATGATGCTAAGAAAAAACTCTACTACATCTCAGCTGAATTTTTGATCGGAAAACTTTTGTCCAACAACTTGATCAACCTTGGCTTGTACGAAACAGTTAAGGAAGAATTGGCAGCTGCAGGGAAAAGCTTGGCAGAAGTGGAAGAAGTTGAATTGGAACCATCCTTGGGGAATGGGGGCTTGGGACGTTTGGCAGCCTGCTTCCTTGATTCCATCGCAACTCTGAACTTGAACGGAGATGGTGTTGGTTTGAACTACCATTACGGTCTTTTCCAACAAGTCTTGAAAAATAATGAGCAAACAACAATTCCAAACCATTGGATCGAAGAGCAAAATTGGTTGATCCGTTCAGAGCGGACCTATGACGTACCATTTGCTCACTTTACCCTCCACTCAACCCTTTATGATATTGATGTACTAGGTTACAAAACTGGTAAGAAAAATCGCTTGCGTCTCTTTGATTTAGACACAGTTGATGGAGCAATCATCCACGATGGTATCCAGTTTGATAAGACTGATATCTTGAAAAACTTGACCCTTTTCTTGTATCCAGATGATTCAAACCGCCAAGGGGAATTGCTTCGTATCTTCCAACAATACTTCATGGTCAGCAATGCTGCCCAATTGATTTTGGATGAAGCGGTTGAAAAAGGAAGCAATCTGTATGACCTTCCAGATTACGCTGTTATCCAAATCAACGATACTCACCCATCCTTGGTTATCCCAGAAATGATCCGCCTCTTGCAAGAACGTGGACTCAGCTTCACAGATGCGGTAGCCGTTGTGAAACGCATGACAGCCTACACCAACCACACCATTCTTGCGGAAGCTTTGGAAAAATGGCCATTGGACTTCCTTGAAGAAGTGGTACCACACCTTGTTCCAATCATCAAACAATTGGATGAGGATGTGAAGGCGAACTACAAAGATAGCTCTGTTGCAATTATCGATGAGAATAACCGTGTCCACATGGCGCACATGGATATCCACTATGGATACTCTGTTAACGGGGTAGCAGCTCTTCACACAGAGATTCTTAAAGATAGCGAGTTGAACAACTTCTACAAACTTTACCCAGAAAAATTCAACAACAAAACCAACGGAATCACCTTCCGTCGCTGGTTGATGCATGTGAATCCAGAATTGACCAACTTGATTGACCAAGAAATTGGTCGCGATTGGCACCACGATGCAGAGCTCTTGCAAGGTCTGTTGACTGTTGAAAACCGCGCAGCTGTGAAAGAGCGTTTGGAAGCTATCAAGCGTGACAACAAAGAGAAATTGGCTAAACACTTGAAGGAAAAACAAGGGGTTGAACTCAACACCCATGCGATCTTCGATACGCAAATCAAACGCCTTCACGAGTACAAACGTCAACAAATGAATGCTCTTTATGTGGTTTACAAGTATTTGGATATCAAAGCTGGCAACATCCCTGCTCGTCCAGTAACCATGTTCTTCGGTGGTAAAGCAGCACCTGCTTACACCATCGCCCAAGACATCATCCACATGATTATGACCCTTTCTGAGATCATTAAAAATGATCCAGCGGTGGCACCGCACTTGCAAGTGGTTATGGTTGAAAACTACAACGTTACTGAAGCAAGCTACTTGATTCCGGCGACAGATATTTCTGAACAAATCTCACTTGCTTCTAAAGAAGCTTCTGGTACTGGTAACATGAAATTCATGTTGAACGGTGCCCTTACCTTGGGAACTTCAGATGGTGCCAATGTGGAAATCCACGAGTTGGTAGGAGATGACAACATCTTCATCTTTGGACAAGATAGCCAAACTGTTATTGATCTTTACGAAACACATGGCTACGATTCTTACCACTACTACGAAAAAGAAGGCATCCGTCCATTGGTCGACTTCATCGTTAGCGACCAAATGCGTGCAACTGGTCAACCAGAACGCTTGGAACGCCTTCACCATGAGTTGATGAACAAGGACTGGTTCATGACCCTACTTGATTTGGAAGAATACATCCAAGTCAAAGAAGCAACCTTGGCTGCTTATGAAGATCGTGATAGCTGGTTGGACAAAGTTCTTGTCAATATCGCGATGGCTGGCTTCTTCTCATCTGACCGTACAATTGCTCAATACAATGAGCAAGTATGGCACTTGGAACCAACTAAATAATTTTTTGAAAAAGCAAAAGAGGCTGGGACAAAAACCCCTCTGACTAACGCAAAAAGCAACGGTTTTAAAGCCGTTGCTTTTTGCCTTATGGAGATAGTCTTGATACAATATAATTAGGACAAAATACTGAGAAAGGCTATCCCATGTACATTCACTATAACACAAATCAAACCACCTTACCACTAGAAATTGCTTCAGTCTTACCACAGGATCATATTGTTTTCA
>NZ_WSRS01000060.1 GCF_009767945.1 Streptococcus danieliae | reverse complement strand
TCGAAAGAAAAAGTGTTGTTTTTAGAACTGTTATTTGTTAGACTAAACATATGGGTTTCCTTTCTGATTGTGATTTTGTTGATGCTTATATCATAAAGGGGAACCCTTTTTTTGTCCAGTCATATGTCTCACCCAATGGGTGAAAATCAAAAATTTCTAGAAACCTTGATCTATCAGGGATTCTGGAAGTTTTTTTAGTTATCTATGAATAATTCGGGTTATAGTTTGTCTCAAAATTTAGAAATAGTATCTATTTATAAATACACCCCAGATGATATCACGGAGGAAAAGCCTACTCCTGAAGATCAAGCCATGGTTGATCGCTACGTCAAACAGCTAACAGGCCATGTCCTTGAAACTCGTGTTATACCACCGATATTCAATCTTCAATGGCTTTATGACCTGACTTTTGATGAGAAGAAGGTGCTTCATTTTGAAGAAGAATGAACTTACGGGGAGTTTGTAGATGTTCCATAATCCTTAATAAAACAAGCTTCTGGCTATCTTTTCTCATTAGATGATGGATTGTACTATCGGAAACGATCATTAGAGCTGGGAAGTCGTAATCTAGAAAGGTATCCTGATGAAAAAACAAGGAAACAAAAAATTAATTCGTACCTTCCTACTTTTACTTGCCACCGTTATCTATATTTTTACCAATCTCAGCGGACATCAAATTTATTACTATATCCATTCCAAAAAAACCGATAAAAACCTGACTCCAATTGTTGTTATCTATAGTCTGGGAGAGATTATGATTAAACCGAAGCGAGAAAGTGATGGAAGGTATCATTATACTGTACCAGGGAATAGTATTAGATATGATTATACAAAAAGCATCTCTTATTCGTATAGAAATGGAGAGGGTATTAAAAGACTTCATACTAGTTTTAGTATATCAAATCATGCGAATGAAACATATATATCTTATCAGTTGTCACCTGAATTAAAAATTACAAATATTGTTGAGTTTTCACCTGACAAGATTCACGATGTTGCACAAAAGCCTGAAGACCAAGCCATGGTTGATCGCTACGTCAAACAACTGACGGACCACGTCCTTGAAACTCGTGTTGTACCACCTCTCTTCAATCTCCAATGGCTCTATGATCTGACTTTTGATGAGAAGAAGGTGCTTCATCTTGAAGAAGACTAGTCTCCTTTCCAGTCCAAAAAAGCACTCGAATCAGACATTCGAGTGCTTTTGGGTAGAAGTTACATTTGTTCAGGTGCTTCCACGCCCAAGAGGCGGAGTGCTTCTTTGAGGACGAGGCCGGTTGCGTAGCTGAGGGCTAGGCGGCTTTCTCGTTCTGGGCTTTCTTCCAGGATGCGGGTGTGGGCATAGTATTTGTTAAAGTGTTGCGCTAGATTGATGGCGTATTTAGCGATAATTGAAGGTTCGAACTGGTTGGCAGCTCGTTCGATCACGCGGCTGAAGTCTTGGAGGATTTTCACGATTTCCCAACTTTCGCTGTCTTCCAAATGGTAGTGGGCTTCCGGATCTGCTTGGTAGTCAGCCTTCCGCAAGATAGATTGAATCCGGGCATAGGCGTATTGAACATAAGGACCGGTTTCCCCTTCGAAGGAAAGCATGGCTTCGAGATCGAAGTCATAACCATTCATGCGGTCGGTTTTTAGATCGTAGAACTTAATCGCTCCGACTCCAACTTGGCGCGCCACTTCTTCCTTGTTGGGCAGGTCTGGATTTTTCGCAGCAATTTGCTGCTCAGCACGACTGATGGCCTCAACAATGGTTGGTTCGAGCAAGATGATATTGCCCTTGCGTGTTGATAATTTTTTCTTGTTTTTGGTGACCAAACCAAAAGGAATATGGGACATGTCTTTGACCCAGTCATAGCCCATTTTTTCTAAAACGGCATTGAGCTGTGCAAAATGGCCGGATTGTTCGTGCCCAGTAATGTAGATATTTTTGGCAAAATCGTAGGTCCGTTTCCGATAGAGAGCAGTCGCAAGGTCACGGGTGATGTAGAGGGTTGCCCCGTCAGATTTTTTAATCAAGGCAGGGTTGAGGTTGAAGTCCTCCAAATCCACGATCGATGCTCCACGAGATTCCTCTAACAGATTTTTCGCTTCTAGAATCTCAATGATTTCATCCATCTTGTCATTGTAGAAGGCTTCTCCATTGTAGCTGTCAAAGTCAACATTGAGCAGCTTATAAATCCGGTTGAATTCTACTAAACTCTCAGAGCGGAACCATTCCCAGAGTTCCCAGGCTTCCTTGTCGCCCTGCTCGAGCTTGAGGAACCATTCCCGTCCTTGTTCATCTAGTTCAGGCTTGGTTTCCATTTCCTCGTTGATGCGGACATAGAGTTTTAACAATTCAGAAATTGGGTTGGCTTCAACAGCTGCCTTATCGCCCCAAAGTTTGTAGGCTACAATTAAAAGACCGAATTGTTTACCCCAGTCACCTAGGTGGTTGATTCGGACAGCAGTGTAACCAAGTTTGTTAAAGAGGTTGGCCAAGGCATCCCCGATAACGGTGGACCGTAAATGACCGACTGAGAATGGTTTAGCGATGTTGGGGCTGGACATATCAATGGTGATGTTTTGTCCCTGACCAATGTTTTGAGCCCCGTAGGTCTCTTTTGCTTCGATAATAGAACGGAGAATACGGTCTCCCATGTCAACCTTGTCTAAGAAAAAGTTGACATAAGGTCCTGTTGCAACGACTTTTTCAAAACCAGTTGTGTCAATGGCCTCAGCGATCTCTGTAGCAATCACGGCAGGTGCCTTGCGTAGGACCTTGGCCAGGCTAAATGCTGGGAAGGCAATGTCTCCTAAATCGGAGGATTTAGGGGTTTCTAAAAGGTCCAAAATGGCTGCTTCATCAAGATTTTCGATTTGAGCTGCTAGCCGTTGGGCCACTAGTGCTTTTTGGTTCATAATTTCTCCTTTTTTAATTTATTTTATCATAAGGCAGGACCTAAATCCAACAGGTACAGGCCGATAAAAAATTTGTTATAATTGAAACAGAATGCGTGAGGAAAAACCATGAAAAAAATAGAAAGACAGAATTTAATGCGGCAGTTGCTGGAAGAGCGGCGCTTTTATCGGCAGCAGGAACTGCAGGCGGCCTTAAAGGAGGCGGGGGCAGTGGTGAGCCAGGCGACCTTGTCTCGGGATATGAAGGAGCTGGGGGTGGAGCGGCAGATGTCCAGTCAGGATTCTTCTTTTTACCGTCTGCCGCGGCTTGAGGCTGAATCTGGATTGGCGGATGCGGCCCTTTATGTGCAGAAAATTGACCGGGTTGATTTCAACCTGGTTTTGCATACTGGTCTGGGTGAAGCCTCGGTTTTGGCCAATAGCCTAGATGCCAGTGGCGATCCGCGGATTTTGGGAACCATTGCAGGAGCTGACACCTTGTTGGTGGTGACGCGTTCCAGTCAAGATGGTGCCAGCCTTGAGCAGGATATCCGCTCCTATGTTGAGGAGGATCTATGAGTCAAAATAAACTATCACCAGGCATGCAGCAGTATGTCGATATGAAAAAAGATTACCCCGATGCCTTCCTCTTTTTCCGCATGGGGGATTTTTATGAACTTTTTTATGAGGATGCGACTCGGGCGGCGCAGATTTTGGAGATTTCCATTACCTCACGCAATAAAAATGCGGCGGATCCTATTCCTATGGCAGGCGTTCCCTACCATTCAGCCCAGCAGTACATTGATACCCTGATTGAGCAGGGCTACAAGGTTGCGATTGCCGAGCAAATGGAGGATCCCAAACAGGCCAAGGGCGTGGTTAAGCGAGAGGTTGTTCAGGTTGTCACGCCAGGGACCAGTCTCGATGGTCCTAGCCGGGATGGCCAGAATAATTTCTTAGTAGCCCTTTATAGCAAGGGGCAGGGCTTTGGCCTAGCTCATCTGGATTTGGCTACCGGGGAATTTGGAGTGACCCAGCTGGATCGTTGGGATTTGGTCTTGAGTGAAATCCGTAATCTCCAGGCCAAGGAAGTGGTGCTAGCGGGCCAGGTTTCAGAGGAGCAAGAAGCCCTTTTGAGCCAGCAGTTGCAGCTCCTGGTTTCCTGGGTGGACAAGCCCTTGGATGCCAGTCCCCTCCTACCGTCGACCTTGTCAGAGTTGGTCTTTTTGGCAGCAGCTAGTCTGTTGGCCTATATTTACCAGACACAAATGCGGGATCTGGACCATTTGAAGCCGGTTGAGGTCTACCAAATTGCGGACTCCCTCCGCATGGATTTTGCGACCAAACAAAGCCTAGATCTAACCGAGCATGCGCGAACGGGCAAGAAGCAGGGGTCTTTATTAGGAGTTTTGGACCAGACACGGACGGCCATGGGGTTGCGGCTGTTACGCCGCTGGATTCAACAGCCGCTCTTGGACAAGGATAAGATTGAGCAACGGCAGGAGCAGGTGACGATCTTGCTGGAGGCCTTTTTTGAACGCCAGGACTTGGTTGAGAGCCTGAAGGGGGTCTATGATATTGAGCGTCTGGTGAGTCGGGTGTCCTTTGGGAAGACCCTGCCCAAGGATCTCTTGCAACTATCGGCAACCCTGGGGCAGGTGCCGCAAATCCGGCAACTCTTATTGAGTCTGGAGCAAGCGGCCTTGGAGCCCCTGGTTCAGGGCTTGGATCCCTTGGAAGAGCTCTATGCCTTGATTGATGCGGCCATCGACCCGGAGGCTCCCAACCAACTTATGGATGGCGGTCTGATCAAGACTGGCTTTGATCCCGTGCTAGACCAATACCGCAAGGCTTTGCGGGAAGGGACCTCCTGGCTGGCGGATTTGGAGAGCCGGGAACGTCAGGCGACAGGGATTAACAATCTCAAGATTGATTACAACCGCAAGGATGGTTACTATTTCCATGTCACCCAGTCCCAACTCAGCCATGTGCCCGACCACTTTTACCGCAAAGCGACGCTGAAAAATTCGGAGCGCTTCGGTAGTCAGGAACTGGCGCAAATTGAAGGCCAGCTTTTGGAGGCTCGGGATCAATCATCGCAATTGGAGTACGATCTCTTTATGCGGATCCGGGAAGAAGTTGCCAAGTATATGCCGCGCCTGCAAAGTTTGGCCGGGGCCTTGGCCAGTGTTGATGTTTTGCAAAGTCTGGCTTTTGTGGCCGAAAGCCAGCTCTGGGTCAAGCCGACCTTTAACCAGACGGGGCAGATTCATGTGCTGGAAGGTCGCCATCCGGTGGTTGAAGCAGTCTTGGGCCGTCAGTCCTATATTCCCAACAGCCTGGTTATGGCGCCCGAGGATCGGATCCAGTTGATTACCGGCCCAAATATGAGCGGGAAATCGACCTATATGCGTCAGATCGCGATTATGGTGATCCTGGCTCAGTTAGGCTCCTATGTTCCGGCCAAGGAGGCTGACCTCCCCATTTTTGATGCCATCTTTACCCGTATTGGGGCGGCTGACGATTTGGTTTCCGGCCAGTCTACCTTTATGGTCGAGATGATGGAAGCCAATCAAGCCGTCCAGCACGCTAGCCCCCAGTCGCTGATTCTTTTTGATGAGCTGGGCCGTGGGACAGCAACCTACGATGGTATGGCCTTGGCCCAAGCCTTGATTGAATACATTCATGATAAAGTGGGAGCCAAAACCTTCTTTGCAACCCACTACCATGAGTTAACGGACCTCGAAAACCATCTGTCGGGTCTGGCCAATGTCCACGTTGCCACCTTAGAAGAAGGTGGAACAGTGACTTTCCTCCACAAGATTGAACCCGGCCCGGCCGACCAGTCTTATGGGATTCACGTGGCGAAAATTGCCGGTCTCCCCAGGGAACTATTGACGCGAGCCCAGGTCATTCTGGATGGACTGGAAAGCCAGGATGTGCGTCCCCAGACTGGGCAACTGGATCTCTTCCTGGTTCCAGAAGCTCCGCCGGTCCAGCCCCACCCCCTATTGGAACAACTAAAAACT
The DNA here is from genome assembly GCF_009767945.1 of Streptococcus danieliae. Taxonomy (GTDB): domain Bacteria; phylum Bacillota; class Bacilli; order Lactobacillales; family Streptococcaceae; genus Streptococcus; species Streptococcus danieliae. The sequence continues at coordinate 5,510 of NZ_WSRS01000060.1, read as the reverse complement.
GTCAATCTGAGCCAGATGACTCCCCTAGAAGCCTTGTTGTTCTTGGATCAGGCTCAGAAAGAGTTACAGGCAGAGTAACAGAATCAGCCTAGCTAGAATTTTGAAAGGAGATGCATTGCTTTACATTTGGAATTATTTAAAAAAACATCCCCAGCTGCTAGCTTTAGATATTCTTGCAGCGACCTTATTTGTAATGGTCAACCTGGGCTTGCCGACTTTTTTGGCACGGATGATTGACCAGGGAATTGTGGCCGAAGACGAGTCCCGGATTTATTTCTGGGGCTTCGTGATGCTGGTCACGATCCTAGTTGGCATCTTGGGTCGTTTTTTACAGACCTATGCCGGTAGTCGTTTGACCAATAAGATGATCCGCGATATGCGTTTGGATATTTACAAGCAGCTCCAGTACTATTCCCACCAGGAATACGAACAAATCGGGGTTTCTTCTCTGGTAACTCGGATTACCAGTGATGCTTTCACCCTGATGCAGTTTGCGGATCAGACCTTGAAATTTGGGGTGATTACTCCCTTGATGTTGTTGTCAAGCTTGGTGATGGTCTTTGTGACCAGCCCGTCCTTGAGTTGGATTGTGGCCTTTTCCATTCCTTTCTTGGTCTTGGTGATTTGGTATGTGGCGGTGGCCAGCCGTCCGCTATCGGAGAAACAACAGGAAAGTTTGGACCGGATCAACCATTTTGCCCGGGAAAATTTGACCGGTTTGCGCGTGATTCGGGCCTTTGGGCGCGAAGCGTTTCAAGAGGACCGCTTTGCCCAGGAAAATGACCGTTACCAGGCCAATTCCAACCGGCTCTTTAAGTTGACCGGTTTGACCGACCCCCTCTTTGCCCAGATTATTATTGCGATGATTGTGGCTATTGTCTGGTTTGCCCTGGCTCCTTTGAACCAGGGGCAGATTCAAATTGGGGTGGTGGTGGCCTTTATTGAATACAGCTTCCATGCCCTCTTATCCTGCTTGCTGTTGGCAGGTCTCTTCACCATGTATCCCCGGACAGCCGTTTCTGCTCGCCGTCTTCAGGAGATCATGGATATGCCCCTGTCGATTTCGCCTAATGAAGACGGAGTGACGGAAACAGAGACCAAGGGCTACTTGGAGTTTGATCGGGTGACTTTTGCCTATCCGGGTGAAACGGAAAATCCGGTCTTACACGATATTTCCTTCAAGGCCCAGCCAGGTCAAACCATTGCCTTTATTGGCTCTACGGGTTCAGGGAAATCTTCCTTGGTCCAGTTGATCCCCCGCTTCTTTGACGTAACCTTGGGGCGGATCTTGATCGATGGGGTTGATGTGCGTTCCTATAACCTGAAAGCCCTCCGCCAGAAGATTGGCTTTATTCCGCAGAAGGCGCTCTTATTTACCGGTAGCATTGCCGAAAACCTACGCTTCGGGAATGCCCAGGCTGATCAGGAAGACTTGGAGAGCGCCTCTGACGTGGCCCAAGCCTTGGAGTTTATTCAAAGTAAGGAAGACCAGTTTGAAACCCATCTAGCCGAAGGCGGCAGCAACCTATCCGGTGGTCAAAAGCAACGCTTGTCGATTGCTCGTGCCTTGGTGAAGGAACCAGAGATTTACATCTTTGACGACTCCTTCTCCGCCCTGGATTACAAAACCGATGCCCTTTTGCGGGCCAGACTCAAAGAAGTGACCCAGAACGCAACCGTTTTGATTGTGGCGCAAAGGGTTGGAACGATCATGGATGCCGATCAAATTATTGTTTTGGATAAGGGTGAAATTGTGGGTCGTGGAACCCATGAGGAATTGCTGGAAACCAATACAATCTATCGTGAAATCGCAAATTCGCAGCTGAATAGAGGGGAGGAGTAGATTGTGAAAGAAAATAACTTCAAACGTCTCTGGACCTATCTGCGTGCTTACCGGGCGAGTGTTTATCTAGCGGTGGCTTTCAAGGTTCTCAGCATTGTTATGTCCGTTTTGGAGCCCTTTGTGCTGGGTTTGGCCATCACAGAGTTGACCCAGAATCTCCTCGATATGGCTCAAGGGAAGGCCAGTGGCCTCAATGTTTCCTATATCTTCTGGATTCTGGTCCTCTACCTCATCCGGGGAACCCTGTATTCAGTTGGAGCCTACTATGCTAACTACTTTATGACCAATGCGGTGCAGGCGACCGTTGGCGACCTGCGTAAGGAGTTGAGCCACAAGGTCAACCACCTGCCCGTTTCCTACTTTGATCGCCAGCAGTTTGGAGATTTGCTCGGACGTTTCACGACAGATGTCGAAACCGTCTCAAATGCCCTCCAACAAAGCTTTTTACAGATTATCAATGCCATTGTCACCATTGTTTTGGTGTTGGCGATGGTTTATTCCATCAATCTGCCTCTAGCTCTGGTCGTGACCCTGATTATCCCGCTGACCTATTTTACATCCAGCAGAATTCTCAAGTTTTCCCAACCTTCCTTTAAGCGTCAAGCCGATATTGTGGGAACATTAAATGGGTTTGTGCAGGAGCACCTGACTGGTTTCCAGATTGTAAAACTCTATGGCCGTGAAGACGAGACCGTGGAGGAATTTCAAGCCATCGTGGATGAGCTAGAAGAAGTTGGCTTCCAAGCTGGCTTCCGCTCCGGTCTTATGGCTCCCCTCCTCCACGGATTATCCGACTTTGCCTATGTCATTATCGCCTTTCTCAGCGGTCTCCAGGTCTTGGCGGGTCGCTTGACCATCGGGAACATGCAGGCCTTTGTCCAGTATGTCTGGCAAATCAGCCAACCCGTACAAATTCTGACCCAGATCTCTGGCCAGCTCCAAAGTGCCCAGTCCTCCCTGGATCGGATTTTCCAAGTCTTGGATCAGCCCGCAGAAAGCGAGACTGGTGAAACAGCCCTGGCCCAACCGCTTAGCGGTCAGGTAACCTTTGACCAGGTCTCCTTTAGCTATAGTGCGGACAAACCACTGATTCAAAACTTTAACCTAGACGTTGAACCAGGCCAAATGGTGGCCATTGTTGGTCCAACAGGGGCTGGCAAAACGACCCTGATCAACCTGCTCATGCGCTTCTATGATGTGGATGGCGGGGCAATCCGGGTCGACGGCCGGGATATACGCAACATTGACCGCCAGGACTACCGCCGGCAGTTCGGGATGGTCCTGCAGGATGCCTGGCTGTACGAGGCTAGCATCGAGGAGAACCTACGCTTCGGGAACTTAGAGGCGACCCACGAGGAGATCGTGGCAGCCGCCAAGGCGGCCAACGTGGATTACTTCATCCGCAGCCTTCCAGGCGGTTACAAGATGCAGATGAACCAAGAATCCAGCAATATCTCCCTCGGTCAGAAACAATTGCTGACCATCGCCCGAGCCCTCCTAGCCGATCCAAAAATCCTCATCCTGGATGAGGCAACTAGCTCGGTCGACACCCGCTTGGAGTTGCTGATTCAGAAAGCCATGAAAACGCTCATGCAAGGACGGACCAGCTTTGTCATTGCCCACCGCCTCTCCACCATTCAAGAAGCCGATAAGATCCTGGTCCTCAAAGAAGGCCAAATCATCGAACAAGGGACCCACACGAGCCTCTTAGCCGACCAAGGCTTCTACTACGACCTCTATCAAAGCCAATTTGCGCGTGACGAGGAATAAATTGATTTCATCCCCAGCTGTTTTCAGCTGGGGTATTTTTGAAAACAACAGGTAAATTAATACGATGGTTATTTGGTCGTTTTCATGTTATAATCAATCTAAAATGAGCCTACTTACATTGGGAGGATTGTGGATGATTAACAAGGAAGAATTAGGTTTGAGAATTCGCAAGGAACGTGAAAACCAAGGCCTCAGTCGCGAAGCTCTTTGTGGTGATGAGGCAGAGCTAACGGTCAGACAATTACTCCGCATCGAGACAGGAAAATCCCTACCCAAATTAGAAAAACTGGAGTTTCTTTCACGGGTTTTAGGTATAGACATCTCAACCTTCCTAGGGTAAGAACGGTTGGAACTTCCGGCAGACTATTTGGAGAAAAAATACCGACTTTTGAAAATGGGCACCTATGGAGATCCCGAGAGAATTGCTCAAAAAAGAGATGTTTTAGAAAAAATCTATGAAAATTATTATGGTATTCTTCCAGAGGAAGAGCTGTTTATATTAGATATATTAGAAAGAATTTGGGACATCGCTAGTGGTGTGAATCTGGATGATTCGATGTCAGCAGATGTCATCTATGAGGATTATTTTAGACAGCTTCAAGAAAAGGAAGTTTATTCTACAAACGATTTGTTATTGTTGTCTTATCACTACTTCTTTTCTCAAAATTATAGCCAAGATGATAGAAAGGCAATCCAATTAGTAGACAGGCTCTTGAGTCAGAAAATCAGTGGTGACGAAATCTACAATCGAGTACTGCTTTCGACCTTATTGCTTTTGATCAGTATTCAAGTTGCACTTCGGGATTATGGGGAATTACTGAGAGTTATTAATAGGGTAGAGCAGGTTATTGAAGAAACCAAGCAGTATACTGGAAAGCCAGTGATTCTATTAACGAAGGCTAGATACTCTCTTTTTGTTGAGGGGGATGTAGAACAGGCAAATCAATTTTATGATCAAGCAAAATTACTTGGGGAATTGCTGGATGATAAGCTATTCCTGCAACAATTAGAAATTGAAAAAGAGAATGATTTTAAGCAAAAAGAAGAATAGCGACATTAATGTCCTGTTCTTCTTTTTTTTGTAATTTGTATAATTAGTCTATCATTTGAAGGAGGGGGCAGACATGATTAGAATTTTGGCTTTATTGTCATTCTTTGTTTACTTATTCTATTAGTTAAGAATAGTTCTAATCTTGATGATTGTAGAAGATGGTGACTATATTTGGTTTTGATAATGGTCTACTAGACTATATTGAACAGTTGTTAAAACTGAAGAAGAAAAGAGCTAGGAGGATTTTATTAGATAGAGATAGATTTACTGATGTTAGAGAAGGCATCACAGATATTTCTCGAAACACTTTAGATAGAGATTTAGTAGAATGGCAAAATTCTATTACAGATAGCTCTAAAATTATCCTTGGAATTAACTTGGACCTACTAGATGTAACAGAGCTATCAAACATATGTAGAAACATTATTGATTCGTTTATATATAAAGATAGAGTTGGAAGTTCTAATAATGAAGAAGTAGTAGTGGTAATTTTACTGATGTTTCCAAATGAGAGGATCATTCCTTGTATGAAAGAACTTAAGTATGTTTTCTCACAAATGGAAATCGTGCTTGATCGTTTTAAACAAGAGCAATTTCAAATAGAAGTGGATTTTAGAGTAAATAGTTTAATCCCAATGTTTCGAATCGAAAATGAATCATTTGAACCATGGATGCGTCGACTTCAGATACGTCAGCCTCTTAACAGGTATGTTACAGCAGAAGATATAGCTAATACGTTGTATTTTCTCTTATCAGAAGAGAGTAAGGCGGGTGTGTCAAGAATTTTGTGTAAACTCCAAAGCAGAGTTTGAATGTGTGTATTAATCGGACAAGGAATTGTAAGGA
>NZ_WSRS01000005.1:35000-36879 GCF_009767945.1 Streptococcus danieliae | reverse complement strand
AGGGGCCTTAGCTCAGCTGGGAGAGCGCCTGCTTTGCACGCAGGAGGTCAGCGGTTCGATCCCGCTAGGCTCCATAGGATATGTCAGCTTGACGGCTTTAATATCCTACTAGAACATTGAAAATTGAATATCTATATCAAAGAAAGTAACAAGAAATAAACCGAAACGCTGAACGCATAAGAGTTTACTTAATTCAGGTAGAGTTAAGAAGAAGGTTAAGTTAGTAAGGGCGCACGGTGGATGCCTTGGCACTAGGAGCCGATGAAGGACGTGACAAACGACGAAATGCTTTGGGTAGCTGTAAGTAAGCGAAGATCCAGAGATGTCCGAATGGGGGAACCCACTAGCTGAAGGCTAGTATCTTTAGTTGTTAAGACTAAAGAGGGAAGACGCAGTGAACTGAAACATCTAAGTAGCTGCAGGAAGAGAAAGCAAACGCGATTGCCTGAGTAGCGGCGAGCGAAACGGCAGGAGGGCAAACCGAGTGGTTTACCACTCGGGGTTGTAGGACTGCAAAATGTGAATTTAGACTATAGAAGAATGACATGGGAAGGTCAGCCAAAGAGAGTGAGAGCCTCGTATTTAAAATGGTTTAATGAGCTAGCAGTATCCTGAGTACGGCGGGACACGAGAAATCCCGTCGGAATCTGGGAGGACCATCTCCCAACCCTAAATACTCCCTAGTGACCGATAGTGAACCAGTACCGTGAGGGAAAGGTGAAAAGCACCCCGGGAGGGGAGTGAAATAGAACCTGAAACCGTGTGCCTACAAGAAGTTCGAGCCCGTTAATGGGTGAGAGCGTGCCTTTTGTAGAATGAACCGGCGAGTTACGATTACATGCGAGGTTAAGTTGAAGAGACGGAGCCGCAGGGAAACCGAGTCTGAATAGGGCGCCATAGTATGTAGTCGTAGACCCGAAACCATGTGACCTACCCATGAGCAGGTTGAAGGTGAGGTAAAACTCACTGGAGGACCGAACCAGGGCACGTTGAAAAGTGCTTGGATGACTTGTGGGTAGCGGAGAAATTCCAAACGAACTTGGAGATAGCTGGTTCTCTCCGAAATAGCTTTAGGGCTAGCGTCGACATTAAGAATCTTGGAGGTAGAGCACTGTTTGGGTGAGGGGTCCATCTCGGATTACCAATCTCAGATAAACTCCGAATGCCAATGATTTATGGTCGGCAGTCAGACTGCGAGTGCTAAGATCCGTAGTCGAAAGGGAAACAGCCCAGACCACCAGCTAAGGTCCCAAAATAATTGTTAAGTGGAAAAGGATGTGGGGTTGCACAGACAACTAGGATGTTAGCTTAGAAGCAGCTATTCATTCAAAGAGTGCGTAATAGCTCACTAGTCGAGTGACCCTGCGCCGAAAATGTACCGGGGCTAAAACAATTTACCGAAGCTGTGGATCCTGTAAAGGATGGTAGGAGAGCGTTCTATGTGTGGAGAAGGTGTACCGTGAGGAGCACTGGAACGCATAGAAGTGAGAATGCCGGTATGAGTAGCGCAAGATGGGTGAGAATCCCATCCACCGTAAGACTAAGGTTTCCAGGGGAAGGCTCGTCCGCCCTGGGTTAGTCGGGACCTAAGGAGAGACCGAAAGGTGTATTCGATGGACAACAGGTTGATATTCCTGTACTAATATATAGAGTGAAGGAGTGACGCAGAAGGCTAGGGGAAGCCAGTTAATGGATTCTGGTCTAAACAGTGAGGTGTGGTAAGAGTCAAATGCTTTTACCTGTAACATTGAGCTGTGATGGGGAGGTAGCTAAGGCTATCGAGTCCCTGATGTCAGGCTGCCGAGAAAAGCTTCTAGCGCTAATCTATATACTACCCGTACCGCAAACCGACACAGGTAGTCGAGGCGAGTAGCCTCAG
>NZ_WSRS01000005.1:0-32500 GCF_009767945.1 Streptococcus danieliae | reverse complement strand
TAGAGCGTCCGGTTCATACCCGGGAGGTCGGGGGTTCGATCCCCTTCGCCGCTATTTAAATAATCGATCTTGCTTGGACCTTTAGCTCAGCTGGTTAGAGCTCTCGGCTCATAACCGAGTGGTCGTAGGTTCAAGTCCTACAAGGTCCATTTATGGAGGATTACCCAAGTCCGGCTGAAGGGAACGGTCTTGAAAACCGTCAGGCGTGTAAAAGCGTGCGTGGGTTCGAATCCCACATCCTCCTTATTTGTTAATAGCGCGGGATGGAGCAGCTAGGTAGCTCGTCGGGCTCATAACCCGAAGGTCGTAGGTTCAAATCCTGCTCCCGCAATTTGGCTCGGTAGCTCAGTTGGTAGAGCAATGGATTGAAGCTCCATGTGTCGGCGGTTCGATTCCGTCTCGCGCCATTTCTTTTTAGCATAAGCGGGTGTAGTTTAGTGGTAAAACTACAGCCTTCCAAGCTGTTGTCGCGAGTTCGATTCTCGTCACCCGCTTTGAACGAAAGTTCAATGATAATTTCCAAGTCATAGACTTGGGCGCGTAGCTCAGGTGGTTAGAGCGCACGCCTGATAAGCGTGAGGTCGGTGGTTCGAGTCCACTCGTGCCCATAGGAGAATTACTCAAGAGGCTGAAGAGGACGGTTTGCTAAATCGTTAGGTCGGGTAACCGGCGCGGGGGTTCGAATCCCCCATTCTCCGTTGTGAAGTAAGGTTGGGATAGGATCCTAACCTTCTTATTTTATCCTTTTTAGTGGTGAATCTATGAAAAAATTTCGCATGTCAAAGACAGTTCTCCTTACAGGTTTAGCTTCGATTCTAGTCTTGGGATTACTGTTTTTTTCTTACCCTTCTGTGGTTGTCCAGCAGACCAATCGAGCTGTTTCGTTTTTGAGCCGGATCCTGCACCAGCCCTTTGGACTGTTGCGGCAGGCTGAGGTTGATTTTTCTAATTTGTTTTATGCTTATGAAGAAAATAAGGACTTGAAGCAGCGACTTTATGCCATGGATGAGGAAGTCAACCAAGTCGAGTCTCTAAAAAAAGAGAATGAAGAATTGCGGCAACAGTTAGGTTTACAGTCACAGTTTAAGGACCGCAAAGTGATCCAGGCAGCGGTAATCGATCGCCTACCGGCTACTTGGGCCAATCGTTTGCTGATTGATAAGGGTTCTAAAGAGGGGCTGGTTGAGGACATGTACGTCGTGGCGCATGGAGGACTGGTGGGGCAAGTTTTGGAGGTGTCTGAGGATACCAGTGTTGTAGCCCTGTTAACCTCTAAGCAGGAATCGCTGCCGATCCCCGTGAAAATTAATACGGGTTCAAAAGATATTTTTGGAATTATTAAGTCCTATGATCCTGTACAGGAATTGGTCACAGTCAGTCAGTTAAATGCTGGTGATGAGATTCCTAAAGGAGCACGAGTGATGACTTCTGGTCTGGGTAATATGCCAGTCAAGGACATTCCCTTGGGTCAAGTTGAGTCGAGTAAACAAAATAGTCATAATCTGGAGCGGGAAGTCTATGTAAAACTATCGGCAACTAGTCTGGATTTTTCAACAGTCAGTGTGGTGGGTCAATAATGAAAGCAGTTTGGAATCTTCTTCAAATCCTTGGTTTCTTTCTCTTTCTCTGGTTTGTAGATCAACAATTGTCCCTTTTTGTGTCCTATCTAATTCCCAATCATTGGTATCCTGTTGTTCATGGTAGCTTGCTATTTCTGCTATTTGCTTCGGTCTTTTTCTCAACCTTTGCTTTATTAGGAGCAAGTTTGATTGCCGGTTTGCTTTTGGATAGCTATGTTTTCCATTCCCTAGGAGTTCTCTTGGTTCTGCTTCCCCTCTGTGTTTTGTTTGTAACCAGTTTTAACCGTTTATTTTTACGGAATATCTGGACGATCTTATTGGCAACTGTTTTGTTGATTAGTCTGTTTGAAGGCCTGTACTTTGGGGCTGCAACCTTGATGGGAATGGTCAGCCTGGATTGGACGGATTTTGTGGCCCTAAGTTTGGCGCCGAGTTTAGCGGTCAACCTCCTTTTAAGTTTATTGGTAACTCCCCTCTTTCGTTTTTTCCTAGCCAAATCTTGATTTCGATTGAAAAAAGAGTTGAAAAGGTTTAAAATATAAGAAGGGAAAAAAATGCGGAGGGAATCATGTCTTTTTCTGATTTAAAATTATTTGCTCTGTCGTCAAATCAGGACCTGGCTAAGCGTGTGGCAGCTGCGATTGGTATGGAATTGGGAAAATCCAGTGTGCGTCAGTTTTCAGATGGGGAGATCCAAGTAAATATTGAGGAATCAATTCGTGGGAAACATGTTTATATTCTTCAATCAACGAGCTCACCTGTAAATGACAATCTCATGGAAATTCTGATTTTGGTAGATGCTTTGAAACGGGCGAGTGCAGAATCTGTGAACGTGGTTATGCCTTATTATGGCTATGCCCGTCAGGACCGGAAAGCACGAGCTAGGGAGCCGATTACATCCAAGCTTGTGGCAGATATGCTGCAGGTGGCAGGGGTTAACCGTCTCTTGACTATTGATTTGCATGCCGCTCAAATCCAGGGATTCTTTGACATTCCCGTGGACCACTTGATGGGGGCGCCACTAATTGCAGATTACTTCGAACGTCGGGGAATGGTTGGGGATGACTATGTTGTTGTCAGTCCAGACCATGGGGGAGTGACTCGGGCTCGGAAATTGGCTGAGTTTTTACGAACTCCGATTGCCATTATTGACAAACGGCGTTCTGTTGATAAGATGAATACCAGTGAAGTCATGAACATTATCGGGAAGGTTGAAGGGAAGACTTGTATCCTCATTGATGATATGATTGATACGGCTGGTACGATTGCTCATGCTGCAGATGCCTTACAAGAAGCGGGAGCAGTTGAAGTTTATGCGAGCTGTACTCACCCAGTATTATCAGGCCCAGCGATGGATAATATTCAAAATTCAGCCATTAAGAAGTTGGTTGTTTTGGATACGATTGATCTCCCAGAAGATCGCTTGATTGATAAGATTGTTCAGATTTCAACGGCAAATCTGTTGGCAGAGGCTATTATTCGGATTCATGAGAAACGTCCGTTGTCTAGTTTGTTTGCCTTGAACAAAAACAAATAGTTATCAATCATTGGCTTAAAATGTTTTTGTGAATGAATACAATAAGGCTAGGACATCTGTCCCAGCCTTTTATAGTTTTTTCGAGTTTGCTTCGCAAACAAGATTTGGTACTCTCTAACAGCATACAATGCTGTTAGACCCAATCAGCTACTGCGTCAAAGGCATTTTGTTAATCAAAGTCAATGGGGTTAGACTTTTGTCTCCCCCCTCAAAGTGGGACAGCAGGATGAGCTAAGGTAGTTATAAACTAAAAGAGTATACGATTAAGGTGGATGTCTGATGGAGACAGTTCAGTCCAGGGGCTTGGTTCTTTACAATCGTCCCTATCGGGAAAAGGATCGTCTGGTTAAAATTTTTACAGAGAAGGCTGGGAAGCGGATGTTTTTTGTCCGCAATGTAGAGAAGTCCCAGCGTTTGGCTCAGATCCAGCCCTTGGTTGTTGGAGATTATATTTTTAAGTTGCGGCAGGAGGGCTTGGGTTATATTGATGAAGTCAGTGTCGAGATGGCCTATCCGAAGATTCAGGGAGATATCTATTCCTTGGCTTATGCTTCCTATGTATTGGCTTTGGCGGATGCTAGTATTCAGGATGGGCAAGCAGATCCAGCCCTTTTTCAATTTGTTACCAAGACTTTGGACTTGATGGAAGCAGGTTTGGATTATGAGGTCTTGACCTTGATTTTTGAAATGCAGATTTTAGATCGGTTTGGGACTCGTCTGGTGCTGTCGGAATGTTGTTTTTGCCATCGGTCAGGGCAGCCCTTTGATTATAGTTTTGTCTATGATGGGGTCTTGTGCCCAGACCATTATGAGCAGGATGTCCATCGGGCGCATTTCAAGCCTAACTGCCTCTTTCTTTTGGAGCGGTTTCAGGCTGTTTCCCTGGAGGAATTAGAGAGCATCCGTTTGTCTAAAGAAACCAAGGCTGACTTGCGTCAGACTCTTGATACTTTTTACCAAGAATATGTCGGCATTCAATTGAAGGCCAAAAAATTTCTAGATTCCCTAGATGAGTGGGGGAGTTTGTTGAAGGAGAGAAAATGAAACGTATTGCCATTGATGCTATGGGGGGCGATGCTGCGCCTCAGGCCATTATTGAAGGTGTTTTGAGAGCTCGTGATGAGCTGTCCGATGTGGTGTTTCAGTTGTATGGGGATCAAGATCAGATTTTGCCACTAATTGGGAATGCTGATCGAATTGAGATTGTTCATACCAAGGAAAAAATTGAAGGGGATGATGAGCCAACGCGGGCTATTCGGCGCAAAAAGGATGCCAGCATGGTCTTGGCGGCTAAGGCAGTTAAGGATGGCCAGGCGGATGCCCTTTTATCTGCTGGTAATACCGGTGCCCTGCTCGCGGCTGCTTTCTTTATTATCGGCCGGATCAAAGGAATTGACCGGCCAGGTTTGCTGACAACCTTACCTAGTCAAAATGGGCAAGGGTTTGTGATGATGGATTTGGGGGCCAATGCGGAAAGTAGTCCCAAGCATTTGGAACAGTATGCCCTAATGGGCTCTTTCTATGCTAGTCAGGTTCGAGGAATCCAGAATCCTCGAGTTGGTTTGCTGAATAATGGCTCAGAAGCTGGTAAGGGAGACTCCTTGCGGAAGGAGGCTTACGAGCTGCTGGCAGCTCGAGAAGATTTGAACTTTATTGGTAATGTAGAAGCTCGGGATTTGATGAGCCAGGTAGCGGATGTTGTTGTGACAGATGGTTTTACGGGCAATGCAGTCCTCAAGACGATGGAGGGAACAGCCTTGGGTATTCTTAGCCAGTTAAAATCGACTATTTTAGCTGGAGGGCTACGGGCCAAGCTGGGAGCCTGGTTGTTGAAACCGAGTCTTCAAGCAATGCGTCAAAGTCTGGACTATACTGAAGCTGGAGGAGCCATGCTTTTTGGTGTGAAGGCTCCCGTTGTTAAGGCCCATGGTTCCAGTGATGCCAAGTCGATTTACTACACAATCAAACAAGTTGCCTCCATTCTGGAGAGTCAGATTGTTGACCAAGCCAAGGAAGTTTTCCAAGCTGATCAGGTTGAGAAAGAATAGGACGTTATAAAAAGGTTTTTGGGATGGAATCCCAAAAACCTTTTTATATTATCTCCCCGGCGGGTAAATATAGGTCAACTGACCCCAGCCGCGGCTGGGGTCAAACCAGCCACGATAGTTGCGGATACTTCCCTGACCGTTATAGTTGGCTTCTTTGACCTGGATGGCTTGGGTGGAATTAACGTGGGTGACCAGGGCTACGTGGCCGTAGCTGCCATCGTCCCAGCAGGCGATGGCACCGACGCGGGGTTCTGAGCCAGTGGCAAAACCGAGGGATTGGGCAGACTGGGCCCATTGGCCACCGTTACCCCACCAGTCACCAACCCAGGGGACTAAGCGTTTGACGCCCCAGGTGCATTGGCCGACGGGATAGGTGGGTGCGGGGTAGATAGCGGGAAAGGGATCCGCTGTATTTGTTGAGGTCTCCGGTGGTTGATTGAAGCTAGGGACTGGTTGAAAGGTCTTACGGTAGAGAATTTGTTCGTGACCCTGTTGGAAGGCCTGGAGTTGGATGTCAGCTGTCTCAGTAGTGGGCAGGTCCAAGCTCAGCTGGTAGAGGGCTGGACTGATTTGTTGCAGGGGATAGGCTTGATGATTCAGGAGAAGCTGGGCTTGTTCCAGAGTCTGAGCTCTGGAGATTACTACATGCAGAGTCCGATCTTCCTGCTGGACTTGGACTTGTGGTTTTAGTTTGTCGAGTGGGATTTGGTAGTCAGCCAATGGATAGACTTGGCTTTGTCCTTGATCAAAGCTGATTTCAATCTGGGCTTGGATGGGACTCCCAGCTAGTTCTTGGTTGAGATCAATCGTGGTTTGGAAACTTCCAGCTGTATTTTCTAGGCTTAGAGGGTAGGTCTTGGGCTCTTGGTGGTCTTGTCTAATCTGCAAGCGAGCTTGCTTAATGGCTGGACTGGCTGGTGCAGGTTTGAGCTGAAAGAGCAGGAGTCCTTGATCCAGTTGAGCAGGGGAAAACTGGGTCCGGGGTTTGAAATCTTGGTTTGGGTTTGCAGGGAGGGCTAAGCTTCCACTTTGGAGAATCTGTCCCTGGCTAGTTCTGAGTTGGTAGGTGTAGGGACCAGCCTGTGAGGGGAAGTCTTTGAGGTTTAAGCTTAGCCTTGGAGTCTGCTTGGTTTCTGGTAGGGGATAGTAGTGCCAGCTCTTTGGATCTTGACTAGCTTGGATGTGCAGGGTCAGAGGTCCTTCTTGTTTGACCATAGGGAAAAGAAGCTCGACCTGCTGGGCAGTTACAGGGGTGATCTGGATGGATTGGTTGGGCTGGATCGCTGCTTGAATAGGGGTTGCTGGATACATGGGCACCTCCTTGGTTCTTTTTCTATTCATTCGGAATGACTGGAGAAAAAGTTGTAAATAAGGTAAACTAGTAAGAGAACACTTGTAGGAGGAACCTATGTTAGAACGGTATACGCGACCTGAAATGGGAGCCATTTGGTCTGAGGAAAATAAGTATCAGGCCTGGTTAGAGGTGGAAATTTTAGCGGCTGAGGCCTGGGCTGAGTTGGGGGAGATTCCCAAGGAAGATGTGGCCCTGTTGCGCGAGAAGGCTAGCTTTGATGTGGCGCGAATTTTGGAGATTGAGCAGGAAACTCGCCATGATGTGGTGGCCTTTACTCGGGCCGTATCAGAGTCTTTGGGTGAGGAAAGCAAGTGGGTCCACTTTGGCTTGACTTCAACAGATGTGGTGGATACAGCTTACGGTTATCTTTATAAGCAGGCTAACGATATTATTCGCCGTGATCTCGAAAACTTTACCAATATTATTGCCGATAAGGCGCGGGAGCATAAATACACCATTATGATGGGGCGGACCCATGGTGTTCATGCGGAGCCAACGACTTTTGGCTTGAAACTGGCAACTTGGTACAGTGAGATGAAGCGGAACATGGAGCGTTTTGAGGCAGTCGCTAAGGGTGTTGAAGCTGGTAAAATTTCTGGTGCGGTTGGGAACTTTGCGAACATTCCACCCTTTGTGGAGGAGTATGTCTGCGAGCGTTTAGGCATTCGACCGCAGGAAATTTCCACTCAGGTTCTGCCACGGGATCTGCATGCGGATTACTTTAATTGTCTAGCCCTGATTGCGACTTCGATTGAACGTATGGCAACCGAGATTCGTGGCCTCCAGAAGTCGGAGCAACGTGAGGTGGAGGAGTTCTTTGCCAAGGGGCAAAAAGGTAGTTCAGCCATGCCTCATAAACGCAACCCGATTGGCTCTGAGAACATGACCGGATTGGCCCGTGTCTTGCGGGGACATATGGTGACAGCCATGGAGGATGTTGTGCTTTGGCATGAGCGGGATATTTCCCATTCTTCTGCTGAGCGGATCATCACTCCGGATTCAACCATTCTTGTGGATTACATGCTCAATCGTTTTGGGAACATCGTTAAGAACTTGACGGTCTTCCCTGATAATATGCGCCGGAACATGGACGCAACCTTTGGTTTGATTTATAGCCAGCGTGTTTTATTATCTTTAATTGAAAAGGGAATGACGCGGGAAGCCGCCTATGACTTGGTTCAGCCCAAAACGGCTGAGGCCTGGGACCAACAGGTTGATTTTAAACAGTTGCTACTAGAAGATTCTGCCATCACTTCTTACCTCACTCCAGCGGAAATTGATGAAGTCTTTAACCCAGACTATTACACCAGCGGAGTTGAAGCTATTTTTAATCGTTTGGGACTCTAACAAAAAAAAGGCCTTGCTTCTCCTGGGTGAGAAGTAGGCCTTTTTGAGCGTTTATTGTTTATCATCACTATTATTGATTCCGTGATAGGAGGGTGAACTTAAAGTAGTCACCACGTTTGTAGGTTTTACGGTATTCTAAAATTTGACCAGTAGATTCAAGGCGTGTGGTTTTGATTTGAAGGACAGTTGGAAACTCTTCTGCGACCTCTAGACGTTTGCTAATTGCAGCTTCTGTTGGAAAGAGAATTTCCGTTGTTTCTTCAAATTTTTCATCATTTAGATGAATATGGTAGTCAAATTTAAACCGATCGTAGATAGAGCTGTAGTAATTTACATCCGGATAATTGGCATTGATATACTGCTCCGGGATATAAGATTCATGGAAAACATAAGGGGTACCATCCGCTGTACGCATCCGTTCGATCTTATAGTAGTAATGCATTGGACCAAGTCCAAGTTTTGCGATGAACTCTGGATTGTTATCCCGTGTGATGGATAAGACTGTCACTTCATCGACTTTATCCTCAAGAAAATCAGCATCAGAATATTCGATGAGTTTGTGATTACCAGCGCGGGATACAAAGGTACCTTTTCCCTGTTGGCGGACGATGTAACCATCTTTTGCCAAGTCGTTCAAGGCACGGACAACCGTAATTGAACTAACATTATACATATCAATCAATTCGGCCTCTGTATAAAATTTATCTCCATTTTCAAATTGTCCAGAGATAATCTTGTGCTTGAGTTCATCTTTAATTTGTTGATACTTTGGGATTGCCATGCTATATATCACCTCACTTTCCTTCCCTCTATTAAGATTTTACCATAAAAACTTAAAAAATTCTTGACAAAATATGAATTTTTTAATATATTATTAATTTATAGATTTGTGCTAAGGATATAAAACTACTATAAGTTGGTGTAGTGAGTGTTTTAGAGCAGAACAAATCTTAGGTGCAGGAAAAGTTTGCTAGGATTTTCTGATATAATAGACCCATGACTAGATTAGTGGATATGGAACAAAGGGAAGAGGATAGTCTGATTGAAGGAAGTCTTCGTCCGCAAAATTTTCAGGAATATATTGGCCAGGGAAAGGTCAAGGAGCAATTAAAGATTTTTATTGAGGCCGCAAAATTACGGGATGAATCTTTGGATCACACCTTGTTGTTTGGTCCTCCCGGTTTGGGAAAAACGACTATGGCCTTTGTTATCGCAAATGAATTGGGGGTCAATCTCAAGCAAACCTCAGGTCCAGTGATTGAAAAGGCTGGGGATTTGGTAGCTCTTTTGAATGACTTGGAACCAGGCGATGTCCTTTTTATTGATGAAATCCATCGCATGCCCATGGCTGTCGAAGAGATTCTTTATAGTGCTATGGAGGATTTTTATGTGGACATTATGATTGGCAGTGGCGAAACCAGTCGCTCAGTGCATCTGCAATTACCGCCTTTTACATTGATTGGTGCAACGACACGGGCAGGAATGTTGTCCAATCCCTTACGGGCTCGCTTTGGGATTAATGCCCACATGGAATACTATGAACTCAACGATTTGACAGAGATTGTGGAGCGAACGGCAGCTATTTTTGAAACAGAGATTTTACCAGAAGCTGCCATTGAGCTGGCTCGTCGGAGTCGGGGAACACCTCGGATTGCCAACCGCCTGCTCAAGCGTGTTCGCGATTTTGCGCAGATTAAAGGAGAAGGAATCATCAATCGGGAGATGACTCATCAAGCTCTGACCATGTTAGACGTAGACCAGGAGGGTTTGGACTATGTGGATCAGAAAATTCTCCGCACCATGATTGAGCTCTACAATGGAGGTCCTGTTGGTCTGTCGACTATCGCCATTAATATTGCAGAAGAGCGAGAGACGGTTGAAGACATGTACGAACCCTACCTGATTCAACAAGGCTTTATTATCCGCACTCGCAGTGGCCGTCAGGCTACTGCAAAAGCTTATGAACATTTGGGCTATCCTTTACCAGGAACAAATTAATAGACTTCCTGCGGAACTAATGTATTAGATCCCATTTCTCAGCAGGATAGATCGCATAACCACACTGAAACATTTTGTAACTCAGTCTTTTTCAAGTGATGACTCCGATAAATCTTAGGTTCTGTCACTGTTTTGCAGGAAGTCTAATCTTCGTATCTGAAGGACAAAATCAATAAGAGGCAGGTTCCAAGTGGACCTGCCTCTTATTGATTGGGCGGAGTTAGTTTTCTTTTTTCAATTGAAGGGCTAAATAAATAATTCCAAGAAGTAAGATGATGCTTGCCATGATGCTACCTTCAGTTCCAAAGGATCCACCTGAAATCCATTCTGCTACACCAGTTTTTGTTTCAAATGAAAAGAGCGAAGGACCAGTAGTTGTACCGCTGACGGCAACTCCGAAAATATTGCCTTGTGTGAAATTCCAAGCACCGTGCAGACCTGCAACACCCCAGATATTGTCGGTCTTAAGCATGTAGAGAGCCATGAATACCCCAGATAAGATGATGCTTAAAATGGATAAGACAGTCACATTGTTATTACCCAAGTGTATGATTCCAAAAAGAGTACTCGAGATGCCAATTGCAAGAGCAAGGTTTGAACGTTTGTTGATAATCGGTAGAAGCCAAGCACGGGTTAGAAGTTCTTCGGTACCTCCTTGAATCAACCAAAATGGGATAGTTGATAGGACAAAGAGGAGAGTGTTACCTGAAAAATCGATACGGTTTAATACAACACCGCCAAAAAGATAGCTCAGTCCTAAGGAACAGCTGAAGGTTAGCATTCCCACTCCCCAACCTTTTAGAATTTCAAGCAAATAATTTGTTTTGAAAAATCCAAGGCTAGAAATGGGGCGTTTCTCGTACCATTTCACCCAGGCGAAAAGTATCAGCATAATAAAGGCAAATATCCCCAGTTGAACATATAGGTGAGTAAACGTTTCAATGATTGCATCCAGATTCCCTAGATTAGAAATCAGGAAGGGCATTGAAAGAACGGCAAGGATGAGGCCCCCAATCACAGTACCGCCGATAAAGAAAAGTTCTACCATCAAACAGGCAAGAATAATCATTAGCCATGCGGGCAGTTTTTCATACCGTTTGGTCGTGTTTTCTAATATTCTTTTTTGCATCATCTCATTCTTCCTCCGTTTTTCACGTTATTCAATGGAGTCATTGACTGGAAATAGCTTTTCTAGATTCATTTTATCATAAATATACAAATAATGATATGTAATACTTAGAAAAACCTGATTCATGAAGTCACTATCTCCATAGAGGTTCAGAAATTCTTTTATTCACCCTTTCCTTATATGTTATAATGGAGGGGAGGTATACGATATGAATGTGATTATGGTTTGCTTAGGAAATATTTGTCGCAGCCCGATGGCGGAGTTTGTGATGAAGCAGGAAATGCCCTCTTGGGATGTAGAAAGTCGTGCCACTTCGACGTGGGAACATGGTAATCCAATCCATCAAGGGACCCAAGCGATTCTGCAAAAATACCAAATTCCCTACGATTTATCGAAACAGTCCCAACAAATTTCCCAAAAAGACTTTCTTGAGGCCGATTTAATTCTGGCCATGGACCGATCGAATCTGAAAGATTTACAAGCGATGGCCCCTCAAGAAGCCTTGGATAAGATTCATCCCTTAATTGACGGTGAAGTACCTGATCCGTGGTACACCGGTGATTTTGAGGAAACCTACCGTCTCGTTCGTCAAGGCTGTCAAGAATGGAAAGAAAAAGTAGGAGAATTGTGATGGCAGGACAAGTAGCTAAAAAGAAACCAACCGCTTCCAAGGGGATTCGTTGGAAACGGTCGGGTTTTGAATTGATGACAGGATTGGTGATCCTTCTTTGTGCCCTGTGGGTTTTTGCATCTGGAATCCCCATGAGGGGGAAGATTGCCTTAAACGATGGCAAAATGACCTATGAGGGAACCCTGGTGCGTGGAAAAATAACAGGTCAGGGTAAACTGACCTATGAGAACGGTGATGTCTATGAAGGTGAGTTTAAAAATGGGGCCTTCCAGGGTCATGGGACCTTTAAATCTAAGGACGGTTGGCGTTACACGGGTCAATTTACCAATGGAAAACCAGATGGAAAAGGAGAGTTGGTAACAGAGGATAAGGTCGCCTATACTGGAACTTTTAAACAAGGAATCTATCAAGATGAGAATTAAATGGTTTTCTCTTATTCGGATCACAGGGCTGCTCTTTGTCCTGATTTATCACTTTTATAAGGAGCAATTACCAGGCGGTTTTATTGGGGTAGATATCTTCTTCACCTTCTCAGGTTTTCTAATCACAGCGCTATTGATTGAGGAAGTTGGGAAAACTAAGAAGATTGATCTGGTAGCTTACCTGAAACGGCGGCTCTATCGGATTGTGCCACCTTTGGTTTTGATGCTCTTGGTGGTTGCCCCCTTGATCTTGTTTGTTAAGTCCGATTTTCGGGTGGATATCGGCACCCAGACGGCAGGGGCTTTAGGGTTTGTAACCAACTGGTATGAGATACTTCTGGGGGGGAGTTATGAAAGTCAATTTATTCCTCATCTCTTTTTGCATACCTGGAGTTTGGCTTTAGAGGTGCACTACTACCTGGTTTGGGTACTAGTGTTAGCGTTTGTGGCGCGTGGCTCGAAAGATATTCGCCGGTTTAAGAGTCAGGTATTTTTGGTATCAACCGGTTTTCTTCTGGTGTCTTACATCAGTATGTTGATTGGAACTTTCACAACGGACAATGTTTCCAATTTATATTTCTCAACCTTATCACACAGTTTCCCCTTTTTTGTAGGATCGAGTCTAGCTGCCTTGACGGGCTTGCAGCACCAGGGCATGTTGTTGCGGAGTCTGATCCAGAAGTGGAGTTTGGGCAAGACCCTGTTGGTTTATCTGGGAGCCTTGGGGCTGTCGATTGCACTGGCTCGTTTTCTCCCCTTTGAGTCCTTGTGGACCTATACTCTGGGTCTCTTGGCAGCCTCCCTTTTGGCGGGGATGATGATCCTGACCACACGTATCTTACATGAGAAGACCCGGCTCAAGGAACCACGGCTACTGGACTTCCTAGCCAGCACCTCTTACGGAGTTTATCTCTTCCATTGGCCCCTTTATTTGATTTTTTCCGAATGGATGGGACATCATCAAGCTGTTTTCCTAACCACGCTGTTTTCTCTGATCTTGGCTGCTTTTTCTTTTTACCTCTTGGAACCAATGTTGCAAGGGAAAAATCCGAAAATCTTGGGTACGCCAGTGGCGCTTCCCAGCCTGGGCTGGAAAGGGTGGGTTCTACCGCTCCTGTTGGTAACTGCTTGGGGCATCGGGGTGGTGACCAGTCCAATGATGGGCAGTTTTGAGGCCAATCTGGTGGGGAATAGTCTACAACAAGCCAGCCAACAAATGCGGTCAATGCGGGTTCGCACGGAGAATCCTGATGCGATCGCTGACGGGGCAACGCTGGTTGGTGACTCGGTGGCCCTGCGGGCCAGTGACTGGTTACATGAAGTCCTACCCGGGCTCGATATGGATGCGGCTGTGTCGCGGAATTTGATTGATGGCCAGAAAATGCTGAAAAAGGCTGCTAAAAATGGAACTCTGGTGACAGATGTGATCATTGCTCTAGGGGTTAATGAGGTGAATGACTACATGGACCAGCTGGATCAATTGGTTAAGAGCCTACCAGCAGGTCATCGTTTGATCCTGGTAACACCTTATGATGGTCGGGTTCTGGACAATCCCAATGCGATTGCCAACCGGACCCGAGATTATATGCTCAAGCTAGCGGAGCAGTATGACTATGTACTGGTAGCGGATTGGTATCAGACAGCTGTCGACAATCCTGAAATCTGGTACGGAACCGACGATGTTCACTTTGGAGCCAATGCCAGTGGCATTGCTCAGGGTGGAAAACTATACGCCAAGACCGTTCGGGATGCCTTGAAGAAGGCCCAGGATGCTCCGACCAAACCCTAATCCTTTCTAATACTCTTTCTATTTGAAAATGGAAGTAGTATCAAATTGAAATAGCAGGAGGCTGGTGTCTAGAACCCAGCCTCATTTTGCTATACTAGACTTATGAACAATGTCAATCGGCGGATTTTTAATGTGGCCTTGCCGGCCATGTTGGAGAATTTTTTACAGATGGTGATGGGAGTGGTCGACTCCTATCTAGTGGCTAGTCTTGGTTTGGTGGCTCTTTCAGGTGTGTCCTTGGCTTCCAGTGTGTTAGCAATTTATCAGGCCTTGTTTTTAGCCTTGGTGGCAACCTTGTCTAGTTTTGTGGCCAAGGCTCAGGCTACAAACGAGGAGGAAGCCCAGCAGTTGGCCCGATCGGGCTTGGCTTTAACCGTCTTGTTGGCCCTGGTCTTGGGCTTGCTGGCGGTGGTGGCAGGTCCTGCGATGCTGGCCTTGATGGGAACAGATCTAGCGGTGGCCCAGACTGGTGGTCTCTACCTCAGTTTAGTCGGGGGGACCATCCTATTTCAAGGCCTGATGATGAGCCTAGGGGCGATTTTGCGAACCTGGGGCAGGCCCCAGGAACCCATGTGGGTTAGTTTACTGGCTAATTTCTTAAATGTGATACTCTCCCTTGTGTTTCTTTATGGCCTAGATGGAGGTTTGCTGGGGGTTGCCCTGGGGACAGTCCTAGCCCGTTTGTTGGGAACACTTTATCTTTGGTGGCGGGTTCCCTTTCCTCTCCTAGGATCTTCCTGGACTTGGGATTGGAGCTTGGTAAGTTTTGCCCTCCCGGCTGCGGGGGAACGTCTGATGATGCGTTTAGGTGATTTTCTGCTGATGGTTCTGGTCGTCTCCTTTGGAACAGAAGTGGTCGCCGGAAATGCGATTGGCGAAACCTTGATTCAATTCAGTGGGATGCCAGCCCTAGGGATGGCCACAGCGGGAGTTATCTTGATTGCCCAGGCCCGGGGGCAGGAGGACTGGGAACAGGTGGATATCTTGACCCGGCGTCTCTATTTCTGGACCTTGGTCTTGATGGTCCCAATCGCCCAGGTCTTTTACCTCTTGGGGCAGCCCCTGACGCAACTTTACAATAGCCAGCCCCAGGTTTTAGCCGCCAGCCAAACAGTGTTGCTGTTCGCGCTCTTGGGGACGCCCATGACAGCTGGGACCCTGATCTATACCAGTTTGTGGCAGGGCTTGGGCAATGCTCGTTTGCCTTTTTATGCGACCAGTATTGGTATGTGGGTGCTGCGGTTAGGCTGTGGAGCCTTGTTCGGCCATTGGCTGGGCTGGGGTTTGGTTGGCATCTGGATTGGAACGCTTGTGGACAATGGTTTTCGTTGGTGGTGGCTCAGACGTCATTACCGTTTGTATAGAAAGGAGCAGGTATGACTGCTTTTATTTGGGATTTGGATGGGACGCTCTTGGATTCTTATGAAGCCATCTTGGCTGCCATTCAAGAGGCCTTGGGAAACACGGATTACCCTTTTGACAAGGAGGCTATTCGCCGACATATTTTGGCAACCTCTGTTAAGGATTTTTTTGAAAAAATTGAAAAAGAAACCGGCAGCAATTTGAAACCTCTGTACCAAAAGGCTTTACCGCAATTCAGTGGGGAAATCCGTTTGTTACCGGGGGCTCGGGAGATCTTGGACTGGGCGGAAGAACAGGGGATTCAGCAGTTTGTGTTTACCCACAAGGATGGGGAAGCCCACCCGCTCTTGGAGCGCCTGGATTTGGCTGCCTACTTCCGGGAGGTGGTGACCGCCAGCGATGGCTTTGCGCGGAAACCGGATCCGGGGGCCCTCTACTATTTGCTGGACAAGTACAAATTGAATCCCGATCAGACCTACTATATTGGTGATCGCCTGCTGGATATTGAAGCTGCCCTGGCAGCGGGAATCCAGTCTATCAATTTTTTGAACCACCCAGAGAGTCAGGCGATTGAGCACTTGGGGGATATTTCGAAGTTACCATTTTTGCAAATTTGAAGGAAAATAGAAAGAGTATTAAGTTTGCTTTAAGGTGACTTGGCTATACTAGAGTCACAAATTAAGAAAACCTCTTAATTTGACTCCTAAAACTTTTCTTTTTCATAATAATCTCCAAAAAAGAGCTCTGCCTGGCAGAGCTCTTTTTGTGGATTGGAGGGAGTTAACTAAAATCGACAGTCTCATGGTAGGGCGGTTGCCGCTCCTGCCAGTAAAGGCTCTGTTTTTCAACCAGTTGCTGGACTTCCTTTTTGTGGCCATAGAAGGAGAGGTAGAGCCGGTAGGAGGAATCGAATTGGATGGTGAGGGGATCGGTAATGATCCAAGTACTAAGTCTATCTTTGAAAATAATCTGGAAGAGGGTTGAGAAATCCTCTTTTTGAATGTGGAAGGATTCAATTGTCCAATCCTCGATATTTTCACGGTAATCATATATTTTTTGGTACAGTGTTTCTTCTTGAGGCGAGAAATAATGTGCAGGGACTCCGAGTTTTTGAACACTGGTAAATCCTAAACCTCCACTGACGGTTATTTCGGTTACTTGGAAAAAGTTTAAAACTTCCAAAACTAACTGCAGGTATTTTTGTTCTGTAGCTTGGTACTCTTCCCAAGCCAGCCCATGTCCGATTTCGTCAAAGTGACTCCACTCGGTATAGGTGCGATTTAGAGGATCATCCTTGGAAATACGCAGGTCATGGTGGTAGTCCCCAGGTGGGTTAGTTTGCCCATCACCCCAAGTGTAGGTAAAGATAGGGATGTCTTCCTCCTCCATTTGATAAGGGGAGAAAGCAAATTCTTGATAGTAAAGATTCTCTTTACGAATAATCTCCTTACACTGCTCGAGTGTTTCTGCGTCCATACTTTGGACATACATATAATAATCATAGCCAAAGTGGATTTGAAGATCAGGGCTATAGAGACGGCACCAGACGGCTTCGCGTAGATTGAATCGGATAAGCTCAGAGATTGTTGCTCCAGTTAGTAAAAATCCATTATCAAGTTGCTGATATAATTGACACTGGTTAGAATTCAGCAAACTGGTCTTTTTTTGGAACTGCAGACTAAAAGATTTTTCTAACTCCCGTACCTCAAGGCTATTGATATTAAATAATGTTAGAATCTTTTCGATAGTTTGTACATACCGGTTTTCGACTTCAAGATAGTCTTCTAAGGTTAATACTTTTCCATAAAAGCTAGCTCCAATATCGGATATAGAAATCCAATCGTCAACATAGTTGGGATTACTTTTATCGTATTTATGAATGGAAAGTGCAGGCATATAAGCTCCTCTCTTAATTATCTGAAACCGACTGCTTTTTTATAAGGTGGTTGACGCTCCTGCCAATAAAGTCCGTGTTTTTCAACCAGTTGCTGGATTTCCTTTTTGTGGCCATAAAAGGAGAGGTAGAGCCTGTAGGAGGAATCGAATTGGATGGTGATAGAAGCTGTACTTATCCAAGTATAAAATCTACCTTTGAAAATTAATTGGAAGAGGGTCGTAAAATCTTCTTTTGGGATCATAAATGACTCGACCGTCCAATCTTCTACAGTCTCGTCATATTCCTGCAATTGTTGGAATAGTGTTTCCTCTTGGGGAGAGAAGTAGTGGGCAGGGATACTGAGTTCCTGAATGCTGGTAAATTCTAGACTCCATTAACGGCTAGGTGGTTTATCTGGAAGAACTCCAAAAAGTCTAAAACTAGCTGGAGGTACTTTTGTTCCACAGCCTGGTACTCTTCCCAATCCAGTCCATTTTCGATTTCGTCAAAATGACTCCACTCGGTATAGGTGCGATTCAGAGGATCATCCTTGGAAATACGGAGGTCATGGTGATAGTCCCCTGATGGATTGGTTTGCCCATCGCCCCAAAAAAATGTCTTAGCTTTTTTAAATTCCTCTTCTAGTTTGAAAGGAGAAGTAGTAAATTCTTGCCAGTAGAGTCCATGTTTTTCGATAATTTTTTTGAAAATTTCAATCTTTTCCTGTTCAGCAACAGTAATTCCCATGTAATAGTCATAGCCAAAGTTAACTTCAATTTTAGGATTATATAGTCTACACCAGAGAGCTTCACGTAGATTGAGTTTAATGGCCTCAGTAATGCCATTTTGTGTTAAATATACTCCGTTATCTAGCATTTGGTAAAAGGAAGCTTGTTTCGCATTAATTAGGCTATTTTTTCTAATGTATTGTAGGGGACCTCTAAAAACCCCAGTTTTTCTTCAAATTTAATCACTCAAACCTTGATAAATCAACATTTAGATTTTCAGAAATTTAGTTTTTAGAGGTGCCCTGTAGACTAAATCCTTTCTCAATAGCTCGAATTTCCAGGGTATCGATTTTCATAAAATCGAGGATTTCATGTATGGTTTGAATATAAGAGTTTTCTATTTTCAGGTATTTGTCTAACGTTAATACAGTTCCATAAAATATTTTACCGATATCTGAAATAGATATCCAATCTTGAATATAGTTGGGATTGCTTTTATCGTATTTGTGAATAAGTAATGTAGGCATACAGAAACTTCTCTTAATTATCTGAAACCAACTGCTTTTTTATAAGGTGGTTGACGCTCCTGCCAATAAAGCCCGTGTTTTTCAACCAGTTGCTGGACTTCCTTTTTGTGCCCATAGAAGGAGAGGTAGAGTCGGTAGGAAGAGTCAAATTGGATGGTGATAGAATCTGTATTGATCCAAGCATAAAATCTACCTTTGAAAATTAATTGGAAGAGGGTCGTAAAATCTTCTTTTGGGATCATAAATGACTCGATCGTCCAATCTTCTACAGTCTCGTCATATTCCTGCAATTGTTGGAATAGTGCTTCTTCTTGGGGAGAGAAGTAGTGGGCAGGGACACCGAGTTCCTGAATGCTGGTAAATTCTAGACCTCCATTAACGGCTAGGTGGTTTATCTGGAAGAACTCCAAAAAGTCTAAAACTAGCTGGAGGTATTTTTGTTCCACAGCTTGGTACTCTTCCCAATCCAGTCCGTTTTCGATTTCGTCAAAATGACTCCATTCGGTGTAGCTGCGATTCAGAGGGTCATCCTTGGAAATTCGAAGGTCATGATGATAGTCTCCTGGTGGATTGGTCTGACCATCGCCCCAAGTGTAGGTAAAAGGAGCAATATCTTCTTCCTCCATTTGATGAGGGGAGATCGAAAATTCTTGATAGTAAAGATCCATTTCACGGATAATCTGTTTACATTGCTCGAGTTTTTCCTCGTCCATACTTTGGACATACATATAATAATCATAGCCAAAATGGACTTGAAGATTGGGGCTGTAGAGACGGCACCAGACTGCTTCTCGGAGATTGAAGCGTGCAACTTCGGAGATTGCTTCTCCAGTCAGTAACAATCCGTTATCAAGTTGCTGAGATAATTGGCATTGCTTAGGATTCAGCAAGCTTTCTCTTTTTTGAAACTGCACACTAAAATATTTTGATAGTTCTCTTACTTCTAAGCTATCTATGTTAAATAATCGTAGAATCTTTTCGATAGTTTTTACATACCGGTTTTCGACTTCAAGATAGTCTTCTAAGGTCAATACTGTTCCATAAAAGCTATCCCAAATATCAGATATAGCAGTCCAATCGTCACCATAGTTGGGATTGCTTTTGTCGTATTTGTAAATGGATAATGCTGGCATATAGGATCCTCTTTTAATTATCTTAAGTTTATTGCTCAAGGACTACATTGAAATAATTATTCTCTATTTCTGTGGCATTTTTGTTATTGAAAAGAGGTTTAATCTGCAATCTCTAGTCCTTTATTCTATTTAAATTCTTATCATAAGTTCCTGAGCGACCTGGCTTAGTGTTAAGTCTTTTAGGATCGTCACCGCCTTTCCAATAACCACCATTGTGTACATCTTGATCAGGAGAAATAAATCTTGGTCCCTTACCCTTTTTTCTTTTAAGGGCACCTCTAAAAACTAAATTTCTGAAAATCTAAATGTTGATTTATCAAGGTTTGAGTGATTCAATTTGAAGAAAAACTGGGGTTTTTAGAGGTCCCCTTAAATATTAATGCATTGCGTGAGTTTTCAGTACCTTTATACTCTGTGTAACCTAGCTTTTTAGCCTGTGCTCTAGCTTCAGCATTTGTTGGTTTACGCCCAGTTATCACCCTCTGTCCTGGATGGATTGCGAAATTGGAAATGTTATTCCATTTCACCAGTTCATCCATGGTGATGTCATATTTCTGAGCGATGAGCCAGACGGATTCACCGGCTTGAACGGTATGGGTTGTGAGTCCGAAATAGGGTGCTTCTGTTGGTTGTTTGAGAATAAGGACTTCTCCGGGGTGGATGGTAAAGTTGGAAATATTGTTCCACTTCACTAAGTCATCCATGGAGATACCATGGTCGTTGGCAATTTTCCAAACTGAATCTCCAGCTTTGACCGTATAGGATTTGTCTGCTGTAATTGTGGATGCAGTGGTTGGTTTTTGGACAGTGAGTTGCTGTCCAGGGTGGATTGTGAAATTGGAGATATTATTCCATTTCACAAGATCATCCATGGAGATGCCATGATCGTGGGCAATTTTCCAGACCGAATCGCCTGCTTTGACCGTGTAGGAGCTGCTGGCAGTGCTTGCAGCAGGACTTGTTGGTTTTTGGGTGACGAGCTGTTGCCCGGGGTGGATGGTTTGATTGCTAATCTGATTCCAGTCTAGCAGTTCCTGCATGGTGATCTTGTGGTCGTGAGCAATTTTCCAGATGGAATCACCTGCTTTAACTGTATAGAGTGCACCTAATTGCGGTAAGGGTTGTTTGGTGATGACAGCTGGTGTTGGATTGATGGGAGGTTGTGTGGTGATGAGGGCATCCCCTGGGTGGATGGTGAAGTTTGAAACTTTATTCCATCTGACTAAATCATCAATTGTGACCCCGTGTTCCTTAGCAATTCTCCAAAGAGTGTCCCCTGCTTTGACAATATATCGAGCTTTTTGGGCCCAAGATTTTGGTTTGATATAGACTTTTTGCCCTGGATGAATCGTATTTTGTTGGATATTATTCCAGGCTACAAAATCAGCCATTGCGATCCCATATTTGTGGGAAATGGACCAGACAGATTCATTGGGGAGGACTTGGTGTTGGAGTCCATTATTGATGAGGGTGTCCGGTTTGACGACAACCTTTTGCCCTGGATGAATTAGTCCGTTTGTCAGTCCATTCCAAATAACTAGATCATTCATCTGAATATTGTATTTTTGAGAAATCGACCAAACGGATTCATTGGGGAGGACGGTGTGTTTGACTCCGGATAGATTGTAAACTGGGAGCTTGGAAACACCTGTATAATAAAAGACATTGGCGGCAACCTGTCCGTAGGCGCGTGTAGGGGCAGCATAGCTGCCAACAGATTGTGGAGCATAGGAATAGCTAGGGCTATAGCCATAGGAAGGAGTTGGCTGATAGGTGTAATGCTGAATCGCATACTGGCCAGGTGCCGTATAGGTATAGCTCTGAGCTTGGCTGATGGCTTGGATTCTGGCCTGTTGGTTGGTATAACTTTTGGCCATAGCAGCATACTGAGCTCGCTGTCTTTGAGCGGCTTGAGCCTGGACTTGCTGATAGCTATAATTGATTGCCTGAGACCCCAAGTAGGCGAGACCTTTGGCTACTAGGACTGACCCTAAGGCTTTTGCTCCAGCAATAATATAAGGTGCTGCTTTTATAAGGAGTGGAATGGCTGCTGCAACTCGAAACGGTTTTGTGGAAGTTGTCGTTTGTGCTTTTTGAGCTGAAAGCTCCAGGATGGTCTGGGTAAACCTGTCAGGATTGCTACTGGCTGCTTGCAGTTGTTTAAATTCTTCTTCCGTACTTTCTAAGATTAAGTGATCGAGAAGATTTTCAAAGTCCCGTTGGGCTTGGGCAGTTTGGTGGAAAGTTTTGAGTGTTGTTTCAAATGCGACTAGATTAGAAGCTTGTTCGAGCTCGGCTACTTGTTGCTCAGTTAGGGTTTTCTTGAATTCTTCCAGTTCTTTGAGGCTGTATTCTTCATTAATTTGCCGAACAAGAATGTCTTCAAAAATCTTCCGCTTACTGTCTAGATCAGGACTTGCTTGTAGTAATTGGTGTTCCTCTGGTGTCAGATTGGTTAGGTACTGCTGGACTTTTTCTTCGAATTTCGGATCTATATCATCAGAATCATTATTTGACACTCTACGGAAAGGACGGTTGGGAACTAGATTTTCGCTTGTGGAAAGTTTTGTATCTGTATCCCTATCAGCAGTCTTCTCTATGTCCTTATCAGGATTTGTTCCTATTGCAGTCTCCGTAACGAATTCAACTTCATTTGATTGGGGAACTGTTTGAATGTCCAAGTTAGTTGTTGTATTGTTTTCGACGCTTTTCGGTGCTTCTTGGGGTAAGCTAGGCGGAACTGTGTAAGGATTGGCTTCTGGGATCTGGAAATTGGCAGCATCATCTAGCGGTGTTTCGGAAATTTCCACTTGGAGCTCCGTCTCAGCTGAGTTGACTTTCTCATCGGCGCTGACTTTTCCTTCATGAAAATCAGGATTGGCGAGCACTAACAGGATATTGGAGAGTAGCAATGTACGATAAAGATGTTTTTTTCTCATAAGAACCTCCCTATGAAGACCAAGAGACAATAACGTTTCACAAAAACGAAAACGCTATCAAAATATTATATATTTATTCTAACAAAGATGGAATGGAGAATCAAATAATAACATAAAAATTATTTGCTTAGATAGATTAGGTGTTGCGTCATTAATCTAGGATTCCTTTTCCAACCTGCTCCAAGGCTTGCTTCTTTGAGGTCTGTGCTATAATTGTGTTATGGAAAATAAGAAAAAATTACTATTAATTGATGGGTCCTCTGTGGCTTTTCGGGCTTTTTTTGCCCTCTATCAGCAACTGGATCGCTTTAAGGCGCCGTCTGGTTTGCATACCAATGCGATTTATGGGTTCCAGTTGATGTTGACCCACCTGTTGGAGCGGGTTCAGCCTAGTCATATCTTGGTTGCTTTTGATGCGGGTAAGACGACCTTCCGGACGCAGATGTTTGCGGACTATAAGGGGGGGCGGGCCAAGACGCCGGATGAGTTCCGGGAGCAGTTCCCCTTTATTCGGCAGCTTTTGGAGGTTCAAGGGATTCGCCATTATGAATTGGAAAATTATGAGGCGGATGATATTATCGGAACCTTGGATAAACTAGCCGAGGCTCAAGAGTTTGATGTAACCATTGTTTCGGGTGACAAGGACTTGATTCAATTGACTGATGCCAATACGGTTGTTGAAATTTCGAAAAAAGGGGTAGCGGAATTTGAAGCCTACACCCCGGCTTATCTGATGGAGAAAATGGGGATTACTCCTGCCCAGTTCATTGATTTAAAGGCCTTGATGGGGGATAAATCTGATAATATCCCTGGCGTGACCAAGATTGGGGAGAAGACCGGTCTGAAACTCTTGGCAGAATACGGGTCCTTGGAAGGCATTTATGAAAATCTGGATGGGATGAAGCAGTCCAAAATGAAGGAAAATCTGATCAATGATCGGGACCAGGCCTTCTTGTCCAAGACCTTGGCGACCATCAACACCCAGTCCCCAATTGCGATTGGTTTGGAAGATTTAGCCTACCAGGGGCCGGATGTCCCAGCCCTAGGTCAATTCTATGAGGATATGGGCTTTTTGCAATTGAAGCAGCAGTTGGATCAGGCGGCTGCCGGTGCGACACCGGTGGAGCATGCGGCCTACCAGGTGGTTACAGAGCCGACAGCGGAAATGTTTGGTCCGGAAACCTTCCTGCATTTGGAGTTGTTGGGAGAGAATTACCATACCGAACCTTTACGGGGAGTGGTTTGGGGGACAAAAGACCAGATTTATGTGGGGGAGTCTCCAGCTATTTTGGAGAGTCCGGTTTTCCAAGCCTTTTTGGAGCAGACGCCTTTGTATGTCTATGATTTTAAAAAGGTTCAGGTCTTGTTAGCCCCTTATGGGTTGGACTTGCCTGTACCGGCTTTCGATAGTCGTTTGGCCAAGTATCTTTTGTCTACGGTTGAAGACAATCAGATTTCAACGATTGCCCGTTTGTATGGAAGTCGGTCTTTGGCTGAGGATGAGGTGATCTATGGCAAGGGTGTCAAACGGGCAATTCCGGAGGAAGAGGTCTTTTTCCAACACCTGGCTGATAAGCTAGCCGTTTTGGTGGAAACACAGGAGTCCCTCCAAAGCCAATTGGTGGAGCAGGAGCAATGGCCGCTCTTGGTTGACATGGAGCAGCCCCTAGCCAAGGTTTTGTCCAAAATGGAATTGGCGGGGATTCAGGTTCAACGTGAAACATTGGTGGACATGCAGGCTGAGAATCAGGCGGTTATTGAGGGCTTGACGCAGGAGATCTACGACTTGGCGGGCGAGGAGTTTAATATCAATTCGCCGAAGCAGCTGGGGATCATCTTGTTTGAGAAAATGGGCTTGCCTTTGGAATACACCAAGAAAACCAAGACGGGCTACTCAACTGCCGTGGATGTCTTGGAGCGTTTGGCTCCGATTGCGCCGATCGTGGCTAAGATTCTCGACTATCGGCAAATTACCAAGTTGCAGTCTACCTATGTCATGGGCTTGCAGGAGGCCATCGCAGAGGATGGCAAGATCCATACCCGCTATGTTCAGGATTTGACGCAGACGGGTCGGCTTTCAAGTACGGATCCCAACCTGCAAAATATTCCGATTCGCTTGGAGCAGGGCCGTTTGATTCGGAAGGCTTTCGTTCCATCCTTTGAGGATGCAGTGTTGATGAGTTCGGATTATTCGCAGATTGAATTGCGGGTGCTGGCCCATATTTCTCAGGATGAGCACTTGATTCAGGCCTTTAAAGATGGACTGGATATCCATAGTTCGACAGCCATGCGGGTCTTTGGCCGGGCCTCCGCAGCAGAGGTGACTGATCTGGATCGCCGCAATGCCAAGGCGGTTAACTTTGGGGTGGTTTATGGCATCTCTGATTTTGGTTTAGCCAATAACCTAGGCATCACCCGAGCCGAAGCCAAGGACTACATTGAGACCTACTTTGAACGCTATCCAGGCATTAAGAATTATATGGATCGGATTGTGCGTGAAGCGCGAGACCAAGGCTATGTGGAAACCATCTTCCACCGCCGTCGCGCTTTGCCAGATATCCATGCTCGGAATTTTCAAGTCCGTTCCTTTGCGGAACGAACCGCCATCAACTCCCCAATCCAGGGATCAGCCGCTGACATCCTCAAAATCGCCATGATCAACCTGGACCGAGCCTTGGAAGAAGGCAACTACACCAGCCGCATGCTCCTCCAAGTACACGACGAAATCGTTCTCGAAGTCCCCAACTCAGAAGTAGAAGCCATCACCACCCTCCTCAAAGCAGTCATGGAAAACGCCATCCAACTCGCCGTTCCCCTCGTCGCCGACGGCAACAAAGGAAAAACCTGGTATGAAGCGAAGTGATGAGGCTGGGACAAAAGTCTAGCCTTATTGACTTTGGTTAATAAAATGCCTTTGACGCAGTAGCTGATTGGCCTCTTCGTTCGCTTTTCAAGCTCGGAAGAGGACCTAATCAGCCTTGCGGGGGTGGGACTACGAACTAAATTTTTTCAAATTTAGTTCTGTCCCACTCCCATCACGAGCTTTGTATTAAATTAGGGGGTGGAAAAGGTCTCCCAGACCTTTTCCACCCGAGCCTACAAATAAGGGAGCGAGGCTAGTCCAGTGGATTCCAACAGTCTGGGGAGAGACTGTTGGAACCTGGCCTAGAAACGTGAGAGCGAAGATAGTCAGGGGAGTGAGCATCGAATAGATGATGGAATAGGTTCTTTTCGGGTATTAGGTTTTTGGGATAGAAGAGATTTGCAGTTTAGAAACAAAGGAGGTCAGTGATGCCGCGAAAAACCATTGATCAGATGAGCTGGATGGGGATTTATCAAGCTTATCTGAATAAAGTAGAGCGCAAAGCGAGAACGCAAGATGAGTTGGATCAGGTGTTAACTTGGCTAACCGGTTATAGTCCTGAGCAAGTCCAGCAGGGACCTGAAACTCGAACCGTAGCTGATTTTTACAACCAATGTCCTGCCTGGAATCTAGCGGCAACTGGTGTTACGGGGACCATTTGTGGGGTTAAGATTCAAGAATTAACGGATCCTTTGATGAAACAAATTCGCATTACCGATAAGCTGGTGGACGAGCTGGCTAAAGGCCGTCCCCTAGAGAAAATACGGAGGTCTTAAGATGCTTGTAAGAGATTCTGCCGGGCTCAAAAAAATTCTGGAGGAAAGTAAGACAATCGCAGTTGTTGGACTTTCTCCGCGAGAAGAGGCGACTAGCCATCGGGTGGCCCGATACCTGCAAGATCAGGGTTACCGCATTGTACCAGTTAATCCACGGGCTGTGGACCAGCAAATTTTAGGGGAACAGGTCTACCCAAGCTTGGAAAGTCTTCCCTTCCCTGTTGATATTGTGGATGTGTTTCGTCGCAGTGAGTTTTTACCGGCTGTTGCTACGGACTTTTTAAAAGCCGAAGCCAAAGTTTTTTGGGCTCAACAGGGCTTATTTAGTCAAGAAGCCTTGGATCTGCTGACCCAGGCTGGGATCCAGGAAATCGTGATGGACCGCTGTATTAAAGTAGATCACCAGTTACTGGTGGATCCTCACGCTCTCTGAGTAGAGGTTGTGAGTTGCCTATTCTAAAATATGTAAAAAGACTCTCGGATTAAATTCGAGAGTCTTTTGAAATTAAATGAGTGTTAGGCTTCTTTGTTGGCGAGTTGTGGAGCGAGGCCAAGTTCAGCAGAGAGCATCCAGATAGTTTTTTCGAAGTCACCTTTGGCATCTGCGTAGAGACCGTTGGTCACATCGTCTCCTTCTTCGTCAGTAACATCTAGTCCTGCTTGGAAAAGTTCAGTTAGGTAGCTGAAGATGTCGATCACACGTGTTAGGCTTTCTTCAACAGATTTGAATTGACCTGGAAGTTCTTCGATTTTAGAGTGTTGTAGAAATTCAGTTAGGGTTGAGTAAGGTTGGCCACCGAGAGTGATGAGGCGCTCACTCATTTCATCCAAGGTACCATCGATAGCGTCCATGTATTTGTCCATTTTTGGATGCCA
The DNA here is from genome assembly GCF_009767945.1 of Streptococcus danieliae. Lineage (GTDB taxonomy): Bacteria > Bacillota > Bacilli > Lactobacillales > Streptococcaceae > Streptococcus > Streptococcus danieliae. The sequence goes on along the minus strand of NZ_WSRS01000005.1, from coordinate 5,585 downwards.
AACCATGAAACCAGCTCCACGCATATACCAGTGGAGTTGGTGGAGAGCGATGCGAGCAGTGTAGAGGTCAGCGACGGTTTGGTTCAGAACAGAAATAGTGTTGTTCATAAGAAGTTCTCCTTTTTGTTTTTCTAAATAAATTATAATCATTCTAAATAACGGAGTCAAGCAATTATCAGTGTCTGAAAAAAGTTGCACGATTCTAATTTTTAGACAATTTAAGTGAAGCTGGATACAAGGAAATCGATTGTGACAAGGGAGGGGCTTTTTGCTACAATAGGGGTCAGAACTAGGACTGTTTTTCCTAGGAAGGAGAAAAAATGAAAGATTCACCGATTCAGTATCGTCTGATTAAAAAAGAGAAACATACGGGAGCCCGGTTAGGGGAAATTATCACCCCTCACGGGACCTTCCCAACCCCCATGTTTATGCCAGTAGGAACCTTGGCTACCGTTAAGACCATGTCGCCAGAGGAGTTAAAAGAGATGGGTTCAGGAATTATCCTATCCAACACCTATCACTTATGGCTCCGTCCGGGAGATGAGTTGATCGCCAGAGCTGGTGGCCTGCACAAGTTTATGAATTGGGACCAACCCATTTTGACAGATTCAGGTGGTTTCCAAGTCTATTCCCTGGCAGATTCACGGAATATCACAGAGGAAGGGGTCACCTTCAAGAACCATTTGAATGGAGCTAAGATGTTCCTATCACCGGAAAAGGCGATTTCGATTCAGAACAATTTGGGCTCAGATATCATGATGAGTTTTGATGAATGTCCCCAGTTCTACCAGCCTTACGACTATGTTAAGAAATCGATTGAGCGGACCAGTCGTTGGGCAGAGCGGGGGCTTAAGGCCCATCAAAACCCAGATCGCCAAGGTTTGTTTGGAATTGTCCAGGGGGCAGGGTTCGAGGACCTTCGCCGTCAGTCTGCAGCTGACCTGGTGGCGATGGATTTCCCCGGTTATTCCGTGGGCGGCTTAGCGGTTGGTGAGACCCATGAGGAAATGAACGCGGTGCTGGACTTCACGACTCCCCTTTTACCAGAAAATAAGCCTCGTTATTTAATGGGAGTTGGTGCACCGGATAGTTTGATTGATGGGGTTATTCGTGGAATCGATATGTTTGATTGTGTACTGCCAACGCGGATTGCACGGAACGGAACCTGTATGACCAGCCAGGGTCGTTTGGTGGTCAAGAATGCCCAGTATGCGGAAGACTTTGGTCCATTGGATCCGAACTGTGGTTGCTACACCTGTCAGAATTATAGTCGGGCTTATCTCCGTCACCTGCTCAAGGCGGATGAGACATTCGGAATGCGCTTGACTAGCTACCACAATCTCTACTTCTTGATTGATTTGATGCGAAAGGTTCGCCAGGCAATTCTGGATGACAATCTCTTGGAATTCCGCCATGATTTTGTGGAGCAGTATGGTTATAACCGTTCTAGTCGGAATTTTTAATTGTAAAAAAAAACCAGGTTCCGAGTAGCCTGGTTTTTGCTCTATTTGGAATGTATCTGTATTTACGATATAATGGTAAAAAAGGAAATGTTTAGTTATACTTATTTACTTTCAAAATCTGACTTTAGTTAAACCTTCGTCGGTTTTCCTCGTCATTTTTTGTCTTATTCGAGTAGTATGATTTTAAAGATATATTAGGAGTTATTATGCGGATACGCTGGTTTTCATGCGTGCGGGTCTTAGGCTTGTTGTGGGTTTTACTATACCATTTTTACCCTAAGTATTTCCCAGGTGGTTTTGTTGGAGTGGATGTCTTTTTCACCTTCTCAGGCTTTCTGATTACCGCTTTGATGATTGATGAAGTAGACCGAACAGGTCAGGTGGATATGCAGGCCTTTCTGCGGCGGCGTTTGTATCGGATTGTGCCGCCAGTTGTGCTGATGCTTTTGGTGGCCCTGCCCTTGACCTGGTTGGTTCGTCTAGAATATGTAGCAGATCTCCCAACGCAAGTCGCAGGAGTTTTGGGTTACGTGACCAACCTCTATGAGATGCTGACGGGTGGGAACTACGAGGATCAGTTTATCCCCCATCTCTTTGTCCACAATTGGAGTTTGGCGGTGGAGGTTCATTTCTACTTGCTTTGGTCCTTCCTTTTGTATCGTCTGGCCAAGCGATCGCGGAACACATCGCAGTTCCGAGGTAGCGTCATCACCTTGTCCTTGCCGCTTCTTGTAGTGTCTTATGGGACTATGGTCTTGGGGCTCTTGTTGGGAGCCAGTCCATCTATGCTTTATTTTGCCAGTCTCAGTCACCTCTTTCCTTTCTTTTTTGGAAGTTTATTAGCGGCTATGACCGGTGTCTCCTCGCTATCTCTGTCCTTTGAAAAGCGTTTGGAACATTCCAACTGGCCGGGAATTATCCTGGGAAGCTTGCTAGGTGTGGTCATTCTGACTGGTTTGTTGATCGGCTTGCGCTTTGACCAGCATATCACCTATCTTGGGGGGCTAGCCTTGGCGGCTCTGGCGGCAACGGTTCTGATTCGCAGTCTGCGCCTGCTCCACAATCAGTTGCCAGATGTGGCAGAACCTGCTTGGTTGACTTTTTTGGCTGATACTTCCTATGGGGTCTATCTTTTCCACTGGCCGCTCTACAGTATCTTTAAGGATCAATTGGTACACTGGCAAGCGGTTTTCCTCACAGTCCTTCTTTCTTACACCTTTGCCGCTTTTTCTTTTTACATTGTGGAACCGATTCTGGCAGGACGGCAGCACTTCAATAAGTCGGCCCGAATGATTATGGTCTTGGTCTTGGTTGGTTTTGTGACCGCCAGTGGGGTTCGCCTTTATCAGGCACCGGTGATGACCAATTTTGCGCGGGACATGGCGGCCAACAATATGGCCCAATCGGCCCAGGGCTTAGAACGGCTATATTATCAGGTGAATCCGACAGCGCGTTTGGCCAAGCAGGAAGCTGAACCGGAAATTGAGAGTCTTTCAGTTCCTGGTGGTCTCTCACTCATTGGGGACTCTGTTGCCTTGCGGGCCAATACACAACTCAATCAGGTCTTCCCGGATGGAAATATTGATGCCGCCGGTAGCCGGAACCTGACCCAGGCGCGTGCGATTATGAATGCTCAGGCCCAAGCCGGCATCCTAGGTAAAACGGTTGTTCTAGGGATTGGGGTTAATATCGTGAGCAATTATAAAGAAGAATTGGACGGCATTATTAAGGATCTCCCTAAAGGCCACCGCCTAGTCCTCGTAACCCCTTATGACGGAAATTCCGATCAGTACGTCGAGGCAACCGCAGAAGAAACCTGGAAGTATGAACTGAAATTAGCTCGCAAACATTCCTTTATTACTCTGGCAGATTGGCACAAGGTCTCTCTCAACCATCCTGAAATGTGGGAAGATAGTGACAATATCCACTTCGGTGGCACTGGTGAAGCCATCCAGGTAGGGGCCAAGATTTACGCCGAAACCGTTCGCCAAGCTGTTGAAGCAGCTCAAGCCAAGCCAGCTAAGTAAGGTGCTCTTGCTATAACCGAGTTTCTTTGAAACTCGACGGAGCAGGAAACTTGTATAAATCCACTAGATGTGGTAGAATTAATATTCGAAATAAAGACTTTTAAGGTAGGACAGAGAGCCTACTAAGGACTTTTCGAATCAAAGAATCATAGAGTAGTGCAGAGTCCAGACTCTGTCCTGTTTTGTGAGGAAATTTTTATCGAATATCTATCCACAGAGTCTCATTTCATGATGAGGCTTTTTTTTGAAAAAAAGCTAAGTCAAATAAAACGCGCCGTCCTGTTTTGATTCAAGATGCCGTCAGAATAGGAACAAAAAGGGGGATAAAATGGCAGAAAAACGTTTGTTATTTGATATTCATGAAAAGCCAGACACTGCAAAAGGGTTGCTCCTGAGTGTGCAACACGTTTTTGCGATGTTTGGAGCGACGATCCTAGTTCCGATTTTACTAGGGATGTCGATTTCGACTGCATTGCTGGCTTCGGGGATTGGGACTCTGATCTATATGATCTCTACCAAGTTTAGTGTTCCGGTCTATCTAGGTTCTTCATTTGCCTATATTTCAGCCATGGCTTTTGCCAAGGAACAAATGGGTGGAGATATTAGTGCTGGACAAACCGGGATTATGATGGTTGGTCTGGTTTATGTAGTGGTTTCTTTAATTGTTGCAAAGGTTGGGACAGCCTGGATTGACCGTCTCTTGCCACCGATTGTAATTGGGCCGATGATTATGGTGATCGGTTTGGGACTGGCCAACACAGCTGTAACCTCAGCTGGCTTTGTGGCCGATGGTGATTGGAAAAACATGTTGGTGGCGGCTGTGAGCTTTATGATTGCGGTGACCATCCAAACACGGGGAAAAGGCTTTGTACGGGTGATTCCGTTTCTGATTGCTATTGTCGGAGGTTATGTAGTAGCTATTTTCTTGGGGATGGTTGACTTTACCCCAGTTCAAGAAGCGGCTTGGTTGTCCTTGCCGGATCTGAGCCTGCCATTTGCAACAGGAGTCGCAGGTTTGAAAGAGTACAAGCTTTACTTTGGTCCGGAAGCCTTTGCCATTCTACCCATTGCGATTGTAACCATTGCAGAACATATCGGAGACCACATGGTTTTAGGGGAGATTTGTGGCCGTAATTTCTTGAAAAAACCAGGTCTCAATCGGACCCTGATTGGAGATGGGGTGGCTACAGCGGTTTCAGCCTTTATTGGTGGTCCTGCCAATACCACTTATGGAGAGAATACCGGGGTTGTTGGTTTGACCCGAATTGCTAGTATTTCGGTGATCCGGAATGCGGCCTTGATTGCCATTGGTTTGAGTTTCTTCTCTAAGTTTACAGCCTTGATTTCGACTATTCCAAGTGCCGTTTTGGGAGGGATGTCAATCCTGCTTTATGGAGTTATTGCCAGCAACGGTTTGAAGGTTCTGATTCGAGCTCGGGTCAACTTTATGGAGTCCCGCAACCTTGTAATCGCTAGTGCCATGTTGGTCTTGGGCCTCGGTGGCGGTGTCTTGAAGTTGGGTTCTGACCTGGTTATTTCAGGGACAGCCTTGGCGGCCTTGGTCGGTGTCTTTTTGAACCTGGTTTTGCCAGCAGCAGCTGAGGATTCGGCTGAATAACTAGAGCTTTTTGTAAGAGGAGAGGCTGGGACAAAAGTCTAGCCTCTCTCTTTATGATTAGCAAAATACCTTTGACGCAGTAGTTGATTGGGTCTAACAGCATTGTATGCTGTTAGAGAGTACCAAATCTTGTTTGCGAAGCAAACTCCAATCGTTCGCTTGATAGCGAACATTTCATGTTCGTCCATATCATAGGCTCAGCGAGTCAATTCCTGACTCGCTGAGAGGACTCTGAACCCGACCTAATCAACCTTGCGGGGGTGGCACTACGAGGCTGGGACAAAAACCCCTCTGACTAACGCAAAAAGCAACGGTTTTAAAGCCGTTGCTTTTTGCCTTATGGAGATAGTCTTGATACAATATAATTAGGACAAAATACTGAGAAAGGCTATCCCATGTACATTCACTATAACACAAATCAAACCACCTTACCACTAGAAATTGCTTCAGTCTTACCACAGGATCATATTGTTTTCA
>NZ_WSRS01000059.1 GCF_009767945.1 Streptococcus danieliae | reverse complement strand
TAGTTGATTTCCCAATTGTGACAGTTTTTCTAGAAGTCGTTCATCGTCGGAAAATAATAGCATGATAGTACCTCGTTCATCTTAGTAGTTCTATTATCTCATAAAATTTAGGGAGTGAAAATAAAGAAAAGCAGGTATTTCTACTGTAGTGGAACCATCAGCAGTTAAAAACAACTGCTAGATGGCGGAGATTTTGAGACCTTGGCTCAAAATTTAGTGATGAGACTCCGAAGGAGACTGCTCACGTCCGCACTACCAAATAGGAATACCTACTTATTTGAAATAAGGCGACAATAAGTATGAGTTTTTAGAGGTGCCCATAATAATCTAAAATCATAGCCAAACAAGCCACTCCACAATCCCTAAAGTCCACTTGCATCCGGTAGTGCTTTTTCGTAAACATAGCCTTCCTCCTACTTATTTATTCGGAGGCAAACAAAAAAAGACGAGGCTGGGACAAAAGTCTAGCCTCATTGACTTTGGTTAGCAAAATGCCTTTGACGCAGTAGCTGATTGGGTCTAACAGCATTGTATGCTGTTAGAGAATACTAAATCTTGTTTGCGAAGCAAACTCCAATCGTTCGCTTTTCAAGCTCGGAAGAGGGCCTAATCAGCCTTGCGGGGGTGGGGCTACGAACTAAATTTTTTCAAATTTAGTTCTGTCCCACTCCCATCTAAAATCTACTAAATCATGATTATTCAAAAACGAATTGGTTCTTATAAAGACTTGCGTAGAAGCCATCTTGGGCGAGCAAGGTTTGATGGTTACCACGTTCGATGACTTGCCCATCCTTGAGAACAATAATTTCATCCGCATTCAAGATCGTCTTGAGGCGGTGGGCAATCACAAAGCTGGTCCGACCAGCCACAATGGCTTCCATGGCACTTTGAATTTTGGCTTCTGTTACGGTATCTACGTTGGAAGTTGCCTCATCCAAGATGAGGACCTGGGGATCGGTCATCAAAGTCCGAGCAATGGAAATCAACTGCTTTTGACCGGTTGAGAAGACATTTTGCTCATCATCAACCAAGGTATCATAGCCCTCTGGTAGACTCATGATAAAATCATGGATATGCGTTGCCTTGGCAGCAGCCTCCACCAGCTCATGGTTCGCTTCCGGAACCCCAAAACGAATATTGTCGCGGATAGTACCGCTAAAGAGAACGGATTCCTGAAGGACAATCCCGACATTTTGCCGCAAGCTATCCAAGTCATAGTCCCGAATATCGCGGCCATCAAATTTGATAGCTCCCGCGTCAACATCGTAAAAGCGGTTGATCAGGTTCATAATGGTGGTTTTACCAGATCCTGTCGGTCCAACTATCGCAACCATTTTCCCTTTTGGTGCAGAGATGCTGACATTTTTCAGAACTTTTTGACCTGGTAGGTAACCAAAGTCAATCCCTTCAATGGCAACTCCATCTCGTAACTCGGTAAAGTGAGGAGCTTGAACAGGACGAACCTCCTCTTCTTGGTCAAACATTTCTTGGATTCGACCAGCTCCTGTGAAGGCCAATTGCAACTCTGCCCAGCTCGAAGCTACCTGCATAATCGGCTGATAATATTGTTGCGAATATTGTACGAAGGTCACAACCAAGCCCAGAGCGGCTGCTGTCGTCATCGATGAATCATTCAGGACAAGCGTCGAACCCACAAAGATGACAATCGCCGTGTTAATCAAGCTCATCCCATTCATCACCGGGAACAACATTCCTGCAAAAAGTCGCCCCTTAAAGGTAGCCTTGCGCACCCGTTCATTCAAATCCATAAAGCCCGCAATGGTTTCTTCCTGAACCCCCTGCACAATAAGCGCCTTCTGCCCAGAAATCTTCTCATCCATATAAGCATTGAGCTTACTTACCTCAGCCTGTTGTAAATTCGTATATTTGCGAGCCATTCGGACAATAAAAATCAAAAGAAGAAGAGCGACTGGGGTAGAAGCTACGGTAACCCAGGCCAATTGTTGGTTCTGAACAAACATCATCCAGACCAAGCCAACATACAAGGCAATGTTCGAAACCACCTGCGTCAAACTTTGGTTAAAGGAGTTTTGAATATTGTCCAAATCCGATGTAAAGCGTGACAAAATGTCGCCATCCTTATTTCGATCAAAGAAAGCCACCGTCAAACGCTCCAGTTTCCCGAATAAGCCCTTCCGCATCCGGTTAGTAGAATGCGCCACAATCCGAGTAAAGAGCAGGATATAAACCAACATTGATACCACCGTGAAGAGGTAGGTCAAGAAGAGATTCCACATAACCGCTCCAAAAGCATCCATACTTGGTTTGACCAAAGCAGCACCCGTCGCATCACTAAGGGCTTTGGCTTTAAAATATTCCTGAACCCAGGTTCCCAACTCTGTCAAAGCCTTTCCCAGATAAACAGGAGCCTGCACCTGTAAATAGGTCGAGACCACGATGGCTAAGAAAATGAACAGAAAAGATAACTTGTAGCGTTTAAAATAGAACCAAAAAAAGCGTGCTGTTTTCATCCTAGTCCTCCTTTCCTTTTTGAGTTTCATAAATTTCTCGATAAACGGTATTCGTCGCTACCAATTCCGCATGGGTCCCTTGACCAATCAGACGTCCCTCATCCAGTACCAGAATCTTATCTGCCTTGACAACAGAAGAAATTTTCTGGGCAATGATGAGCGTCGTTGTCCCTTTTAGGTCCTTATTCAAAGCTTCCTGAACCAGCTTCTCGGACTTTGCATCCAAAGCAGAAGTCGAATCATCCAAAACTAAAATCTTAGGATTCCCGATGACACCGCGGGCAATACTCATCCGCTGCTTCTGACCACCAGAAAAGTTGTTCCCCCGCTCTTCGACCTGGCTTTCATAACTGTCATCTAAGCGGTCAATAAATTCCTTGGCTTGGGCAATCGAAGCGGCTCGTTGTAAAGCTTCCAAATCAGCTCCAGACTTCCCTTGGCGGAGATTGTCTGCGATGGTGCCGCTAAAGAGAATGGCTTTTTGCAAAACAATAGATACAGATTGGCGAAGAGTCTCCTGACTGACATCTTTCAGGTTGCGACCGCCAATTGAAACGCTCCCCTCTTGAGGATCAAAGAGGCGTGGAATCAGTTGTGCCAGAGTGGACTTACCGGATCCGGTCGCCCCTACAACCCCGATCATTTGACCGGGTTGCACTTCGAAGCTGACATCTTTCAAGGTCGGCTCATTGTCATGGGGATAGGTGAAGGTCACGTGGTCAAAGACTAGACTACCCTCAAGCTCCTCTGTTTCACCTTCCTTAAAGGACATAGCCGGTTCGGTATCCAAGACTTCCTTCATCCGGTTCAAAGAAATAAAGGCCCGACTAGCCTGCATTCCCATAAAGCTCACCATGATGATTGAGAACATAATCTGCATCATATAAGTCATAAAGGAAGCGATATTTCCAATCACCTCAGGATCCGTTTCCACAAGTTGGGAAACCATATAGATGGCCAAGAAGGTCGCCATATAGGCAATAAATGTCACAGCTGGCATCATAATCGAGAAACCATAACCGATGAAAAGATTCAGATCCAAAAGGTCATTGGAGACTTCTTTAAATTTTGCATATTGGGATTTTTCCTGAACAAAAGATTTCACCACCCGAACGCCTCGAAGATTCTCCTTGGCGATGGCATTGATCTTATCCATTAAAGTCTGGAACAGCCCAAAACGAGGTCCCAGTCGCCCCATAATGATCGCCATTACGCTACCAATTCCAAGCACCATTAAAACCAAAACCCACCAGAGACTGGGCAGAGTCCGCACAGCTAGGACAAAGGCTCCAACAAAAAGAATCGGCAAACGGAGCAAGACCTGAAAGAGCATCATCATCAGATTCTGAACCTGGGTCACATCGTTGGTCATCCGGACAACCAGATTTCCAGCATTAAACTCTTCAATATTGGCATAGGAGAAGGTTTGAATTTTACGGAAAAGAGCTTCCCGCAAATCTGCCGACACTCCCTGAGCAATCTTAGCAGCCAGAATCGTATTAATCACACCGGCTAGCAAACCAGCCCCTGCAATCACAAGCAACCAGACACCCATCGAAGCAATCTTAGCCCGATCATTCTCGAGCACAGCAGCCAGGACATCACTTAAATAGCTGGGTTGCAGCAGTGAACTGGATACAATCACAATCACCATAAGCAAAGAACCCATTGCATACCACTTATAGGGCTTTAACGCCTGTTTCAGCATAATTTCCTCCTTTTTTTGACTAACAACTGTACCATTATATCACCCAAATCCGAGAATTCAAGCCAGCCACCTCCGCCAAATAAGGAAGAAACACGAACCTTTTCCTAAAATATTATGGAGAGAGCCGTTAAAATCTACTCCAAGATTGGCCACAAGGCCACAAGGCCTATTCGGATAGGCCGAACAATCCATCATTTTCCTTTAATTTTAACTTTTTTTTTGGTAAAATTGAAAACGAATACCTGATAAAGGAACGACTATGCAAAAACAAATTATCACAATCCTCGGACCCGGGTCATGGGGAACCGCCCTGGCTCAAGTCCTAGACGACAATGGCCACGAGGTGCGCCTCTGGGGCCACCTGTCTGAGCAAGTCCAGGAGATTAACCAAGAGCACACCAACCAGCGCTACTTCACGGATGTCCGCCTCTCGGAAACCATCCAGGCCTACACCGATCTCAAGCAGGCCCTCACGAATACCGATGCGATTCTCTTTGTAGTCCCAACCAAGGTCACACGACTAGTCGCCCAACAAGTTGCCCAGGTACTGGATCATCCAGTACAGGTGCTCCACGCCTCCAAAGGACTGGAACCAAACAGTCACCAACGACTGTCTACCATCCTAGAGGAAGAAATTCCCGAACATCTCCGCTCTGATATCATTGTTGTATCTGGACCCAGCCATGCTGAAGAAGCTATTGTCCGCGATATCACCCTGATTACCGCAGCCTCCAAGGATCTGGAACAGGCCCGCTACGCCCAAGAGCTCTTTAGTAACGCCTACTTCCGTCTCTACAGCAACACCGATGTCATTGGGGTTGAAACCGCAGGTGCCCTGAAAAACATCATCGCAGTCGGAGCCGGCATCCTAGCAGGCCTCGGCTATGGCGACAATGCCAAGGCCGCCATCATCACCCGTGGCCTGGCTGAAATTACCCGCCTAGGGGTCCGCATGGGAGCAGACCCACTAACCTACAGCGGCCTCTCCGGAGTCGGCGACCTCATTGTTACAGGAACCTCCAAGCATTCCCGCAACTGGCGAGCTGGTTATGCCCTCGGCCAAGGCCAAGACCTGGAATCCATCGAAGCTGCCATGGGTATGGTCATCGAAGGCCTGTCCACAACCAAGGCTGCCTACGAACTAGCCCAAGAGCTCGGAGTCTATATGCCAATTACCCAGGGCATCTACCAGGTAATCTACGAAAATCGTCCCATCAAAGAGGCCATCAAAGACATGATGACCAATGAATTTAAAGAAGAAAACGAATGGAGTTAAGTATGAACAAAAAAGTCAGAAAAGCCGTTATCCCCGCAGCCGGTCTCGGAACTCGTTTCCTCCCAGCTACCAAGGCCCTCGCTAAAGAGATGTTGCCGATTGTCGACAAACCAACCATTCAATTTATCGTCGAAGAAGCCCTCCAATCAGGGATTGAAGAAATCTTGGTGGTAACCGGTAAAGCCAAACGCTCCATCGAAGACCACTTCGATTCAAACTTTGAATTGGAATACAATTTAAAAGAAAAAGGTAAATCCGAACTCCTCAAACTAGTCGATGAAACAACCGGTATCCGCCTCCACTTCATCCGCCAAAGCCATCCACGTGGACTAGGAGACGCAGTTCTTCAAGCCAAGGCTTTTATCGGAAATGAACCGTTTGTGGTCATGTTGGGGGATGACCTCATGGAAGACAAGGTTCCGCTCACACGCCAACTCATGGATGACTATGACAAAACCCATGCTTCAACCATCGCTGTCATGCAGGTACCCCATGACGAAGTTTCTGCCTACGGAGTCATCGCTCCCCAAGGCAAAGGAACAAATGGTCTTTACTCTGTGGAAACCTTTGTAGAAAAACCAGCTCCAGAAGATGCTCCAAGTGATCTTGCGATCATTGGTCGCTACCTCTTGACTCCGGAAATTTTCAACATTCTGGAAAACCAAGCACCAGGAGCCGGTAACGAAATTCAATTAACCGATGCCATCGACACCCTCAACAAAACCCAGCGTGTATTTGCCCGTGAATTCAAGGGCAAACGCTACGATGTTGGGGACAAATATGGCTACATGAAAACCTCGATTGAATATGCCCTCCGCCACCCACAAGTCAAAGATGACCTCAAACAATACATCATTGACCTTGGGAAAGAATTAGAAAAGGCAGACCGCCCTGCCCCAGCCAAAAAATTAAAATAATACTATGAAAAAAGACGAGCTCTCCCAACAAGGAGGCTCGTTTTTTTAGGACAAAACAGAAGCGAAAAAGAGTAAGCCTAATCCTAGGTAAAGACCTACCCCCAAGGCTTGGCCTTGGCGGCCATGGACCAAACCGTAAGGAGCTAGGGGGAGGACTAGGGCCATACAGGCTCCTCCCACCAATCCTCCTAAATGACCCGCTAGACTAACTCCTGGGGCTAGACTAAAGACCAGATTCATCAGCAAAAGCGGTAGGTAGGACTGGCCCAGGTATTGAAGGTAGGGATTGGGCAACCAGCGTAAGACCACCAAGATGGTAAACAGACCAAAAATGGAGGTTGAAGAGCCAGCCACAATCGCATCCGAGCTAAAAACCAGGCAGAAAAGATTCCCCATCAGACCGGTTAAAAGGTAAATCCAGAAAAAGCGAACAGAGCCGTACAGGCGTTCGATTTGCTGGCCCAAGAAATAGATGGTCAGGGTATTGGCGAAAAAGTGCATAAAACCAATATGTACAAAAATGGCTGAAAAAAGCCGGTAGGACTGACCCAAATCCCACTGAATCAAGGGTGGATAAAGGGCTCCAAACTGAATTAGTAGCCGGGCATCCTCTACAACACCACCGGAGACCACATACATGAGAAGGAACACCAGGCAGTTGAGCGCCACAAATAAATGGGTGACAGGGCTATATTTGAGTTGAGACATCATCGATAAGGAGCTCCTTTACAGCTTGATCATGGGCTTGGGGAATAAAATCTGCCAATTGGACAGCATAAATGGTCGCTAGGGTCCAGCCAGGAAAATGGGTAAGAATCCGGTCATAGTAACCCCCGCCATAGCCAATCCGGTAGCCTGCTCGATTAAAGACCAGGCCAGGCACATGGATCAGGTCAATGTCTGCCAAAGTCAGTCGAGGGTCTGGATCATTGGTCGGCTCTAAGATCCCATAGGCTCCCGGCTGAAGCCGCTCTGGATCATAGTCAACAAAAGCCATCTGACCGGGCTTAACAACTTTGGGAACCAGGAGTCGCTTCCCATCCAAGCGAGCCTGCTCCAGCAGGGCTTGGGTATTGACTTCATGAGCCAAGGACAGATAGCTGGCCAGCACCTCTGCCTGGCCATAGGCTGGGGAGGCCAAGAACTGTTCCAGCAAACGCTGATCGGCTAGTGCTTTTCTCTCTGGGGACTGCTGTTTGAGAAGGTCCAGGCCCTTCTTTCGCAAGATTTTTTTCATAATCTTATAATAACACAAAAAGCGGCTGGCTTAGCCAACCGCTATACAGTCTTAATAAAGTCCGTAAACAAGAACCGCTAGGGCTGCACCAAGGAGGGGGCCAACGACTGGAATCCAAGCATAGGACCAGTCACCATCTCCCTTGTGAGCAATTGGTAGGATGGAGTGCATCAAACGTGGCCCCAGGTCACGGGCTGGGTTGATGGCATAGCCGGTTGTTCCACCAAGGGACAAACCAATCCCGATGATCAAAGCGGATACAGCTAGGGTTGAAACACCTGCAGCAATATTGGCAGTTCCCATCGCCAAGAGGGTCAAGACGAGGACAAAGGTGCCCAAGATCTCAGAAACCAGGTTGGAAACATTATCCCGGAGGGCTGGACCGGTTGAGAAAGTGCCCAAGATATCTGCTGGGTTTTCAGCAATATCGTAGTGGGGCTTGTACATGAGCCAAACAAGAATCTGACCAAACATAGCTCCCAAGAATTGGGCTAGTACATAGCTAGCAAAGGAAGCCCATGGTAGCGAGCCACTCATGGCCATGGCCAAGGATACGGCTGGGTTGAGGTGGGCCGGTGACAGGCTACCAACCGCAAAGGCCGCAATGGCTACCGCTAGACCCCAACCAGCTGTGATAACGATCCAGCCTGCATTATGGTTTTTCGTTTTCGGAAGCACCACGCCGGCTACAACTCCGTTCCCCAAAAGAATGAGAAGGGCTGTTCCTAAAAATTCTCCTAAAAATTCATTCGACATTACTTTCTCCTTATACCGAATTAAGATGACAATCCAAATACTCGCAGCATTTAAAATTCACTGAGCCTTAGGCCTTCAAAGAGACCAAATCATTTTCTGCTAAGCTAGCTTCCAATTCCGCTTGGTAAGCCGCCTTTTCTTCTGAACTCCACTCATAGTAGCGAGCCATTTCTTCCACTACAGCATCCTTGATACCGTCCACCTGCTCTCGCTTGAAGAGCATATAGTTGGTCCGACGAAGCAAGAAATCAACTGGGCTTAAAGCCAATTCACTTTGCATGGCATAATGCAGGGATAGTGTATCCGCCAAGCTCAAGCCTGGGGCTGCTTCCACAGTTTGCGCCAAGGCATAAACCTTCGGAGCATTGGATCCATAAAGGTTGGCCAAGTACTTCGCCTCATCCTTATCCAAACCACGCGCAACTCCCAATTGAGCAAAGACTTCCAATTCTGCTTCCACATTGTGTGGATTCAATTCCCCACCCGATACTGGGTAAGTCTTCGAATGCACCAAGGTAAAGTTCCGCTGGAATTCCTCTGCCAAAATTTGCAGAATCAATTCCATTGCCCCCTCAGCCATCTTGCGGTAGTCTGTAATCTTACCACCCGCCAAGGTCAACAAGCCATTTGGATCCCGCTCTAGGCTGGAACCACGTGAAACCGCAGACGGATCCAAACTCTTCTCAGAAGTTGAAGATTCCATCTTGCTCAAGACATGCTCCACATCTTCCCGTGTTTTTTCTTTGGCAAGATAAGCTTGAACGGCATCAATCAACTGCTCAAAGCTAGCATCGCTAAGCGAACCATTATCCCCACCATTGTAGTCAGAAGCATTGTTGCCCGCAATCAGCGGCCGTAGACCAGCCCAACCACTTTCAATATCCGCAACGGTCAAGTGAGCTTCAGGGAAACGATGGTTAACAATCTCCAAGAGGTAGTCCACATCTTCCTGTTCCACACGAGGGTGAGCCAGATCTCCTTGATAGTCTGTATCAGTTGTTCCGAAATAGGTTTTATTTTCACGAGGAAGGACCAAAATCATCCGACCATCGGCCAAACCAGAGTCAAAATAAACAGGCTGGCTCACTTTGAGACGGCTGGAATCCACCACCAAGTGAACCCCCTTGGTTGGCCGCATGAGGCTAAAGGCTTGATCAGGATTGCTGAGATTGCGGACTTGGTCAGACCAAGGACCAGTTGTATTAATAACCAAACGAGCCCGAATTTCAAGGGTTTGATCGGTTAACAGATCCCGCGCCTGAACACCGACAATCTGATCTCCCTCAAAAAGGAAACCTTCAGCCTTCACATGACTGGCCAAATAAGCGCCATCTTGATTGGCCCGTTTGAGGTTTTCAATCACCAAGCGGGCATCATTGTTGCGGAAGTCCAGATAGACTCCACCACCAACCAAACCTTCTTTTCGCAAGTCCGGTTCTCTTTCCAAGACCTGCTCCCGACTCAAGACTTGGTTAGCAACAGACGAACCATTAACCCCCGCCAGGAGGTCATAGAGATCCATGGCCACTTTCAAGCGAAACAGATTGAAGGTTGCCCCCGGTTCATCATAAACCGGTAACAACATTGGATCTGGTTTGGGAATGTGAGGAGCGATGCGTTGTACCACTGCCCGCTCACTAACGGTGTCCGAAACAACCTCCACATCAAATTGCTTGAGGTAGCGAAGTCCCCCGTGAACCAGTTTGGTCGAGCGGCTTGAAGTTCCTTCCGCAAAATCCTGCATTTCAATCAGACCGGTATCCAAGCCAGATGCGGCTGCCTGCAAGGCTAGCCCAGCCCCAGTAATTCCCCCACCAATGATGAGAAGATCCAGCGTTTGTTCCTGCATTTTTTCCAATGCCCGTGTACGGGTTCGTTTTGAAAATTCCATCGTTATTACCTATCCTTATCTAACACTCTCTACAGCAGAGTTGATTCCAGAAATCCACTGCCAGCCCCTCAAACAATTCATGGGCTGGTCCCTTTCCATGACTGATACGCTCCTAGTCCTCTTCTGCGAACACGCGCGTCGCTTTAACCGCTTTTTTCCAACCCTTGTAGAGTTGTTCCTTACGCGCTTCGTTCATGGATGGCTCGAAGAGTTGACCAGTCTCATTTAAGGTTTTTAATTCTTCTAAATCTTGCCAATAACCAACTGCCAAACCGGCCAAGAAGGCTGCTCCCAAGGCTGTGGTTTCAAGGTTCTTGGCACGCGCAATCTCGATGCCCAAGATATCTGCTTGGAATTGCATCAAGAAATTGTTCATGGCTGCCCCACCGTCAACCTTAAGCAATTGAATGGCTGTTGCAGCATCCACTTGCATGGTATCAATAATGTCCCTAACCTGGTAGGCGATGGATTGTAGGGTCGCCTTGATAAAGTCTTCCTTGCTGGTTCCACGGGTTAAGCCAAAGACCGAACCACGGGCATTTTGATCCCAGTAAGGTGCTCCGAGACCGGTAAATGCTGGTACCACATAAACTTCATCATTACTTTTTGAAGCCAAGGCTAGGGTCTCAGACTCTGGTGAAGCTTCAATCATCCGTAAGCCATCCCGCAACCATTGAATCGCCGATCCTGCAATAAAGATCGATCCTTCCAAGGCATAATAAACCTTGTCATTAATTCCATAAGCAATTGTTGTCAAAAGATTATTTTGCGACAGCTGCATTTTTTCGCCTGTATTCATGATAATGAAGGAGCCCGTTCCGTAGGTATTTTTAACCATACCTGGTTCAAAGGCTAATTGGCCAAAGAGGGCTGCTTGCTGGTCTCCAGCCATCCCTGAAATAGGCACCTCACCACCATAAAAATGGAAGGGTGCTGTTTTACCATAAATTTCAGGGCACCTCTAAAAACCAGAAGTATTCCGTCATATAAAAAAAGAAGGGACTCTTGCCCTCTAATTTCCAGCAAAAGTCCCTGTATTTCCTACTTTTCTATCCCGATTATCGGGAGAATTCTGATTTTTGGGCGCACTAAGCCCATGTATTCAAATTCAGTCGTTTGATCTGTTCAAAACGACAAATATTGTA
>NZ_WSRS01000058.1 GCF_009767945.1 Streptococcus danieliae | reverse complement strand
CCCCCACCACAGGGAAAGCATCTCATAGAAATTCGAAAGAAGCCGGATTCGGATTGACGTTAAAACCATCTCAACACCCTTATTAAAAAGCTAAATAATAAAAGCCTAAAACTGTCAGTTTTCAAGGATTCCACACAACTTGACAAAGAGCCCTTAAAATTAAAAAAAGACAAACCTCACACGGAAGTTTGCCTAGTAGCAGCCTTACTTGGCTGCTTTTTTCGGTTATCCAAATAGGATAGGAGAATTTCAAAGCCTTGCGCTGAATAGGGGGGCAAAAGGAGAATGTACATATAGACATACTGGCTTTTGGTTTCCCAAATGAGGTGAAAGAGGAAGCCGCCGATCAGGAAGATCGCTCCAGCTAATTGTGTGGAAGGAAAATCGGGTTGGATTTTCCGCAGGAGGTGAAAGAGGTAGATGGCAGCTGTTGTGTAGAGGGTCCATAGGAGCAGACTCATTAAAAAGTGGAAAATCCGATAAGCGCTGCGTCCCTCATAAAGAGATTGGAGGAGTGGGGTAAAGGTCTCCTGGTTCCGCTCCCAACGATTGGGGCCAGTCCAAATGGACTGGAAAGTAGGTTCGGTCCAAGTGGAGTAGACTTTTTGGAAAAAGAAATGTCCAGCATACAGCGGATTTTTAAGGAAGGTAACGATCCGTTTGCGTAAGTCGCGTTTGGCCATGTCTGTGGCCTGTTCTTCATTAAAATTGTTTCGTTGGAGAATTTTGGTATTGTAACCGTCATACCAGCCTCCCAGGGTCTTGCGGTTTGGATCATCCCGGAGTCCCATGGTGACATAGGCAATTTTGGGAGTTCCTGGGCCAATCTCTTGGTCAATAACCCCTTCGTAGTAGGACAGGACAGCCTTGTTCATGCCTACCATACAGAGGATGCAGCTGACTCCAACCAATACTTTTTTCCAACTGAATTTTTTGAGAATAGATAGGGTTAAAATTCCCAAGATCGTTAATCCGAAGATCATATAGTTGTTTCGGATGACACAAGCGATACCCAGGAAAACAGCGGACAAGAGTCCATAGCGAATCTGTTCCTTTTTAGCAAATTTCTGGTAAAAGGTCAGACTGAGTAGGCAGGCGGTTAAACCAACGGTGCTGCCATAGACAAAGAGAATAAAGAAGAAATGGGGGAGGAAGGCAAAGCAGAAGAAGAGTAGGTAATTTCGAGCTAGCTGGCTCAGTCCCCAGGTTCGTCCCAATCTCCAAATTAAATAGTTATTGGTCAGGGTCCAGACCAGATTCATGCCAAAGGCCAAATAGGTAGTTGGGAGGATTGCGGCATAGATACGTTCTAGACTAAGGAGTCCCAGCTGATGAGGATTGCGGTACATGTAGGCACCGATGGTGGTCAAGGATTCAAAGTTGCCTTGATTGAAGGCTAGTGCGGCCTTGTAGACATGTTTAGCATCCGCTCGAATTTGCCCCTCAACATTGAAGAGCAAGTAGGCCCCCATGAGGAGATAGAGGATGGTTAGGATTTTAAAAAACTGCTTGTCAGACAGCTTTTCAAAGGAAGATCGCAAACTCACCAAGCCCCAGATAAAAAGTCCTAAGCAGGGAAGGAAAAACCAGGGATTGGTTTGGAAAAGTACTCCCTCAGAAATTTTTATGGGGATGAAGCTTGTGACAAATAGGCTTGAAAAACTAAAGAAGGTACAAAAGAGTCCGGCTAGTAGAAGCATTAGGTAGGTTCCGAACTGACTTAAGTAGTTAAAAAAACGGCGCACGAAGAGCCACCTCTTTCTTGGATTGAAATATTCTTCTAAAATCATACCACAATTATGCTAGAATAAGGAAAGGAGGATGCGATGTTTCAAAAGAGTAAATTATTTTTTTGGACGGTCGAAATACTTCTCTGTAGTCTCGTTCTCTTTTTGTGGCGAGAGATGGGGGAGATTGTTACACCGGTTGTTCGGGTCTTAAATACCATTTTAATTCCCTTTATCTTAGCCGCCTTTTTTTATTACATTACCAATCCGATTGTGGAAGGTATGGAGCGAATTTTCAAAATTAAGCGGGGCATTGGTAGCCTTTTAGCGGTTGCGGGTGTGATTGGGCTTGTGGTCTGGGCAGTGGTTTATTTGCTGCCGATTTTGATCCATCAGTTAACCAGTTTGATTGCTGCCAGTCAGGGAATTTACAAGGAGGCTCAGTCTCTGGTCAATAACTTGGCTCAAGAGCCCCTCTTGCGGAATGTGGATTTGCAAAAAACGGTGTCAGACTTAAACCTGTCCTATGTGGATATTTTGCAGAATATCCTCAATAATGTAACAACGAGTCTAGGTAGCCTGTTCTCAGCGGTGGTCAATACAGCCTTTGTTCTGATTATGACACCGATTTTCTTGGTTTATTTCCTATTAGATGGTAAGAAATTCTTGCCCATGTTGCAGCGGACGGTTCTGAAGCGGGATTCGTTAGGGATTGCTTCCCTACTGGTCACTCTGAATAAAACGATTGCTCGTTATATTAGTGGAATCTCCATTGATGCCTTGATTATTTTCAGTCTAACTCTGGCTGGTTACTCGATTATTGGGATTCGTTATGCCTTGATTTTCGCAATTTTTTCAGGACTTTGTAATTTGATTCCCTATGTGGGACCAACGATTGGTCTGATTCCCATGGTGATCACCTATGCCTTTTTGGATCCGCAGAAGATGTTGATTGCCCTGGTTTATATGCTGATTTTGCAACAGGTGGATGGCAATATTCTCTACCCTCGGATTGTTGGGGGAGTGATGAAGGTTCATCCAATTACGATTATGGTCTTGTTGCTATTATCGAGTAATATCTATGGAATCGTAGGCATGATTGTGGCTATACCTTTATATTCGATTTTAAAAGAAATTGTGAAGTTTCTGTGGGAACTCTATGAAGGGCATAAGGAAAATCAAATGCGCAAGCAGTTGGATACAGAATTGTAGAAAAATCCTTTCTTTGTCTCCATGTGGGATAAGGGCCACGAGATGGTATAATAGAAACATGGCAACTAAAAAGAAAACTACAGGTACTAAAACTAGAAGACCTAGCAAGGCTGAGCAGGCTAGACAGGCCGCAATTCGGCGGATGTTTATCTCACTTGGTCTAGCGGTTCTGATCGTGATTGCCCTCTTGCAAGTGGGGGCTTTTGGTCGTACACTTTATAATTTGATTCGTTGGGGTGTCGGGAGTCTGGCTCCCGTCTTCCTAGTGGCACTTTTTATCTATCTCTTTACTTTCAAATGGCTACGGGATCGTCCCGGTTTTTGGCCTGGGGTGGTCTCTATTTTTGCAGGTTTGCTGCTGATTTGGGAGGCTTATCTGTTTGGTCAACTTCCAGCTGAGGTAGGCCTTTTGAATGCGCAGTTGGGCATACTCAGCAGTGAGCTCTTGGGATTGCAAGTTACGCAATTTGTGGGGGGCGGGCTTTTGGGTCTCCTGCTTTATATTCCGATTGCTTTTTTATTTTCAAATATCGGATCCTACTTTATTGGCGCGCTTTTTTTGGCTCTCGGAAGTCTCTTGCTCAGCCAACTTTCCATCTACGATGTGGGGGATTGGCTCTTGAATACTTATCAGCAGTTGACAGAAGCAGGGGAAAGCCTTTATTTGCGGGAGCGCCAGCGACGGCTTGAGGCCAAAAGGATAAGAGAGGAAGAGCAGCAAGAGTTGGCTGTCCTTCCTGAAAAAGAGCTAGTTCCTGAAGCTCCCTTACCCCTAGTTGATTTAGAAACTGGCGAGATCCTAGATTCGGGGCCCCTGTCTGAGGCACCAGCTATTTACTTGGAAGAAGTGGAGACCCTAGAAGAGGAGCTGCCTTTCCCAGAAAGATTAGAAAGCAGTCCTTTGGGACCCTATGTGTTGCCCAGCATAAATCTCTTTCCCAAGGAAAAAGCCAAGAGTCAGGCGCGGGAGCAACAGCAGGTCCGGGAAAATGTCCGCATCTTGGAATCCACCTTTGCTTCCTTCTCCATCGATGCCAAGGTGGAGCGGGCCGAGATTGGCCCTTCGGTGACCAAGTATGAAATCAAGCCGGCTGTAGGTGTTCGGGTGAACCGGATTTCCAATCTAGCAGATGATTTGGCCTTGGCTCTGGCAGCCAAGGATGTGCGGATTGAAGCTCCCATTCCAGGCAAGTCCTTGGTCGGAATCGAGGTGCCCAATAGTGAGGTGGCGACGGTTGGTTTCCGGGAACTTTGGGAACAAGCCAAGCTTGATCCAGCCAAACTTTTGGAATTGCCGCTTGGGAAGGCGGTTAATGGCCAGGTCCGTAGCTTTGACCTAGCCAAGATGCCGCACTTATTGGTGGCGGGCTCAACAGGATCTGGAAAATCAGTTGCAGTTAACGGGATCATTGCCAGTATTCTGATGAAGGCGCGTCCAGACCAGGTTAAATTTCTGATGATTGACCCCAAAATGGTCGAACTATCGGTCTATAATGATATTCCCCATCTCTTGATTCCGGTAGTGACCAATCCCCGTAAGGCCAGTCGTGCCCTGCAAAAAGTGGTGGATGAGATGGAAGATCGCTACCAACGTTTTTCGAAAGTGGGAGCGCGGAATATCCAGGGTTATAATGAACGCGTGGCAGCCCATAACCAGACCTCAGAGCTAAAAGAAGTGCCACTACCTCTTATTGTGGTGATTGTGGATGAGTTGGCTGACTTGATGATGGTGGCTAGCAAGGAAGTTGAGGATGCCATTATTCGTTTGGGTCAAAAAGCGCGCGCAGCGGGGATCCATATGATTCTAGCAACCCAGCGTCCAAGCGTGGATGTTATCAGTGGCTTAATCAAGGCCAATGTGCCGAGCCGAGTGGCCTTTGCTGTGTCCAGTGGAACGGATAGTCGAACCATTCTGGATGAAAATGGGGCAGAGAAGCTCTTGGGGCGGGGCGATATGCTCTTTAAACCGATTGATGAGAATCATCCAGTGCGGCTCCAAGGATCCTTTATTTCGGATGATGCTGTTGAACGGTTGGTCAATTACATTAAAGAGCAGGCTGAGGTTGATTATGATGAGGCCTTTGATCCAGGAGAGGTTAGTGAGCTGGATGAGGCTGGAGGTAGCGGCTCTAGTCAGGGAGATCCGCTCTTTAACCAGGCCAAGACCCTGGTTGTTGAAACCCAGAAAGCCTCAGCTTCTATGATCCAGCGGCGTTTATCCGTTGGCTTTAATCGGGCAACGCGGTTAATGGAAGAGTTGGAACAGGCAGGAGTCATTGGACCGGCGGAAGGGACTAAACCCCGCAAGGTTTTGATAAATCAGTTAGAGGAGAATTGAGATGGAATTTAGCGGAGTTGATCATATTGCCATTATTGGCCACAATGCTGAACGCATGCTGGAATTTTATGTGGAGCATCTAGGCTTCACCGTTCAGGCGGACCATGTTCGTCCCGACAAGGAGGATCGCCTGATCCTGGTCGAGAAAAACGGCCTGGTCTTGGAGCTGTTTGTCAAACCCCAGGCTCCCAAAAGACCAGCCCTGCCTCACCCGGAACATACGGGTCTGCGTCACTTGGCCTTTAAGGTCGACGATGTTCAGGCAACCCTAGCCTATTTTGACGAGGTGGGGATTCCCCACCAGGGACTCCGCTACGATGACTTTACCCAGAAGAAGATGGCCTTCTTCTTTGACCCCGACGGTCTCCCTTTGGAATTACATGAATAAAAAAAACTGTGTGGCCGCGGCCACACAGTTTTTTACTGGAAAAAGAGTGAGATGGTCATAGCTAAGTACATAAAGATCATCAGGAGGAAGGATAGGCGCCAGTAGTATTTGAAGAATTTCGGGTAATAGAAGGCGCGGTAGCGGATGAGGAAGTAGCAGATGAGCAGTAAGCCAAGGACTCCCAGGGCGAGGCCCAGTTCGGGTAAAAAATTATGGTAAAAGGCTTGGCTGGAGACCCAGTAAAAGGCAACAGCAAACAGGGGCCCCATTAAGTCCATAGCCCGTAATCCGATCATGTGAATTGGGAGTAGACGGGTTAGAAATAGACTGATGATGGGGATTCCAGCCAGCAGGGCTAAAGCAAGTATTTGTAAAAAAAGCATATAAGTCTACTCCTCAGGTCATTTCCTCCATTTTAACATGGAAAGTCTTTTTTGGGCAAAAAATTAAAAAAGAACTGAACTTTTCTCTTGCTTTTTTTCCAAAAAGCTGTATACTAAGAAGGTATGCGATTCGCATACTTGTGGGAGGTAAAAAACTGATCTTACCGCCAAAACCACAAAGGAGGATTTAAAAAATGGCTAAAAAAGTCGAAAATATTGTTAAATTGCAAATCCCTGCCGGTAAAGCGACACCAGCTCCACCAGTTGGTCCAGCGCTTGGTCAAGCAGGTATCAACATCATGGGATTCACCAAAGAGTTTAACGCTCGTACAGCAGATCAAGCTGGTATGATTATCCCTGTTGTTATCTCTGTTTATGAAGATAAATCATTTACATTCGTAACAAAAACACCTCCAGCTGCTGTTCTTCTTAAGAAAGCTGCAGGAGTTGAAAAAGGTTCTGGTACTCCAAACACTGAAAAAGTAGCAACTGTTACACGTGCTCAAGTACAAGAAATCGCTGAAACTAAAATGCCAGATTTGAACGCAGCGTCTGTTGAAGCAGCAATGCGTATGATTGAAGGTACTGCTCGTTCTATGGGATTCACTGTTGTTGACTAATCAATAACGCCCAAAACCCGCAAGACTTCATCAGTTCGATGAGTGACGTGGGAGATGAAAATCGATTGAACCACTAAACAAGGAGAATAGAAAATGGCTAAAAAAAGCAAACAACTACGTGCTGCTCTTGAAAAAATCGACAGCACAAAAGCATACAGCGTAGAAGAAGCTGTAGCACTTGCGAAAGAAACAAACTTTGCAAAATTTGATGCAACTGTAGAAGTTGCTTACAACTTGAACATCGATGTTAAAAAAGCGGATCAACAAATCCGTGGTGCGATGGTTCTTCCAAACGGTACTGGTAAAACACAACGTGTCTTGGTATTTGCGCGTGGAGCAAAAGCTGAAGAAGCAAAAGCTGCTGGTGCTGACTTTGTTGGTGAAGAAGACCTTGTTGAAAAAATCAACGGTGGTTGGTTAGATTTCGACGTGGTTGTTGCAACACCTGACATGATGGCTCTTGTTGGACGTCTTGGACGTGTTCTTGGACCACGTAACTTGATGCCAAACCCTAAAACTGGTACTGTAACAATGGATGTTGCAAAAGCAGTTGAAGAGTCTAAAGGTGGAAAAATCACTTACCGTGCAGACCGCGCTGGTAACGTTCAAGCAATCATCGGTAAAGTATCCTTTGATGCTGATAAATTGGTTGAAAACTTCAAAGCTTTCCATGACGTAGTGGTTAAAGCGAAACCAGCTACAGCTAAAGGTACTTACATGACAAACGTAACCATCACAACTACACAAGGTGTTGGTATCAAAGTAGACCCATCTTCTTTCTAAGAAGGGGATAAAAAGAGGCTAGAAGGAAAGTTCTAGTCTCTTTTTTGGTATAATGATGAGAGGATCGAGAAAGGTGGATCGATATGAAGAAAATTTTAGTAGTAGATGATGAAAAACCCATCTCCGATATTATAAAATTTAACATGACCAAGGAAGGCTATGAGGTTGTGACAGCCTTTGATGGCCAAGCAGCCTTAGACGTTTTTGAAGCGGAACAGCCGGATATCGTGATTTTGGATTTGATGTTGCCGGAGATTGATGGTTTGGAAGTGGCCAAGACCATTCGCCGGACCAGCAATATTCCGATTATCATGCTATCGGCAAAAGATTCCGAGTTTGATAAGGTGATTGGTCTCGAAATTGGAGCAGACGACTATGTGACCAAGCCTTTTTCCAATCGTGAATTGCTGGCTCGGGTCAAGGCGGTTCTGCGCCGGACCGAGTTGATTGCCGATGCCCAGGAAGAAGAGGCTGGCAAGCCCAGTGAATTGGTGATTCGTGATTTACGGATTTTCCCAGAAGCCTTTGTGGCGCATAAGCGGGACCAGGAATTGGAACTAACCCACCGTGAATTTGAATTGCTCTTACACCTAGCTTCTCATGTGGGGCAGGTTATGACCCGGGAACACCTCTTGGAGACGGTCTGGGGTTATGACTATTTTGGGGATGTTCGAACTGTCGATGTAACCATCCGCCGCCTGCGGGAGAAGATAGAAGATAACCCAAGTCGTCCGGAATACATTCTCACGCGCCGTGGTGTCGGCTACTATATCCGCCATGATCATTAAGATTCGTGATTTTCTCTTTACCAGCGATATTATTTTTGGCCTAATTGTCGTTTCTTTTATCATTGTTGTGGCGCTTTTGGCTTATGAAAATCGAAAAGATAACCAAAAAATTCGCAAATTAAATGAGAAAATAGAAGAACTGATTTCCGGTCAGTATAATCGCTTGGAGCTGGATTCGCAAAGTCCAGATATTCGAGAGCTCATCACATCCGTCAATGATTTGTCGGATGTGATTCGTCTGACCCAGGAAAATCTGGAGCAGGAGACAACTCGCTTGTCCAGTGTCCTATCTTATATGACGGATGGGGTTCTAGCGACCAACCGGCGAGGTGATATTACTCTGATTAATGATATGGCCTGCCGGATGTTGGGGGTCAGCGAAGAAGCTGCCCTGGGCCAACCGATTTTGCAACTATTAAAGATTGAGGATCGCTATGACCTGCGCCAACTGATTGTGGAAACACCAGTGGATACCATTGATAGCCAGGATGCTAATGGTGAGTATCTAAGTCTCAGGGTTCGTTTTGCCCTAGTGAGACGAGAAAGTGGCTTTGTTTCGGGCTTGGTTGCAGTCTTGCACGATACGACAGAGCAGGAGAAGGAAGAACGGGAGCGCCGTTTGTTTGTTTCCAATGTCAGCCACGAATTGCGGACCCCCTTGACTAGTGTTAAATCCTATTTGGAAGCTTTGGAAGACGGGGCTCTGACCGAACCGGTGGCACCAGATTTTATTCATGTATCCCTGACGGAAACCAACCGGATGATGCGGATGATCACCGATCTTTTGAGCTTGTCGCGAATTGATAACGAGGCCAGTGATTTGGAAGTCGAGTTGATTAACTTCACGGCTTTTATGACCCACATCCTGAATCGGTTTGATAAAATCCGTAGCCAAGAGGAAAGCAAACACTATGAGATTGTGCGGCAATACCCCATTTCTCCAATTTGGATTGAGATTGATACGGATAAGATGAATCAGGTTTTGGACAATATTCTCAACAATGCCATCAAGTACTCACCAGATGGTGGTAAAATTACCGTCTCCATGCAGACCACCGATTCCCAATTGATTATTGTGATTGCAGACCAGGGCTTGGGGATCCCCCAGAAAGACCTGCCTAAAATTTTCGACCGTTTTTACCGAGTGGACAAGGCGCGTAGCCGGGCTCAGGGGGGAACCGGTCTCGGTCTTGCTATTGCCAAAGAAATTGTCAAACAGCACCAGGGCTTTATCTGGGCCAAGAGTGAGTATGGCAAGGGATCTAGTTTTACCATTGTTTTACCATATGAAAAATCCCTCTCCGAAACAGGAGATTGGGAGGACCAAACAGGAACGGATGTAGAAAGTGACGGATAAAGGATTTCAGTATAGTATTTTAGCCTCGGGATCGAGTGGCAATTCATTTTATGTAGAAAGTGAAAAGAAGCGAATTTTAGTTGATGCGGGCTTATCTGGTAAAAAAATCGAAAGTCTCTTAGCCGAAATCGACCGTAGTGCCAAGGACCTAGCTGCGATTTTTGTTACCCATGAACATAAGGACCATATCCACGGAGTTGGGGTTTTGGCCCGAAAATATAATCTGGACATTTATGCCAACCAAGAGACCTGGGATGCCATGAAAGGCCACCTCGGAAAAATTAGGACCGACCAGAAACATGTTTTTGAAATGGGCAAAACCCTGACCTTTGGAGATTTGGACATTGAAAGTTACGGGGTCAGCCATGATGCGGCGGCTCCGCAATTTTACCGGTTTATGAAGGACCAGAAAAGCTTTGTCATGTTGACAGATACTGGCTATGTCAGTGACCGTCTAGCAGGAGTGATTGAAAATGCCGATGCTTACCTGATTGAAAGCAACCATGACATTGAAATTCTTCGCAGCGGTCGCTATCCCTGGTCCTTGAAACAACGGATTTTGTCCGACAAGGGTCATTTGTCCAATGAGGATGGGGCAGAAACCATGATTCGCACCCTGGGCAACCAGACCAAGAAAATCTATCTAGGCCATCTCAGTAAGGAAAATAACATTAAAGAGTTGGCCCACATGACCATGGTCAACAATCTGGCACAAGCCGATTTGGCTGTTGGACACGATTTCCAGGTCTTGGATACTTCGCCTGATCAGGCCAGTCCCTTGACTTGGATTTAAGTGCTTTGTAGACTAACTAGAAAAAAGAGGAGAAGCAATGCGTTTTGAAGAGATTTTGCCTGGCTTACGGGCTAAGAAAAAATATGTGCGTCAGGGATGGGGTGGTGCAGAGAATTTTGTTCAACTGTTTGACCACTTGGAAGTCAATGGCCAGATGTTAGAAGTAACTCCCTACTTCCTAATTCATGTGTCTGGTCAAGGGGAGGGCTATTCCATGTGGAGCCCAACTCCCTGTGATGTCTTGGCTGAGGATTGGGTAGAAGTGGATGCCTAGGAAGGTCTTGATTACAGGCGTCTCCTCGGGGATTGGTTTAGCCCAAGCCCGGGCTTTTTTGGAGCTGGGCGATCAGGTCTATGGCCTTGATCAAAAGCTAGCTCCAGATTTGCCGGGGGATTTCCACTTTCTCCAGGTGGATCTGACACAAGATCTGGAAGCCGTCTTTTCCTGGGTTGACCAAGTGGATGTGCTGCTGCTAACAGCTGGGATTCTTGATGCCTATACCCCACTGTTAGAGATGTCGCGAGAGTTGTGGGATCGGATCTATGAAACCAATGTCCGTGTACCGATGGAAATGAGTCGTTTCTATTTGAACAAAATGGTATCGGTAGGAGCAGGGGTCATTATCACCATGTGTTCCATTGCGAGTCATATAGCTGGGGGCGGAGGAGCTGCTTATACCAGCTCTAAACATGCATTGATGGGACTGACCAAGCAGATGGCTCTTGATTATGCAGGAAGTGGCGTTCAGATTTTTGGGATTGCTCCAGGGGCTGTCCAGACTGGAATGACCCAGGCCGACTTTGAACCTGGAGGTTTGGCGGAGTGGGTGGCCCAGGAGACCCCGATCCAGCGTTGGACTCAGCCAGAGGAGGTGGCCGATCTGACCGTTTTTTTGGCTAGTGGTAAGATGGCCTCCATGCAAGGAGCGATTGTGACCATTGATGGTGGTTGGACTCTGAAATAAGAAGAAAATAGCTGTTTTGGGAGTGGGATAGAGAAGGAGTACTTCTGTTCCACTCCCTTTTTTGGCTCTTTGTCAAGTTGTGTGGAATCCCTGAAAACTGACAGTTTTAGGCTTTTATTATTTAGCTTTTTAATAAGGGTGTTGAGATGGTTTTAACGTCAATCCGAATCCGGCTTCTTTCGAATTTCTATGAGATGCTTTCCCTGTGGTGGGGG
>NZ_WSRS01000057.1 GCF_009767945.1 Streptococcus danieliae | reverse complement strand
TTCGCATCCACTAAACCAATCTCCTCTACTCATGTTTTCTGAGACTAGTATAGCTAGATTTCTACTTTATCGGAAGATACCTTGTTATTGGGCGCTTACGAAAAATAGCTGATTTTTCACGAAAAAAAGAGGCTGCTTTCAACCTCCTTTTCTAGTTTACATCCAATTGTATAAATCACTATAAGGATGACTAGCTGCATCCCAAGAAAAATCTCGGTGCATAGCTTCCTGCATTAAATTGTACCAGACATCTTTTTGATTCCAATACAAATAAATCGCTTGATCAATAGTCCAGGTCAACCAATAACCACTTAGATTATTGAAGGAGAAGCCTGTTCCAGAGCCATTCACTGGATTGTAGGCCTGAACTGTATCACGCAAGCCCCCAACTTCATGAACAATTGGTAGACTGCCGTAACGCATGGCCATCATTTGTGACAGACCACAAGGCTCAAAACGACTCGGCATCAGGAACAGATTGCTGGCTGCGTAAATTTCCTGAGCTAGAGCTGGATCAAAGGTCATGGCTGCCACCATTTTTTCAGGATAATGCTGACCAAACCAAGAAAAGACTTGCTCAAAGCGAGGATCTCCGGTTCCTAGCACAACCACTTGAACATCCCGTTGGAGAATCTGATGCAGTTCCTCAACGACCACATCAAATCCTTTTTGATAGGTCAGGCGTGAGACCATCCCAATCAACGGAACTTCTGGTCGCTGTGGTAGACCCAGCCGTGCTTGCAGAGCCGCCTTATTAGCAGCCTTGCCACTTAAATCATAGGCTGTGAAATGATGAGACAAATGGGGATCGGTTTCTGGATTGTAGAGATCGGTATCAATCCCGTTTACAAAACCAAACAGCTTCCAATTTTCATGCCGCAGCAAAGGATCCAGACCACACCCAAACTCTGGCGTCTGAATTTCTTGAGCATAGGATGGAGATACTGTGGTTACCCGATCGGCATAGGTGATTCCCGCTTTCATCCAGTTCAAATCTTGGCCCCAACGCACCGAACCATTCCAAAAATCTTCCAAACCCATTCCAAATAATTCACTCAACATCTGAGGGTCAAATTGTCCCTGAAATTCTAGATTATGAATGGTTAAAACGGTCTTAATTCCACGATAGGCTTCAATCCAAGCATACTTGGTTCGTAAAAGGAAGGGCATCATGGCTGTATGGTAATCATGAACATGAAGAATTTCTGGAATAAAATCAATCTTTTCCATCAACTCCAAGGCTGCTTGTTGGAAGAAAGCAAAGCGTTCTCCATCATCAAGGTCGCCATAGACATGTCCCCTAAAGAAATAGTATTGGTTGTCAATAAAATAAGTTGGAACACCATCCCAGACCAGATACTTGACCCCAACATATTGGCGGCGCCAACCCACTGAGACCTCGTAAGAACCCAAATCTTCAACTTGCTTGCCAAACTTGGCCTCAACGCTGTCATAATAAGGCAAGACGACACGCACATCATGGCCTTTTTTAACCAGGGATTTAGGGAGTGCTCCAATCACATCTCCCAAACCACCTGTTTTTGAAAAGGGTGCTCCTTCTGCCGCTGCAACTAAAATTCTCATCTAATAATATCCTCTGTAACCTCTTGACCTTTTTCAATAACGACTGGATTTTCTTTCTGTCCCCGAATCGTCACACCAGGTGCAATTTTTGCTTCCTTATCAACAATCGCATACTCAACCCGAGCGCCTTCTCCAACCAGCACCCGTGGGAATAGCAGACTGTCCTTCACAACTGCATTAGCCTTGATCCGATTGTTCCGTGATAAGATGGATCCTTCAACAGTTCCTTCAATAATACTTCCTGATGCAAATTGAGATAGTGACACTTTGGAACCTGGCGCATAATAAGTTGGCTCCTCATTTTTAACCTTGGTATAAACCTTCTGATTTGGACTAAAGAGCGAGTTGAATTTTTGCTGGTCAATCATGTCTAGATTTGCTCGGTAATAAGATTCAACCGAGTAGATATTAGCAACATGACCGGTATATTCATAAGCAAAGGCACCAATCTCTTTCGCAAAATCACGAAGTAGGTAGCGAATCTTACGAGGATTAGATTCCTCCAACTCCTTCTCAATCGCTGCAATCAGAAGTTTCGTGTTGACCAAGAAAATGTCAGTTGACATATTGTAGACTTCCTGAGGCAGGGTATCTTCAAACAACTCATGGTCAGTCACCATATCATGGCTGGAAATTCTCAAAATCGAGTTGTTGCCGGCAATATCACTAGCCGGAAGTTTCTTGTAGATGACAGTCATTTTCCGTTTTGTCGCTTGGTGCAAATGGAAGACCTGTCTAAGGTCCACGCTAAGTAAAACATCACTATTCAAAACAACTGTCACATCGCTACCCGAACGGTGAAGGTAAGTCAACAACTGCTCGTAGTATTCAGACTTCACGTAATCGGAATCGGCATCGGTTGTATACAAGCCCAAGTAATAATGGCTCAAGAGCGTCGACAAGCCCCACTCGCGACCAGACCGAATATGGTCAAAGACCGATGAAATGTTTTCTTCCTGGAAGATACCGTAAACACTCCGTACACCTGCATTAGCTAGACTTGAAAGTGGAAAGTCAATTAACCGGTATTTTCCTCCGAATGGAAGAGTCGCCAAAGGACGGTTTTCAGTCAGTTTCCCCATGTCATGTCGACCAACTGTATTTACAAGAATCGCTGAATATTTATCAATCTTCATCCTTTGGTACCCCCACTACTTCGTTATATCCTACAACCGCAATCTCTTCACTGCCGTCAATTTCCACGCCTTCACTAATCACGGCACCTTCACCGATGATCGCTTTTTTAATCACCGCACCAGCGCCAATCACAGCTCCACTCATAATCACTGAGTCCTCAACCACTGCTCCTGTTTTCACCTGAGCATTCGTCGACAGAATCGAATGTTTCACCTGACCATCCACATGACAACCGTCCACAATCAATGAATCTTCGACCGAACCATGCTCGCCAATAAAGTTTGGTGGTGAGATAAGGTTTTTGGAATAAATTTTCCATTGACGGTTACGGCTATCCAAGGCATTAGCTGGAGAAATGTATTCCATATTTGCCTCCCATAAGGAGTCAATGGTTCCCACGTCTTTCCAGTAGCCTTCAAATTCATAGGCGTAGACACTTTCGCCAGATTCAAGATAGGCTGGGATAACATTGCTTCCGAAGTCAGACATTTCGACAGAACCTTTTTCTGCAGCTACCAGGATATTGCGGAGACGTTTCCAGTTGAAGATGTAAATTCCCATGGAAGCCTTGGTTGTTTTTGGATTTTCAGGTTTTTCCTCAAACTCAATAATGCGGTTATTGGAGTCCGTGTTCATAATCCCAAAACGGCTAGCTTCCTTCAGCGGAACATTTAATACAGCGACTGTTAGACTGGCATTGTTATCCTTGTGGGCCTGAAGCATCTTGTCATAATCCATCTTGTAGATATGGTCTCCAGACAGGATGAGGACATATTCTGGGTCAATGCTATCGATATAGTCAATATTTTGGTAGATGGCGTGACTGGTTCCTTCAAACCAGCGATTGCCTTCACTTGCTGAATAAGGCTGGAGAATGCTCACACCCGTATTAATACCATCCAAGCCCCAGCTGGATCCATTTCCGATATGGGTATTCAGAGCCAGGGGTTGGTACTGGGTAATGACCCCTACATTTTGGATGCCGGAGTTCGCACAATTGGACAGGGCAAAATCAATAATTCTATAGCGACCGCCAAATTCAACAGCGGGTTTGGCAATATTCTTTGTTAATTTTCCCAAACGTGTTCCTTGCCCTCCGGCTAGGATTAAGGCCAACATTTCATCTCTCATTTAGATTTCCTCCTTATTCAACAAATTCTAATTCCATTAAAGCAACGTCTAACTCTCCACAGACTCTTCTGGCAGAAGCTCTGCTTCACTGAGTGCCGGTACAACTTCCTCCTCTTCCTCTTCAAATTTCGCTATCCTTCTCCAGATAACAGCCCCCATAGCTGGTAAGGTAAAGCTCAAGCTCTGCTTGTAGCTTTTCCATTGGCCAGTTTGACTAGCTGTATCTGGGTTGTGATTTAACCAAGAACCGCCCCATTCTTGCAACTCGCTGTTCCAGACTTCTTTGTAGAGGCCTGGAGTAGGAACTCCAATGGTAAAGTTCTGTCTCTCAACGGGCGCCATATTAAAGACACAGATCAATTCTGACCCTTCTTCATTCTTCCGACTAAAGGTCAATACTGTTTCATCTTTATTATCGGCATCAATAATCTCAATCCCATCATAGGAATCATCAATATCCCAGAGCACAAATTCATCCTTGTAGAAACGATTGAGCCCTGCGGTAAAGTGCTGCATCCGCCCGTTTAAGTCATCTCCTAGGTCCCCCCATTCCAATGCTTCTTGGGACTTCCATTCCAAAAATTGTCCCCACTCACTTCCCATAAAGAGCAGTTTTTTACCCGGGTGACAAATTTGGTAGGTATAGAGATTTCTTAAGCTGGCAAACTGGTTGTAGCGATCCCCCCACATTTTATGCATGAGGCTCTTCTTCCCATGGACGACTTCGTCATGGGAGAAGGGCAGAATGTAATTTTCCTTAAAGATATACATAAAACTAAAGGTCACAAGATTAAACTCATACTTACGGTAAATCGGGTCCATTTCATAGAAGCGCAGGATGTCATTCATCCAACCCATATTCCACTTGTAATCGAAGCCCAGGGAATTTTCTCCCTCTCCGGTAATCTGGGTATAGCTGGTCGCCTCTTCCGCAATCATCATCACCTCAGGGTGATAGGTCTTCATGACTTGATTCAATTTTTTCAAGAAATGGAAACCTTGGTAATTGAGGTTGCCTCCATCTTCATTGGGGGTCCAAGGCCCCTGATCATAATCCAGATAGAGCATATTGCTCACGGCATCGACCCGCACCCCATCTAGGTGGAAGGTCTGCACCCAATAATTGATACTGGAAATCAAGAAGGATTGAACATGGGGTTTCCCTAAATCAAAGTTCAGAGCACCCCAGCCATAATTATGGGCCCTGTGATGATCTTGATACTCGTAGGTCGGCGTCCCATCATAGTAGGCCAGAGCATCATCATTAATGGTAAAATGCCCCGGTACCCAGTCTACTAATACACCAATATCTGCTAAATGACAGGCCTCCACAAAATCCCGAAACTCTTCCGGTGTTCCATAGGATTGCTCTAAGCCAAAGTAGCCCATCAACTGATAACCCCAACTCTCAGCCAAGGGATGGGTCATCAAGGGCATAAACTCCACATGCGTATAATTCATGGCCTGCAGATAGGGGATCAGCTCGCGTTGCAAATCCTTAAACGTATACGGTTGTCCATCTGGATGAGTCCTCCAAGAACCGGCGTGAATTTCATAAATGGAAATCGGCCTTCCCTTAAAGCCCAGAGCCTTCCGTTGGTCCAACCAGTCCTGGTCTTGCCAATCCTTGTCTGGCAGGGTGTAGATCACAGCGCTGGTTCCAGGGCGTTTTTCGAAGAGACGAGCCATAGGGTCAATCTTATCAACCAGTTGCCCGCCCTGTCTCTCCACTTGAAATTTATACAGCTGCCCTTCTTGGGCTAGATCGGTCCAAACCTCCCAGACTCCCGCTTCATTTTTAACCATGGGAATCCTCTGTTCTTGCCACTGGGTAAAGTCCCCTATGACATAAACCATCTGAGCCCTCGGCGCCCACACCCGGAAGCTATATCCATCATTTTCACGATGAACACCCAGGTATTCTTGAAGATTGTAATTTTCACCGATACCAAAAGTCCACATAGCCTCGCGATAATCCATATGATCACCCTTTCTACTTTGTAAGCGCTTTTTTATAAAAATATTTTACTATATTTCAAGTAATTTCACAAGTTATTATACAACATTTTTAGGAAAAACAAAACAAT
Source organism: Streptococcus danieliae (assembly GCF_009767945.1). GTDB lineage: Bacteria > Bacillota > Bacilli > Lactobacillales > Streptococcaceae > Streptococcus > Streptococcus danieliae. The sequence goes on along the minus strand of NZ_WSRS01000057.1, from coordinate 6,393 downwards.
TGTCTGAAAATAACCAACTGTCATTTTCCCATTTTCAAAAAAGGAAAGTCACAAAAAAACCGAACCCGGGAAAAGCCGAATCCAGTTTCATTTATCTGATATGATTAGTCAAATTCTACGTACTCTTTTTGGAGTTCTAGAACTTCTTCAGCCGTTCCACACTCTGTTAGAGCACGGTTGGCCATTTCTTGCATTTTTGCAGTATCTAGTTTCTTCATCAAGCTACGAGTCCGAAGCACAGAAGTGGCACTCATTGAAAACTCATCCAAGCCCATTCCGACAAGAAGTGGAACTGCTTGTTGATCTCCTGCCATTTCTCCACACATACCAGCCCATTTACCTTCAGCATGTGCTGCTTTAATGACATTGTTAATCAAACGAAGAATAGATGGATTATATGGTTGATACAAGTAGGAAACTTGTTCATTCATCCGGTCTGCAGCCATGGTGTACTGAATCAAGTCATTGGTACCGATTGAGAAGAAGTCTACCTCTTTGGCGAATTGATCTGCAATCATCGCTGCCGCTGGAATCTCAATCATGATACCAACTTGAATGTCGTCTGCAATCGCTACACCTTCAGCCAACAAATTGGCTTTTTCTTCTTCCAAGATAGCTTTCGCTGCTCGGAATTCAGATAGAAGCGCAACCATTGGGAACATGATCCGTAGTTTACCGTGTACAGAAGAGCGAAGAAGTGCACGCAACTGAGTCCGGAACATTTGATTTCCAGTTTCAGAAATAGAAATCCGCAGAGCACGGAAACCAAGGAAGGGATTCATTTCTTTTGGCAAATCAAAGTAAGGAAGTTCCTTATCTCCACCGATATCCATTGTCCGAACAACAACTGGTTTACCATTCATTCCTTCCAATACAGCCTTGTAAGCTTCATATTGCTCATCTTCTGTCGGGAAGTCTTGCGAATCCATGTAGAGGAACTCAGTCCGGTAAAGACCAACAGCTTCCGCACCATTCTCGTTAACCCCTTCAACATCTTTTGGAGTACCGATATTGGCTGCCAATTCAAAGTGCTTACCATCAGCTGTCACAGTCTGAGCATCTTTTAAAAGAGCCCATTCTGCTTTTTGTTTGGCATAAGCTTCACCAGCCGCTTGGAAAGCTGCAATCACTTCTTCTGATGGGTTGATCACAACTTCACCAGTGATACCGTTAACAGCGAGTACATCGCCATCTTTAACAATTTCAGTGATATTGTTTGTTCCAAGAACAGCCGCAATTTCAAGCGTCCGAGCCATAATCGCGGAGTGACTTGTCCGTCCACCAATGTTGGTTACAAAGGCTTTAACAAATTCTTTGTTCAACTGGGCTGTATCTGATGGAGTCAAATCGTGAGCAATCACAATTGCTTCCTCATCAATCGCAGCTGGGTTTGGCAAACGCACACCCAGAAGATGGGACAAGACACGCTTGGTTACGTCACGGATATCTGCAGCACGCTCTTGCATGTATGGATTGTCATCCATATTTTCAAAGAGAGTGATAAACATATCTGTCACTTCTTTTAGTCCTGCCTCAGCATTGACCTTCTTCGCACGAATTGTTTCTTTGATTTGACCGATCATTTCTGGATCCGCCAAAACCATCAAGTGAGCATCAAAAACTTGTGCTGCTTCTTCACCTAGGCTATCTACTGCGTTAGTACGAATGAAAGAAAGCTCGTTTTGAGAAGCTTCTAAAGCAACATCTAAACGAGCCTCTTCTGCATTTGTATCTTCAACTGAAACAGTCTCAAAAGACAAATCAGGTTGGACAAGTAGATATGCCTTAGCAACAGCAACACCATCAGATGCCGCGATTCCTTTAAGCATATTTGTCATCTCCTTATGCCAAACCTTCTTTTTCCATTGTTTCTGAAATTGCTGCGATTGCGTCGTCAGCATCAGCACCTTCAGCAGAAATTGTTACATCAGCACCTTGGCCAACACCCAGACTCATAACACCCATGATGGATTTCAAGTTTACAGATTTACCTTTGTAGTCCAAAGTAATATCTGAAGCAAATTTGCTTGCAGTTTGCACCAAAAGTGTTGCTGGACGTGCGTGAATTCCTGTTTCTGCTACAATGTGAAAATCTTTAGAAGCCATGATGACTCTCCTTTTAATTTATTCTCAGGTTTTGATAACCCTTACAATTAGAAATTATACCATTTGTATTGTTTTTTTTCAAGAAAAAATTGACGCTTTCAGAAAAAAGGAACTTTTTCAGTCTCAAAAAGGATGGGGCTATACAAGATTTTGTTAAGGAAAGAACCCCTACCCTTGCTATTATCAAGATATAAAAAAATAAACCACTACATCTAGTGCTTGTGTGTTTTATAAGTACAAAATGTTGACAAAAATAGGGCTTTCCCCTATACTATTTCCATACTCAAAAACGAGAAGGAGGTACCCTTGTGGTAACTGTTTATTCAAAAAATAACTGTATGCAATGCCGCATGACTAAAAAATTCTTAGACGAAAATCGTGTATCTTATAAAGAAATCAATCTCGATCTTGAACCTGAATACATTGAAACAGTCAAAGAAATGGGCTTCGCAGCAGCTCCAGTTATTGTTTCCCCAAAAGGAAACTTCGCTGGCTTCCAGCCTAGTCTACTAAAACAACTAGCTTAATGGATCGCGTGAGGCAGGGTTTAGACCCCTGCCTCCTCATTTTGAATACAGCACTTGAAAGGAGATCCCACATGGGTCTTAAAGATTTAGAAAATGTCTCTTATTTTCGTTTAAACAATGAAATCAACCGGCCAATCAATGGACAAATCATGCTCCATAAAGATAAGGAAGCTTTGGAAGCCTTCTTTAGAGAAAATGTAATTCCAAACACCAAAGCATTTGCTTCTATTACGGAAAAAATTAACTACTTGATCCAGGAAAACTATTTGGAATCAGCCTTTATCCAGAAGTACCAACCAACTTTCATTGAAGAACTATATCAGTTTATCTTGGATCAAAAATTCCAATTTAAATCTTTCATGGCAGCCTACAAATTCTACAACCAGTATGCCTTGAAAACAAATGATGGCAACGAATACCTAGAAGGTATGGAAGAACGGGTACTCTTCAATGCCCTCTATTTTGCTGACGGGAATGAAGGAATTGCCAAAAACATTGCTAACGAAATTATTCACCAACGATACCAGCCAGCCACACCAAGTTTCTTGAATGCAGGTCGTGCTCGCCGGGGAGAATTGGTTTCTTGTTTCTTGATCCAAGTAACGGATGATATGAACTCTATCGGACGTTCCATCAACTCCGCTCTGCAACTTTCTCGGATTGGTGGTGGTGTCGGCATCTCCTTGAGCAACCTCCGCGAAGCGGGTGCTCCAATCAAAGGTTACGAAGGGGCTGCATCCGGTGTTGTACCAGTCATGAAACTGTTTGAAGACAGCTTCTCCTACTCCAACCAATTGGGGCAACGCCAGGGAGCTGGAGCGGTTTACCTCAATATCTTCCATCCAGACATTCTACAATTCCTATCCACTAAAAAAGAAAATGCGGATGAGAAAATTCGTGTCAAAACCCTATCTCTGGGAATCACAGTTCCAGATAAATTCTACGAACTGGCACGGAAAAACGAAGACATGTACCTCTTCAGTCCCTATTCTGTCGAACTAGAGTACGGTCTTCCCTTCAGCTACATCGACATTACTGAAAAATACGACGAACTCGTCGCTAATCCCCGTATCCGCAAAACCAAAATCAAGGCCCGGGACTTGGAAACTGAAATTTCCAAACTCCAGCAAGAGTCCGGTTATCCTTACGTGATCAATATCGATACCGCCAACCGGGTCAACCCTGTTGATGGAAAAATCGTCATGAGTAACCTCTGCTCAGAAATCCTTCAAGTACAAGAGCCAAGTTTCATTGACGATGCCCAAAACTACGTGCATCTTGGAACTGACGTTTCCTGCAACCTAGGCTCTACCAATGTCGTCAATATGATGACCTCTCCTGATTTTGGTCAATCCATTCGGACCATGACCCGGGCTCTGACCTTCGTCACAGACTCTTCCAATATCGAAGCTGTGCCATCTGTCGTTAACGGTAACCGCCAGGCCCACACCTTCGGCCTTGGTGCGATGGGACTTCACTCCTACCTGGCTCAAAACTACATCCATTATGGATCAGAGGAATCCTTGGAATTCACCAATATCTATTTCCTTTTGATGAACTATTGGACCTTGGTCGAATCCAATCAAATTGCGCGTGAACGCGGTCAAGTCTTTACGCATTTTGAAAAATCAAAATATGCGGACGGCTCCTACTTCGACAAATACTTGGAAAAGGACTACCAACCAAAATTGGAGCGGGTAAAAGAGCTCTTCAAGGATATTTTCATCCCAAGCAAAGAAGATTGGCAAGCCCTCAAGGAGGCTGTCATGAAAGATGGACTTTACCATCAAAACCGCTTGGCTGTAGCTCCTAACGGCTCCATCTCCTACATCAACGACGTCTCTGCTTCCATCCACCCCATCACCCAACGAGTTGAAGAGCGCCAAGAGAAGAAAATCGGGAAAATCTACTACCCAGCTGCAGGACTCTCAACCGATACGATTCCCTATTACACCAGCGCCTATGACATGGATATGCGCAAGGTCATTGATGTCTACGCAGCTGCTACAGAGCACGTTGACCAAGGGCTCTCCCTCACCCTCTTCCTTCGTAGTGATATTCCAAAAGGGACCTACGAATGGAAAAAAGAGACCAAACAGACCACTCGGGATTTATCAATCCTCCGAAACTACGCCTTCAACAAGGGCATCAAATCCATCTACTACATCCGCACCTTCACCGACGATGGCGCTGAAGTCGGTGCTAACCAATGTGAAAGCTGTGTGATCTAAAAAATATTATCAACAATGAGCAGGTCGCCCTCCTCATTACCACTTCCAAAGGAGCATCCATGCAAACCTATTACGAAGCCATAAACTGGAACAACATCGAAGATGTCATCGACAAGTCAACTTGGGAAAAATTAACCGAGCAATTCTGGTTGGATACTCGAATCCCCCTCTCCAACGACTTGGATGACTGGCGAAAATTGTCTAGCCAAGAAAAGGACCTAGTCGGCAAGGTCTTTGGCGGACTAACCCTTCTGGATACTATGCAGTCTGAAACCGGGATCGAGGCTCTCCGCCGCGATATCCGGACTCCGCATGAAGAAGCCGTCTACAACAACATCCAATTTATGGAATCCGTCCATGCCAAATCTTACTCGTCCATCTTCTCAACCTTAAACACCAAGGCAGAAATTGAGGCAATCTTTGACTGGACCAATACCAATCCTCACCTGCAAAAGAAAGCCCAAATCATCAATGAAATTTATGAAAACGGAACAGCACTTGAGAAAAAAGTCGCCAGCGTTTTCTTGGAAACTTTCCTCTTCTATTCAGGATTTTTCACTCCCCTCTACTACTTGGGGAATAACAAACTAGCCAATGTCGCTGAAATTATCAAACTCATTATCCGAGATGAGTCCGTTCACGGCACCTACATCGGTTACAAATTCCAACTCGGTTTTAAAGAACTAGCCGAAGAGGAACAAGAAAATCTCAAAAACTGGATGTATGACCTCCTCTATACCCTCTATGAAAACGAAGAGGCCTATACCCGCTCCCTTTACGATACCGTCGGTTGGACAGAGGAAGTCCTTGTCTTCCTCCGCTACAATGCCAATAAGGCGCTCATGAACCTAGGTCATGATCCCCTTTTCCCAGATACCGCTGATGATGTCAATCCAATCATCATGAACGGAATCTCCACGGGAACCTCCAACCACGACTTCTTCAGCCAAGTCGGAAACGGCTACCTCCTTGGAGAAGTTGAAGCTATGGAAGACGACGACTACCTCTACGGATTATAAGCACACAAAAAAGTCACTCAGATCTCAAAATCCGAGTGACTTTTTGTGTATTCCCGATTCCCTAAGGAAGTAAGGTAAGCGCCCAATAACAGGGTACATCAAAAAACCTCCAAGATTGTAAGCAGCTTGCTTTGAATCTTGGAGGTTTCTTTAACGACAATGCTCTTGTATTTGTTTTGCCCATGGTAAATAAGCCTCTAGAACCTCCTTTTTTTCGAGAGTCTCCTCGTTTGGTAAATGTTCTAGTAGGAAAACTATATATTTTTCACTGTCCACTTGGTGGAGTTTGGCTGTCTCAATTAGAGTCATAATAATCGCACTAGACTCTGCTCCCTCTAAACTCTGGGAAAACAACCAATTCTTGCGCCCCATTACTAAGGATTTGATTGCTCTTTCTGCCAAATTATTGGATAGAACGAGACGTCCATCCTCCAGTACAGTTTTGAATGTGGACTCATAATCCAAACTGTATTTGAGAGCACGGCCTAACTTGGATTCTGGTAAGACATA
>NZ_WSRS01000056.1 GCF_009767945.1 Streptococcus danieliae | reverse complement strand
TATGTCTTACCAGAATCCAAGTTAGGCCGTGCTCTCAAATACAGTTTGGATTATGAGTACACATTCAAAACTGTACTAGAGGATGGACGTCTCGTTCTATCCAATAATTTGGCAGAAAGAGCAATCAAATCCTTAGTAATGGGACGCAAGAATTGGTTGTTCTCCCAGAGTTTAGGGGGAGCAGAGTCTAGTGCGATTATTATGACTCTAATTGAGACAGCCAAACTCCACCAAGTGGACAGTGAAAAATATATAGTTTTCCTACTAGAACATTTACCAAACGAGGAGACTCTCGAAAAAAAGGAGGTTCTAGAGGCTTATTTACCATGGGCAAAACAAATACAAGAGCATTGTCGTTAAAGAAACCTCCAAGATTCAAAGCAAGCTGCTTACAATCTTGGAGGTTTTTTGATGTACCCTGTTATTGGGCGCTTACCAAAAAAAGTTGCATGGAGAGCAAGCTTTCCACACAACTTATTATAGAACCGATAAAACCCACGAGTTGGAATGCTCGTGGGTTTTATCGTCGTTTTTAGAGATCAATCTCTAAGAGAATTGGTGTGTGATCCTGGCGGGCGCCGGAATCAATCATGCTTGATTCTTGGACCTTATCGGCTAGGCGGTCGCTGACCAACCAGTAGTCGATTCTCCAGCCAGTATTGTTGATTTTGCTGGTACGGCTGCGTTGAGCCCACCAGGTGTAGTGGTCGGGAACCATGCCATGAAGATGGCGGAAGGTGTCTGTAAAGCCGTTGGCTAAGAGGTTGCTGAAGCCTTGGCGTTCCTCATCGGTAAAGCCTGGGGAGCGTCGGTTGGAGACAGGATTGGCGAGGTCGATTTCATTGTGGGCTACATTGTAGTCACCCGTTGCCAGAACGGGTTTGTTCTGATCAAGACTGGCCAGGTAGTTGGCATAGCAGGCATCCCAAACTTGACGTTCTGCCAAGCGTTTGAGGCCATCTCCAGCATTTGGGGTATAAACCTGGGTCACGTAGAATTCAGGGAATTCCAAGGTAATGATGCGACCTTCGAGGTCCATGGTTGAAGGAGCTCCAATTTCCGGGTAGGAGATGACAGGCTCCAACTCTTTTTTATAGAGGAACATGGTTCCCGCATACCCCTTGCGGGCTGGTTCGACAGAGGAGCGCCAGGTATTTTCGTAGCCTGGGAATAGATCCGCGAGAATTTCGAGGTGTTTTTTGGTAGGTCCTTTAGCCGACAATTTGGTTTCCTGAATGGCAATCACATCAGCATCTTCAGCCACCAAGGTTTGTAATACAGCTTGTGACAATTGAGCCCGAGCCGAATCACTGGTAAGTGCTGCGTTTAAGGAATCAATATTCCAAGAAATGAGTTTCATAATCTATCCTTCTATTTGTTCAATTGTTTTTATTATACCAAAGATGGCTTGAGAATCTCGCAGCTGGAGTTTAAAAAAGCTGGGACAGGCCCAGCTTGTGTGTTTATGGAGCTTGGATTGTTTCGATTCCACCCATGTAAGGTCGGAGAACTTCAGGGATGGTGACGGAGCCGTCAGCATTTTGGTAGTTTTCCAAGATGGCAGCAACAGTCCGACCAACAGCAAGTCCTGACCCATTGAGGGTGTGGACGTGTTTAACCTTCCCATCCGCGTCATCACGGTAACGGATTTGAGCCCGGCGGGCCTGGAAGTCTTCTGTATTGGAACAGCTGGAGATTTCACGGTAGGCATTTTGCGCCGGGATCCAAACTTCCAGGTCATAGGTTTTGGCTGCGGAGAAGCCCATGTCTCCCGTAGAGAGAGCCAAGACGCGATAGGCCAAGCCGAGTTTTTGGAGAATGGATTCCGCATTGAGGGTCATTTTTTCCAATTCTTCATAAGAATCTTCTGGTTTGGCAAATTTGACCATCTCCACCTTATGGAATTGGTGCAGACGAATCAAGCCGCGGGTATCACGACCTGCAGATCCGGCTTCAGAACGGAAGGATGGACTCATAGCCGTGAAGTAAATCGGTAGTTCCTTGGCTTCAAGGATTTCACCACGGTAGTAGTTTGTGAGGGGCACTTCCGCAGTTGGGATCAAGACATAATTACTGTCCACCAATTCAAAGGTATCTTCCTTGAATTTTGGATATTGGCCGGTTCCAAACATGGAATCGTGGTTGACCATATAAGGCGGAATCACCTCTGTGTAGCCTTCTGCCAAATGCTCATCCAACATAAAGTTGTAGAGCGCGCGTTCTAGACGAGCACCGAGTCCTTTGTAGAAAAGGAAACGAGCGCCAGTCACCTTACCACCACGTTCCCAGTCCAAAATGCCTAGATCTTCTCCCAGGTCCCAGTGAGCTTTAGGTTCAAAGTTGAATTCTGGTGCTTGACCCCAGCGGCGAATTTCCACATTGTCCTCTTCATCTTCGCCGACCGGTACAGAATCGTGGGGAAGATTTGGTAGGGTTACCAGAATCTCTTGTAGTTCTTGGTCAATGCTGTTTAAGCGACTATCCAATTCCTTGATTTCAGCAGATAAAGCCTGCATGGCAGCAATCTTGTCAGCAGCATCTTCCTTGTTGCGTTTAGCCTGGGCAATCTCCGCAGAAACAGTATTACGTTTGGCTTTTTCTTCTTCGACTTGAACCAGTAGTTCGCGGCGTTGCTCATCCAGTTCCTTCATCTTGTCCAGAACAGCAGCATCTACACCCCGTGTTGCCAATTTGGCTTGGGCTGCCGCAAAATTAGTTCGAAGTTGTTTTAAATCTAGCATAGAAAACCTCCTGTATGAAAAAACACACGCATGTTTATGTTGGAGCGTCAAAACGCGGTTCCATCCAACTTCACATCGTGTGCCTTGATTACTTATTAAAAAAGTCCAACGGTAGAATTTCGTCTTCTACTTCTATCTGCTTGCAGCGACCGCAGACTCTCTAAAAGAAGAAGTAAGAGTACTTGTCCGTTTATTTCATTATAGCCAAACTAGTCTTTTTTGGCAAGGGCTTGCCGAATTTTTTTCCAGGTCAATTGGATTAAGGTTGGGAGTCGTACGACTTTCTCATCCCCGATGTGTTGACGAGCGATTTTGAGAATCCTGCCGGAGTCGGGGGAAGCAAATTGAAAATTTCCTAAATCGGTGCTGACTTCAAAATGCCGACTAACCTTGTTCCGACTCACATTAGCCCCAATACTGTGGATATTTTCCCAAGGAATTTGGATAAAATCTTGCACATTGCGGTCGTTGTAGAATTCGAGGGCCTTATCGCCAACTAAGAAAGTCCCAACCTGCCCGCCAATGCCCAGATAGGATTGACCCTTTGCTTGGAATTCAATAGTTGTATTAAGGGATTGAACCATGATTACTCCTTTAGAAAAATAAGGTGGGCTAAGCCCACCTTAAGAATTACATGATACCAGCTACGTGAGCTAGGATTCCGACAACAAAGAGTGCCAAAATGATGGTGATTGGGGAAACTTTCTTCTTAAGCAACCACATGCAGAGGAAGGTAAGGAGAAGTCCCATCAAACCAGGAATCAAGCTGTTCAAGTTATCCTGGAAGCTGGTAACCTTAGTTGGTGTTTGAGAAAGGCCTGAGCCAACTTGAGCGAAGGCTTCACGGATACCTTCCCAACCTTCAGGAAGTTGATCCCAGTGGATATAGGCTTTTTCATCTAGTTGAACTTCAGAAACGTTGAAGGCAAATTTGATTGAAACCCAACGTTGCACCAAAACGGCAAGGATAAACATACCAAGGATCGAAGCTCCTTTGGTGATGTCTTGGAGGATACCACCAGACATGTTTTTGGTGATTTCAGATCCTGCACGGTAACCCAATTCTTGTGTATACCATTGGAAGGCCATCCGGATTAGGTTCCATAATACGAAGAAGATGATTGGACCCATGATGTTTCCAGAGAGGGCTAGGGAAGCACCCAAGGCACCAAGGATAGGACGAACAGTAAACCAGAAGACTGGATCCCCAATCCCGGCCAAAGGTCCCATCATCCCGATTTTAACCCCTTGGATCGCTGCATCGTCAATTTCAGCTCCACGTGCACGCTCTTCTTCCAAGGCTAGCGTTACCCCAAGAATTGGTGAAGCGACATATGGGTGAGTGTTGAAGAACTCCATGTGACGCTCAAGGGCAGCCGCACGGTCTTCTTTAGAAGTGTAGAGGCGTTTGATGGCTGGAACCATAGAGTAAGCCCAACCCAAGTTTTGCATCCGCTCGTAGTTCCAGGAACCTTGCAAGAAAGTGGAACGCAACCAGACTTTCTGACGATCATTTTTAGTTAATTGAAGCTTTTCAGACATGCTTGTAAGTCCCCTTTCTTAATAGTCTTCTAGGATGTCCCCGATAGGGTCTGTTGAAGTAGCAGCGCTACCACCACCTGAACCACCTTTTTTAGACAAGTTCAAGTAGATGAAGGCAAGCGCAACACCGATCGCACCAAGGGCAATCAAGGTGAGGTCGGAAACGGCTGCAAGTGCAAAACCAATGGCGAAGAAAGGCCATACTTCACGAGTTGCCATCATATTGATAACCATGGCATAACCAACGGCTACAACCATACCACCACCGATGGCCATACCATTAGACAACCAAGCTGGCATGGCTTCAAGTGCAGCTTGCACGGCTTGAGTTGGGATTGCTAGAAGAAGGGCAGCAGGCACCGCAATCCGAAGTCCTTGAAGAAGGAGAGCGATGTAGTGGTAACGTTCCATCTTGGCGATGTCCCCTTCTTTGGCAGCTGCGTCAGCCCCGTGTACTAAACCGACAGAAACGGTACGCACTAACATGGTGAGGAAGAGACCAGCTACGGCTAGTGGAATCGCAACGGCTTGGGCAACAGCAATTCCACGTGTGGAAGTATCGCCACCCAAAACGAGGATAATCGCAGCAGCGACAGAAGCGAGGGCTGCATCAGGTGCGACAGCGGCACCAATGTTAGCCCAACCAAGGGCGATCATTTGGAGGGAACCACCCAGCATAATACCTGCTGTAAGGTTACCTGTTACAAGACCGATAAGGGTACAAGCAACAAGTGGTTGATGGAATTGGAATTGGTCCAAGATACCTTCAAGCCCAGCTAGGAAGGCAACAAGGATAACCAAAATTGCAGAAATCAATGACATGGTTTATGTCCTTTCTATTATTATTGAACGTTGGCCTTAGAAATGAGGTCAAACAAATCTTTTTTCGCGTCATTTGGAACCTTGCGGACGTCAAATTCAACGCCAAGTTCCCGTAGTTTTTCAAAGGTTGCAACGTCTTCCTTGTCCATGGATAGAACGTTGTTAACCATTGTTTTACCAGTTGAATGAGCCATGGAACCAACATTCAAGGTCTTGATCGGAACACCGCCCTCAATGGCACGAAGCGCATCTTGTGGTGTTTCAAACAAAATAAGCGCGTGAGTGTTTCCGAAACGAGGGTCTTTGGAAACGTCGATCAATTTTTGAATTGGGACAACATTGGCTTTGACGTTACCAGGAGCTGCTTGTTTAATCAACTCTTTACGCAATTCATCTTGCGAAACAGAATCGGATGCAACGATAATCCGGTCTGCTTTTGAGTCCGGTGTCCAACCAGTTGCAACCTGCCCGTGAAGTAGGCGGGTATCGATCCGCGCCAAGTTGATCTTCAACTTGCCATCGCCAATCACTGTTCCTTCTGGGATTGCAGCTTGGGCAACAGGTCCAGCTGCTGCCCAAGCTGCTTCGTCAGCAGGGTTTAGCTCTTCAGGAAGTGCTTTTATACCGTCTTTGGCTTCTTTGATGATGTTAGCAGTGACGGCTTCAACACCTGCAGCTGGGTCCATCATTCGTTCTGTATAGGCTTGAATTAGCATTGGCAAGTTCAAACCAGTGATGATGGCAAACTTGCGCTCAGGGTTTTCGCCCATAACGCGGCTAGCTTGGTTGAAGGGAGATCCACTCCAAAGGTCAGCTAGGACAAGGACCTCGTCCTCTGCGTCAAACGCAGCCACAGCGTCATTAAACTTGGCATACAAGTCGTCTGGTCCTTCGCTTGGCATAAAGGTTACAACCTGGACTTTTTCTTGATCTCCAAAGATCATAGATCCAGATTGGTGGATGCCGGCGGCGAATTCACCGTGGCTAGCAATAATGATTCCAATACTCATTATTGGTCTCCTCCTAAAAAATATTTGAAACTTAAATCCTTAAGAAATGTTTAAGCTATCTCATTGTAAAGCGATTTCAAGGAAATGTCAAGTAATTTCAAAAAATCCTAGACAAGTGAAAAAACCACAACAAAAAGGTAGGGGCTGATTCCCTACCTATAGAAAGTGGATTAAGCGTTTTTGAAGTCTAGCACCATACGGCCTTGGATGGTACCGGCCTCCATTTCATCAAAGACAGCTGTAGCCTCTTCGACTGGGCGTAGTTGAACAACTGGTACTACCAAGCCCTCGGCTCCAAATTGGAAGGCTTCTTCTAAATCTTTACGGGTTCCGACCAGAGAGCCGACAACTTTAATGCCATCCAAAACAAGTTTGACGATGCTGAGATCCATGTATTCAGATGGCAGCCCAACAGCGACTAAGACCCCAGCAGCGCGGAGGGAATCAACAGCCTGGTTAAAGGCCACTTTGGAAACAGCTGTGACAACAGCAGCGTGGGCTCCAAGGTCGGTGATTTCCATGATTTTTCCGGGAATATCCTCGATTTCTCGGCCATTCAGGCTGATGTCTGCCCCAGATTCCAAGGCCAAGTCTAGTTTATCCTGATTTATATCGACGGCAATGACATGGGCATTGAAAACTTTTTTCGCATATTGAATCGCTAGGTTACCCAGACCCCCAGCGCCATAAATAACCACCCATTGCCCTGGCTGCACATTGGCTTCTTTAATGGCTTTGTAGGTAGTAACCCCCGCACAGGTGATGGAAGAAGCTTGGGCTGGGTCGAGTTTGTCAGGAACTTTTACTGCATAGTCGGCTGTGACGATACATTGTTTGGCCATACCGCCGTCTACGGAATATCCTGCATTTTTGACGTCGCGACAAAGGGTTTCGCGGCCGGTGGTACAGTATTCACAGCTTCCACAGCCTTGGAAGAACCAGGCCACGCTCACACGATCGCCAACCTTGAGGTTGCGAACATCTGGAGCCACTTCTTTGACAAGACCAATTCCTTCATGGCCTAAGACACGGCCAGGAACTTTTCCAAAATCGCCATGAGCGACATGGAGGTCAGTGTGGCAGACTCCGCAATATTCGATTTCGACCAGGGCCTCCCCTGCTTCAATCGGACGAAATTCTTTTTCGACAACTTCAACGCCTGTGCCTTCTGCATTAACAACAACAGCTTTCATATAGAGCCTCCTTAGTCTCAGGGCTTCCCCTGTTTTATATGTTCAGTATATCACAATGGCTTTACAGCTGCAAGCGTTTACATTGCTTTTTACTCAAAAAGAAACCAGTCTGAAGTTAGGACGGAATCTGCTTCAGACTGGTTGAACAAAAATAAGGTTTATTTATAGGAAGAGTTCTCCTAGTTTTTGGGCGACGCCATCCTCTTGGTTGGTCCACTGGATTTGTTGGTCGGCATAGTCGAGGAGTTTGGGATTGGCATTTTGCATGGCATAGCCGGATCCTGCTAAGGCCAACATTTCCTTGTCATTGAGCTGGTCGCCGAAGGCGATGAGATCAGAGGCTTGTTTTTGGTAGACGGTCAAGAGGTGTTTGAGGGCATTGGCCTTGTGGATACCTTTGGGAGTGCATTCCAAAATATTGTAGGGACCACCCCAGGTGCTGACAGTTATTCCCCCTTGGTAGTAGTGGGTTAAATCTTGGGCTAGGTGGTCGATATCTTGGAAACGGGTTTGAAAGAGGATGGCATTTGGATTTTTGGTGATTTTCTGGGGAATCAGCAGGTGCTGTTTAGTAATCTTCTCAATTCCCAAAAGCTGGGGATCTAGATTCTGGGGCTCTTGTTGGTGAATAAAGAATTTTTTACGATATTCACTGACAATGAAGTCGGCTTGAACCTCGTCTTGTCTGTGAATGAGGTCGACCAGGTAGTCTTTGTTGATGGTGTATTCCCGTTCGTGTTCCCAGTCTTGACCTGGCAGGGAGGTTAGGGCGCCATTGAAGGAAATCAAGGGGGTGTCGAGTTCTAGATATTGGTAGTAGGGGATGGCAGACCGATAGGGACGGCCGGTGGTGATGATAATTTTGTGGCCCTGGTCCTGGACTTGTTTGAGTACCTCCTTGCTGTTAGGGGAGATTTGCTGCTGATCATTTAAGAGGGTTCCATCGAGATCGAGGGCAATAATTTTAGTTGTTTCCATAGCTACTCCAGTTTTTTACTTTTACCTAGTATAGCAAATTTTAATGTTTTCATGGTAAACTGTTAGCAACTCAAAGGGAGGGATTATGTACAAACGAATTTTGCTTGTCTATCAATCAGCTTTTATTGCGATTTTTACAGTCTTGGCTCTGATTGGGGCGACCCAGAATGGTCCCAATCTAACTTGGAATATGTTTTTAGCTTTAACGGCTCTGGATTTTGCACTCTTGTCCAAGGTTAGTCAGAATCGGATTTTCCGTTGGGGAGCCTGGTTTTTGTGGTTGCTGTTTTTCCCCAACACCTTCTATATGGTGACGGACTTGATCCACATGCATTGGGTCGGAGATGTGCTTTATAACCGGGCCAATCAGAAGCTCTTTTTTGGCTTTGTCTTTGCTATTTTCTTTGGTGTTTTGTGTGGCGTGGAGAGTTGGCGACTGATGCGTTCGCATTTTTCTTGGAAACTCTGGCAGGAGATTCTGGCTACGGTGGTCCTGTCTGGCCTCTCGAGTTTGGCCATCACCGTGGGGCGCTACATTCGTCTCAATTCCTGGGATGTCTTTACACGTCCAAACCTGGTGGTCCATACCTTTCTGGAGGTTTTTAGCTGGCAACACATTATTTTTATTCTTGGTTTCACCGCCCTTCAAGGCATGTGCCTCTTTTTATTAGCCGATGATTGGGTAAAAGGTAGGAAGTAAGAAGTGAATTTGGTATAATGAGGGAATGAAGAGTCAAAATGAAGCAACCCTGATAGCCTGGGGTGAGAAATTAGGAGACCTCCTGGAGGTCGGAGATGTGCTGGTTTTGTCCGGTGACCTTGGTGCTGGAAAAACGACCCTGACTAAGGGGATTGCGCGGGGGTTGGGGATTAACCAGATGATCAAAAGTCCCACCTACACGATTGTGCGTGAATACGAGGGGCGCCTGCCGCTCTACCATTTAGATGTTTATCGGATCGAGGGAGATCCGGATTCGATTGATTTGGATGCCTTCCTCTTCGGCGATGGGGTCACGGTCATTGAGTGGGGTGAGTTAATGGGCGATGCCCTTCCCAATGATTACCTACATTTGACCCTGTATCATGAGGAGCAAGGCCGTCGCCTGGAGCTGGCAGCTCTTGGGTCCCGTAGTCAGAAGTTGATGGAGGCTTGGAAAGATGCCGCAGCAAGAATTGGTGATTGAGGAAGCCCAGGTGACGGATGTCGATGAGCTGTTGGAGTTGTTTCGGCAGGTGGCGCGTGAGAGTGATTTAACCAGTTTGGAACCCAGTGGTCTAGATTTGTCACCAGAGCAGTTGGAAGACTACTTGGAGTCGAGTTTACAACATCCGGAGCGGCTGTTTTTGGTGGCTCGCTTGGACAATCAGCTGGTCGGTCTGCTGAACTTGTCGACAGACAGCAATCCCCGTTTGGGGCATGTGGGAGAAGTGTTCGTGGCGGTTGCCCAGACTTACTGGGGCCACGGGATCGGGACGATGCTATTTGAGCTGCTCTTTGACTGGTTGGCTGAGACCCCAACTCTTCGGCGTTTATCCTTAAATGTTCAAGAAAGAAATCAAGCTGCTAGGGCCTTGTATGAGAAGATGGGCTTTTCTTATGAAGGTCGGCAGGAAGAGGCGATCCAGCTTTGGGATGGTCGGTATGAGACAGTCCTCTTGATGGGGCTGGTGTTAGATAGGGAATAACATGTTTAAACAGAATTTAAAATTATTCTTAACCTTTCTTCTGGTTACCCTGATTGGCCTTGGGACCTATGCAGGGACGATTTATTTTCAATCAACGGGTCAGTTGGCCAAAACCTTTCAAAATTTTGGCCGGCAGTCGGATGTGATTGAGCGGGCTGAACCCATGACCCTTCTCTTGATGGGGGTGGATACGGGAAGTGGTTCCCGTTCAGATCCTTGGGAGGGGAATAGTGATACCATGCTCCTGGTAACGGTTAATCCGGATACAAAAAACACAACCATGATGAGTTTGGAGCGGGATATCCTAACCAAGATTTCCCAAAAGGGAGAGGTGACGGAGGCTAAGCTCAATGCAGCCTATGCCATGGGCGGAGCTGAATTGGCCATTCCGACGATTGAATCCTTAATGAACATCACCATCGACCACTATGTCATGATTAATATGCAGGGTTTGGTTGAACTGGTTGATGCCGTGGGCGGCATCGAGGTTAACAATACCTTTGACTTCCCAATTTCGATTGAGGAGCAGGAGCCAGAATACAAGGCGACGGTCAAACCTGGTAAGCAACACATCAATGGGGACCAGGCTCTGGTCTATGCTCGCATGCGCTACCAGGACCCCGAAGGGGACTATGGTCGCCAACAACGCCAGCGGGAAGTGATTCAGAAGGTTGTCCAAAAAGTGCTTAGTCTCAACAGTGTCAGCCACTATCGGGAAATTTTAAGTGCCGTCAGCAATAATATGCAGACCAGCATTGACTTGTCGTCCAACAGTATTCCAAAACTGTTGGTTTACCAAGATGCTTTCCGCAAGATTAAGCAGGAACAGCTCCGAGGAGAAGATGCAACCCTGGCCGATGGAGGCAGCTACCAGATTGTCGAATCAGACCACATCTTGGAGATGCAAAACACCTTGCGCAGCTCTCTAGGCCTCGATACCGTGGAGAAACTTAAAACCAATGCCCTTACCCTGAATGAACTAAATGGTGTGGGGTCTGAGACGGAAAATATGGAACCTTAAGAGAGCACAAAAAACAAGTAGTTGGTGGCTGTTGTCATTAAGTTAAGGATTTCGAATGTTTGATACGTACCGTGTCAAGTAGACAGTTGAAATAAATAAAATGTGTGATACCAGACTGTCTTAAGTTTAGGCGGTCTGGTTTTTCTTATTGACAATATTTCTCCAAAAATCAAGGTATTTTTTAGCTTGCTTAATTGGATAGTGGGTTACTTGTTTTGGATTTGCCCTTGCCTCAGCTCTTACTTGTGCAGGTGTCTTTCCTTCAATCCAAATTATTCATACCTCAAAGAAACTAGGGTAAATATCCAAAAAATCATCAGAATCAAGTAATAACAAGTGCTGGTTCTGATGATTTTTATTGTTGCCCAAACAATACCAAAGCTAAGGATTTTAGAAATACAAACAGATTATAGGCTAAGCAACTAATCATTATCCGATTAGATTAGTCACAGGAGAAACAACATCATAAAGCAACTCTCCTTCCTTTCTATGGGAAAACTGACAAATACGACGCTCGTGTCTCTAGGAGTTTGCCTGATAAGTCTTTTCAGAATAAGCATCATGGGGTAAAATAGTCAAATTTTCATCTTCAGAACAAGGTGGCTTTAAATCACCTAGGTCGCCAAGAACATTATTCCACTTGAGTTTAATAAAGTAGTTTTCACCATTATCTTCAATTAGATTAGAAATCTTTGGAGAGGCAAAACCACTATCCATGCGAAAAACCAGGTTATCAAAACCTGCTAAAATAGGCTCTAAGAAATGATCTGCTCCTTCAGAACAATAGTGATTTCCTGGCCGTAACTGGGCATTTAGGCAATAACCAATATGACTTTCAAAAGCGTAGAGGGGATGGAAACCTTTAGCCCGGTAATGGGCGTTATAATTTGAACCTTCTTGATTTCCATGACTAGTAAAATGAGTTGAATCAACATCGACAATAAATTGTTTCATACTCTGAACTTTGAGAAAGGTTTGGACTAGATCGAGATTAATCTGTCTCAAAGCTTCAACAGTTTCTGAGTTAGCTCGTGAAAGGAAACGGGATAGAGTGGGTTGAGAAGCTACCTGTTGAGATTCTAGGACTTGTGGAAAATAGGCATTTCCTTTCAATTCTTTACACACATAGTCAGTATCAAAGTCAGCTAAGATTTGAAACAAAAACTGCATAAGGATACCGACGTTTATCATCTGTAACTAGGTACTTGGCAATTCGTTCTTCGAGATTTAAAGCTTGAAAAAGTTTTTTGAAGAGAACCATACCACCACAATTTGTCAGATTTCCTCCATTAAAAGATAAGTTTGAAAGAGCATTGTATTTTAAAGAATTATTTGATAGATTGAACATATAGATTTCCTTTCCTGTGGTTGTTTTTGCACTTATATCATAAAGGGGAAGCCTTTTTGTCCAGTAAAACGTCTCACCCAATGGGTGAAAAAGAAACCAGCTAGAATCCTGAACTGACTCCCAAAAGTTAGACAAATAGTTATTGAAAGGATTGGATCCTGTATTGCACAGGACTCAGTCCTTTTAATTTTGTTTTAATTCGTTTGTTATTGTAGTAATCACTAATAGCCTGTATCAATTCGTCAATACTCTTGAAACTAGACTCATAGCCATAAAACATCTCTGTTTTCAGCACTCCGAAAAAGGATTCCATCATCCCATTATAGTTGTTTAGCTTATAAACCGTATATGATATACTTGTCTTATGGCATACGGAATTGATTTTAGAAAACGTGTCCTCGCTTA
>NZ_WSRS01000055.1 GCF_009767945.1 Streptococcus danieliae | reverse complement strand
ATGTTTAGGTCTTGAATTCCGAGTAATTTTTGAGTAACATAGTCCATATGAAGCAATTCCTATTCTGATGTTTTTTTTTCACTTATCAGTTTACTAGGAATTGCTTTTTTTTGCACTCTGAATTACAAAAAAAGTTGCATGGAGAGCAAGCTTTCCACACAACTTATTATAGAACCCCTTTTTCTTAGAGGAGAAGTGATGAAAACTATTTTTAAGGATGTGGGGAAGGTCTTGAAAGGTCTAGGCTCAGATATTTGGACCTACTTTATCCGACTCGGGATTTTACAGATTCTAGTTGGGTTTGTGGGCGTTTATATCCTTGCATTTTCCTTCCGTTTTATTTTATTTTCTGCCAACCAGGAAAGTCTACGCTTGGATAACCTGACAGTTATCTTGTTGAATCCAATTAGTCTGTTAGCAGCTCTGGTCTTTTTTATCCTCACGGCGTGCCTTATCTTTTTTGAAATGACTGCTCTAGCTTTGATGGTTTATGGGGCCTATCAGCAGCAATACTTTAGCTGGAGAGAGATTGGTTATTATACATGGACCAGCCTGACCAAACAAAGATGGTTAGATTTACCAGTCTTTATCTTGTATTTGGTGTCGCTGATTCCAGTGGCCAATATCGGCTTTGGCCCTTCCCTAACCAGTAAACTCTATATTCCTGCTTTTATTACCGGTGAGTTGACCAAGTCAAGCTGGGGAAGTATTTTATTGCCGGTTCTCTTTCTACTGGTAGCCTACCTGAACTTGCGTTTGATTTTCACCCTACCCTTGATTTCAGTCAACCAAGTCAGCATTCGGCAAGCCATTAAAGATTCTTGGTTGCTGACCAAGAAAGGCAAACTTCGCCTGCTTGGATCTTGGGCTTTGGTTGAAGTAGCGATTACGGTTTTTGTTCTTCTGTTGGTTGGGGGAGTGATTGTGGTTTCCAATCTGGTCGACCAAGTGGGACAATCGCTAGTAATCCAGAGTTTTTTCCTAACCCTTCTGGAATGGTTGATTGGTTTCTTTACCTTTTTGACCAAATTATCCTTAATGACCTTCCTAGTGTGGGAAATCATTAAAGAAAATCGGGTAGCTCCTCACCTACAAGCTCAGCGGGAACGGCCGACGACTCGAAAGCTGCTCCTTAATCTCGGATTAGCCTTTTTATTTTTGACTTATATGGCCGGTAATAGCTTGCACTTAATCAATCAGGTTTTGAATCCCAAGCAATTAACCATTGCCCATCGTGGTTTTGTGGAAAAAGCTGTTGAAAATTCCCTTGAAGGAATTAAGGCTTCTAAAGAAGCGGGAGCTGATTTGGTTGAAATGGATGTCTTGATGACCAAGGACCAGAAATTGGTGGTGATGCATGACTACAACCTAAAACGCCTGGCTGGACTTGATAAAAAAGTAGCCGACATGACCTATGATGAGGTTGTGGGGCTGACTCTGGAACAAAATGGTCACAAGGCCGTCCTTCCGTCCTTTGAGGAATTTGTTCAAGTAGCCAAGGAAAATAACATCAAACTTCTAGTCGAATTGAAGCCACATGGAGCAGAACCGGATAATTATGTAGACCTGGTTTTAGTAGAATTGAACCGTCTCGATCCAGATCATACCTATCCAGTCATGTCCTTGAAACATGAGGTTATGCGGGAATTAGAAGACAAGGAGCCAGCGATTGAAACAGGCTATGTGATTCCTTTTAATTTTGGTGATTTGCAGTTGGATCAAGTTGATTTTTTGGCGGTTGAGGAATTTTCTTATTCGAACCAATTGGTCGAAGAGGCTAAGGCAGCCAAGAAACCGCTCTACATTTGGACCATCAATGAAGAAGCGGAGATGATCCGCTACCTCCAAAAACCTCTGGATGGAATGATCACAGACTTCCCAGATAAGGTGCAGGCCTATAAGGGAGAACTGGCAGATGAGAACAGCTACTGGGATCGGTTTATCCGCGTAATTGAAGATAGTGGTATCTAGAGGAACTAGAGTTATGTGGTATAATGAGGGCAAAATAAGATTAGAAAGCGTAGTAGGACATGAAAGGATTTTTTAAATTTTTAACAGTACTCCTGGTTATCTTGGGGCTTGCCTGGTATTTGATTCTTCCTAGTAAGCCAGTCACTAGTCAGGAGCGCTTTGGGGCTTGGCAAGAAAAAACAAATTTTGTCACCTTGATACAGCAGGCAGTGTCTAATTTGACCTCCAGCGGAGATGGCTTGACTTCGCAAATGGTTGTTGCTAATAATGATTTAAAATCGATTTTGAATGAGAATCTTTCTGACCAACAAAAACAAGATTTGGCAGATTCAGCCATTCAGTTTGAGCAGTCCAACCTCCAGGTTCGTTATCCACTTGAGTTGTTTGGACCGGTGACCAGTCAATTGGAGCTGAATTTGGACTTGGTGATCAAGGAAGGCCAATTAGAAGCAGTGATCCAGTCTGCTAAATTGGGGAAAATTCCTTTGCCAAAAGCTCTCTTGCGTATGGTTCTAGACCAAGGCACCCTGCCTCAGGATTTTAGACGGGATGATTTGACGCTACCGATTACACTTCCTGCAGAAGGCTATGCCTTGGAGAGTATTGAAATTCATAATGGCCAGGCCATTGTTTACCTCAAGTTAAATCGTGAACGTCTGCTAGCCATGCTAGAATCGCAAATTAAGCCTTAGAGATACGAAGAAGACCCCAATTCACGTAGGAATTGGGGTCTTTGTTAGCCTCCGAAGAATTTTTGGAAGAAGCTTTTTTTGGCTTTACTTTCTGCTTTACTTGGTTTCTGGGGGAGATAGGTTTGGATGCTGGGGTCCTCCAGATTCAGGGCATGGTCGGAATGGAGAATTAGCCCGAAGGGGGAGTGTTGGCACTCATCGGATACAATGGTTGTTGCAATTTCTTGCTCTTTTCCGATTTTGAGGTAGGCCAATTGGAGGTCATTGGGAAGACTGGGTGAGATTTTGAGATAGAGAGGGGAGTAGCTGTTTTGTAAGCTAGTGATGATCCTTGGTAAATTGTCTTTAACAGTAGCTTCCTTGGCTTCTGCGATTGAAACTTGGCAGGCAACTCTTTCTTGAAAGGTTTCGAGATACTTTCGTTGTTGATCAGGATCCAAGCGCTGGCAACCAGTTGCTTTTTGCATCAGTGTTTTTTCAAGATTTTCCATATTTCCAGTATAGCACTTTTTAAAGACGTCCAAGGGAAAGGAGAACTTGCAATTTATTTCACAACGCTCCAATTTTTCCTTGAAAAACCACTTTTTTTACGTTATGATAGAAGGGTAATAAAAATTAACTCATAAGGAGAGTAAGAAATGTCAATTATTACTGATGTTTACGCTCGCGAAGTCCTTGACTCACGCGGTAACCCAACACTTGAAGTAGAAGTTTACACAGAATCTGGCGCATTTGGTCGCGGTATGGTTCCTTCAGGAGCTTCTACAGGTGAGCACGAAGCAGTAGAACTTCGTGATGGAGATAAATCTCGTTACCTAGGTCTTGGTACACAAAAAGCTGTTGACAACGTAAACAACATCATCGCAGAAGCTTTGATTGGTTTTGATGTACGTGATCAACAAGCGATCGACCGTGCTATGATCGAACTTGATGGAACTCCAAACAAAGGTAAATTGGGTGCGAACGCAATCCTTGGTGTTTCTATCGCTGTAGCTCGTGCTGCTGCTGATTTCCTTGATGTACCACTTTACAACTACCTTGGTGGTTTCAACGCTAAAGTACTTCCAACTCCAATGATGAACATCATCAACGGTGGCTCTCACTCAGATGCTCCAATCGCATTCCAAGAGTTCATGATCTTGCCAGTTGGAGCACCTACATTCAAAGAAGCTCTTCGTTACGGTGCTGAAATCTTCCACGCTCTTAAGAAAATCCTTAAAGGTCGTGGTCTTGAAACAGCTGTTGGTGACGAAGGTGGATTTGCACCTAAATTCGAAGGAACTGAAGATGCTGTAGAAACAATCATCTCAGCTATCGAAGCTGCTGGTTATGTACCAGGTAAAGATGTCTTCATCGGATTTGACTGTGCATCATCTGAGTTCTACGATAAAGAGCGCAAAGTTTACGACTACACTAAATTCGAAGGTGAAGGAGCTGCTGTCCGTACAGCTGCTGAGCAAGTAGACTACCTTGCTGAATTGGTTGAAAAATACCCAATCATCACAATCGAAGATGGTATGGACGAAAACGACTGGGATGGTTGGAAAGTTCTTACTGAGCGTCTTGGTGATAAAGTTCAATTGGTTGGTGATGACTTCTTCGTTACAAACACTTCTTACCTTGAAAAAGGTATCGCTGAAGGTGCTGCAAACTCAATCCTTATCAAAGTTAACCAAATCGGTACTTTGACAGAAACATTTGAGGCGATTGAAATGGCGAAAGAAGCTGGATACACAGCTGTTGTTTCTCACCGTTCAGGTGAAACTGAAGATTCAACAATCTCAGATATCGCTGTTGCAACAAACGCTGGTCAAATCAAGACAGGTTCATTGTCACGTACTGACCGTATTGCTAAATACAACCAATTGCTTCGCATCGAAGATCAATTGGGTGAAGTAGCTCAATACAAAGGTTTGAAATCATTCTACAACCTTAAAAAATAAGCCTTCCTGAAGGCTGAGAGTCCTTTTAGCAGATTTTGCTAGAAGGACTTTTTTGCGTACTTCAGGCCCTGATTCTGAAAGTTCTTTCAAAATTAGGGCCTGTTTTTGGAATTTAGAATCTATAATCTAAATCTTAGAGCTAATTGAAAACGCTTTCTGTTAGTTGTATAATAAGGTGAGGGGACTAGGTCCTTGGAACAGATATATTTTTCCGAAAAGGAGCAATAGCATGACCGAATTAAAGCTGAACCATTTATATAAAAAGTATCCGAATAGTGATTTTTATTCGGTAGAGGATTTTAATCTGCATATTCAAGACAAGGAATTTATTGTTTTTGTTGGTCCTTCAGGGTGTGGAAAATCAACCACCTTACGGATGATTGCTGGTCTGGAAGATATTACAGGCGGGGAGCTCTATATTGGTGATCAGTTGGTTAACGAGGTGGCTCCTAAGGATCGTGATATTGCCATGGTTTTTCAAAATTATGCCCTCTATCCGCACATGACAGTCTATGACAATATAGCCTTTGGTTTAAAACTCAGAAAGTATTCCAAGAATGCGATTGATCAGCGGGTTAAAGAAGCGGCCGGAATTCTGGGATTGGCAGAGTTCCTTGATCGTAAGCCAGCTGACCTGTCTGGAGGTCAGCGGCAGCGGGTTGCCATGGGACGGGCGATTGTTCGAGATGCCAAGGTTTTCTTGATGGATGAACCACTCTCCAATTTGGATGCCAAGTTACGGGTATCGATGCGGACAGAGATTGCTCGGATTCATCAGAAGATTGGTGCGACAACTATCTATGTAACGCATGACCAAACAGAAGCCATGACCCTGGCTGACCGGATTGTTATCATGAGTGCAACTAAGAATGAAAAAGGGACCGGAACGATTGGTCGAATTGAGCAAGTTGGTAGTCCACAGGAGTTGTACAATGAGCCAGCCAATCTCTTTGTAGCCGGATTCATTGGTAGTCCAGCCATGAACTTTTTTGAGGTAACTGTAGAAGGAAATACAATTACTCAAGGAGAAAATTTCCGTCTAGAGATTCCAGAAGGGGTGCGGAAGCTGTTGAAGGCCAAGGGTTATATGCAGCAGAAGGTGATTTTTGGAATTCGTCCCGAGGATGTTTCTGCGGATCCCTTGGTTTTGGAAACATTCCCGAATGCAATTGTAGAAGCTGAGGTGCTTGTGTCTGAACTATTGGGAAGTGATTCGATTCTCTACTGTAAGATTGGTTCCCAAGAATTTTCTGCCCGAGTGGATGCTCAAAATTATTTAGCACCAGGTGAAAAAATTAAATTTGCTTTCAAATGTGCCAAAGGTCATTTCTTTGATCCAAGAACGGGTCAACGGATTGCTCTCTAGTCGACTCATGTTCAAAAGGGAGGGGACAAATGTCAACTTTAGCAAAATATGAAGGAATTATTCCCGCTTTTTATGCAGCCTACGATGCGGAAGGACGGGTTAGTCCAGCGGCCGTTCAGTCCTTGGTTCAGTATTTTATTGATAAAGGGGTGCAGGGGATTTATGTCAATGGTTCCTCGGGTGAGTGTATTTATCAGAGTCCTGAGGATCGCAAGCAAATTTTGGAAGCCGTTATGGAGGTTGCCAGAGGTAAACTGACGGTGATTAATCATGTGGCTTGTAATAATACTGAGGATAGTATGGAGTTGGCCCGTCATTCGGAAGCTTTAGGGGTTGATGCCATTGCAGCCATTCCACCGATTTATTTTAAATTGCCAGAGAAGTCCATTGCAGCCTACTGGAATGCGATTAGCGAGGCTGCTCCGCAGACTGATTTCATTATTTACAATATTCCCCAACTGGCTGGGGTTTCGCTGACCCCTTCTTTGTATCAGGAGATGAAGAAAAATCCAAGGGTTATTGGAGTTAAGAATTCATCTATGCCTGTCCAAGATATTCAATCCTTTGCGACGATTGGGGGAGCGGATTCTATTGTCTTTAATGGTCCTGACGAACAGTATTTGGGTGGTCGCTTGATGGGGGCTCGAGCTGGAATTGGAGGCACCTATGGGGTGATGCCAGACCTCTTCCTGCAATTAGAAAAGTTGATTCAGCTAGGAGACTTGGAACAGGCCCAAGCTCTTCAGTTTAAGGTTAACGAAGTTATTGCCAAGTTGGTATCGGGTTCAGGTCACTTGTATGCAGTCGCCAAAGAGGTTTTGAGGGTGAATGAGGGAATCGATTTAGGACCTGTCAGAAGTCCCTTGGCCAATTTAGGCGATCAAGATTGGGAATTGGCGCGTGAGATTGCGAGTCTTATTCAGGATATTCGAGCGAGCTATGTGAAAGAGTAAGAGCTATGAATCTTTTAGGAATCGATATTGGGGGAACCACTATCAAGGCAGATGTTTATGATGAGCAGGGGATTTCTCAAGGTTATACACGCGAGTTTGCAACGGGGGTCGACATGACCCGAGGGAAAAATTGGATAGCAGAACAGCTTCGGGATTTGGTGAGGGATATGCAGGCGGAGTTGAGCCTGGATGGTCTAGCCATTTCGACAGCAGGAGTTGTGGATTCAAGGGGCAAGAAGGTTGTCTATGCCGGTCCGACCATTCCAGCTTATGCTGGCCTTGATTTTCAGAAGGAGATTGGGGATCCATTTGGTCTTCCGGTTTCTGTTGAAAATGATGTCAACTGTGCTCTTTTGGGGGAGTCTTGGAAAGGTTTAGATGAAGCCTACCAAGATGTGGCCATGATTACGGTTGGGACTGGGATCGGTGGAGCTATTTTGCAGGCAGGAAAGTTGGTCAATGGCCATGCTTTTACTGCTGGGGAGGTCGGCTACCTACCGATTGGAAGTCAAGACTGGCAAAGCTTGGCTTCGACTACAGGCTTGCTTCAGAGCTATCAGCTGGAGACTGGAATCGTATTAGCAGATGGGCGCGCCTTCTTTGAACGCTTGGATCAAGGTGAGGAGCAGGCTCAGCAGGTTTTTGAGCGTTTTATTAGTAACTTGGCTCAGGGACTGCTGATTATGTCTTACCTTTTAAATCCCCAGGTTCTTCTGATTGGAGGTGGAATTTTAGCGCGGGCAGATAAGATTTTACCGGCACTTCGGCAGAGAATAGCGGAGCTGGTTGTGGATTCGCGTTTCCTACCAGAACAGATTTTAGCCGCTTCCGTGGGGAATGAGGCAGGGCGCTTAGGCGCAGTCAAGCATTTTTTAAGGACGCAGGCTTCTGAAAGTTCTTTCAAAAAATAGCCCAAAAGGGCAAAAGCGGAAACTCGAGTCTAAATGCCAGCAACTATAGAAAACGCTTTCTTTGGAAGGTATAATAAGGGTAGAAATGAAGGATAGGGGGACCGATATGTGAGAAAGCATAAAAAGGAGGCTTTTAAAGCAAAGGTTTTGGATGGGATTATCGTCTCTTGTCAAGCATTGCCGGGAGAACCATTGTATCGTGAGGAGGGGGGAATTATTCCTTTGTTGGCTAAGGCGGCAGAGGAAGGTGGGGCTTGTGCCTTGCGGGCTAATAGTGTGCGCGATATTCAGGAGATTCAAGCCATCTCTGACTTGCCAATTATTGGCATTATTAAGCGAGACTACCCCCCTCAGGAACCCTTTATTACGGCTACGATGAAAGAAGTGGATGCTTTAGCGGCCTTAGGGATTGATGTGATTGCTCTTGATTGTACAGCTAGAGAGCGATTTGATGGATTGGCGTTGAAAGATTTCTTGACTCAGATCCAGACCAAGTATCCAGACCAGCTGTGGATGGCAGATATTTCAACTTTTGAGGAAGGGCTGGCAGCTGCTGAAGCCGGGATCGATTTTATTGGGACGACGCTATCGGGCTACACCAGTTACAGTCGTCAGGCAGAGGGGCCAGATTTGGAGTTGATGCAGTGTCTGGTTCAAGCGGGCTTGGATGTTATTGCAGAAGGAAAAATCCATTCACCTCAAGAGGCTAGAGCTGTTCATGATTTGGGAGTAGCAGGTCTTGTGGTCGGTGGGGCGATTACAAGACCGAAAGAAATTACCGAACGTTTTGTCAAGGCCCTTCGATGAGTCGACAGAGATTTCATTAGGATCAAACAGATGATGGGAGTCATCTGAGAAGAAAAGGATAAAGGAGTATCGTATGAACTTTAAAAAATTCGCTGGTGGTTTATTGTTTGCGACAGCAGCTTTTACATTGGTGGCTTGTTCCTCAACAGCTCAAGAAGGGGGCAAGGCTCAAGATGATTCTGGTAAGACGGAGATTACCTGGTGGGCCTTCCCTGTTTTCACCCAGGAAAAGGCTGAAGATGGTGTGGGCACCTATGAAAAATCAATCATTGAAGCCTTTGAAAAACAAAATCCAGATGTGAAGGTCAATCTTGAAATGATCGACTTCAAATCAGGGCCAGAAAAGATTACGACAGCCATTGAGGCAGGAACAGCACCCGATGTCCTCTTTGATGCTCCTGGTCGGATCATCCAATACGGAAAAAATGGAAAATTGGTTGAACTTTCAGATCTCTTTACAGAAGAGTTCACGAAAGATATTACCAATGAAGAGCTAGTTAAGGCGAGCAAGGCTGGTGATAAAGCCTATATGTATCCGTTGAGTTCAGCTCCGTTCTACATGGCCTTCAACCGGGAAATGCTAAAAGAAGCAGGTGTTGAAGATCTTGTTAAGGAGGGCTGGAAGACTTCTGATTTTGAAAAAGTCTTGAAAGCTTTGAAAGATAAGGGCTACAATCCAGGTTCGCTCTTTAGTAATGGTCAGGGAGGAGATCAAGGAACACGCGCCTTCCTTGCCAACTTGCAAGGAGGCTCTGTGACCGATGTAGAAGTCAGCAAGTATACTACAGATAGTCCAGAATTTATCAAGGCACTTGAACAAGCCAAAGCTTGGATGGATCAGGGCTATCTAGCCAATGGATCTCAGTTTGACGGTGGAGCAGATATTCAAAACTTTGCGAACGGCCAAACAGCCTACACTCTCCTTTGGACTACTGGTCAAAATGGCCTTCAGGAAAAATTGTTGCAGGCAAGTGGCGTGGATGTTGTAGAAGTACCTTTCCCATCGCCAGAAGGTAAGCCTGCTCTTGAATACCTCATTAATGGATTTGCGATCTTTGATAACAAGGATGACAAGAAGGCCGAAGCTTCTAAAGAATTTGTCCAATTCTTAGCTGATGACAAAGAGTGGGGACCAAAAAATGTAGTCCGCACAGGAGCCTTCCCAGTTCGTGTTTCCTATGGCAAACTGTATACAGACAAACGGATGGAAACCATCAATGAGTGGACTAACTACTATTCTCCATACTACAACACCATTGATGGTTTTGCAGAGATGAGAACCTTGTGGTTCCCAATGTTGCAATCTGTCTCAAATGGCGATGAAAAGGCTGAGGAAGCTCTTAAGACTTTCACAGAAAAAGCCAACGAAACGATTAAAAAATAATGGCTACTCCAACTCGTTTAAAGTCATGCTGGACTTGGGTAAATTCAAGCAAAGAAGGTGTGGGTTTAAATTAGCAGAGTAGAAATATAGCTAGGCCCTCTCCTCGTTTGTGAGGGGAGGGTTCTTATTTCAGACTCTTGCTATTTTTCTTCACACGTCATTAGCTTCGACTTGCCTAATTCTAGTTATGCCTGCATCTCGCTGCCTCGTTTGAATTCAAAATAGTTTGAGTAATGATTTGAGATTGGAAGTAGTATCAGATTTCAGCTTTATCGGATGGGGTGCAGGGATAGCGTGACCTGTATCTTGTTTACGGATATCACTCATCAATAGTGATGTGTCAAGGGGTGCAGCTAGTAATGAAGCACACCAGACGCGCTAACAAAGTTATAAAAAGTACACGAAATAACGATAAAAGCTCAGAGCAGCAGAAAGTCTTAGTAGGAGGTAATTCTTGTGAAAGTGAATAAAATACGGTTGAGGGAATCCCTGATTTCTTATGCCTTTTTAGCTCCGATTCTCTTTTTCTTTACAATTTTTGTTCTAGCACCGATGATCATGGGTTTTATTACAAGCTTCTTTGATTATTCGATGACCAGTTTCCGATTTATAGGTCTGGACAATTACACCCGGATGTTTCAGGATCCGATTTTCTTAAAATCTTTGATTAATACCATTTTGATTGTGGTTGGATCGGTACCAGTGGTTGTTTTCTTTTCCCTTTTTGTGGCGTCACAGACCTATCAAAAGAATGTGATTGCCCGCTCTTTTTACCGCTTTGTTTTCTTCCTACCGGTTGTGACAGGAAGTGTTGCGGTTACGGTTGTTTGGAAGTGGATCTATGATCCTCTATCAGGGATTTTGAATTTTGTTCTCAAATCAGGGAATATCATCACACAAAATATTTCTTGGTTAGGGGATAAGCATTGGGCACTGCTAGCGATTATGATTATCCTCTTGACAACCTCTGTTGGTCAGCCAATTATTCTGTATATCGCAGCTATGGGAAATATTGATGAATCCTTGGTCGAAGCAGCGCGTGTTGATGGAGCGACCGAAAGACAGGTCTTTTGGAATATTAAATGGCCAAGTCTTCTCCCAACCACCCTCTACATCGCCATTATAACAACCATCAATTCCTTCCAAATTTTCGCCTTGATTCAGCTTTTGACCTCAGGAGGACCGAACTATTCAACCAGTACGCTGATGTATTACTTGTATGAGAAAGCCTTCCAGCTAACAGAATATGGTTACGCCAATACAATTGGTGTCTTCCTAGCCGTTATGATTGCGCTCGTCAGTTTTGCTCAATTTAAAATTTTTGGAAGTGAAGTGGATTACTAGTAAGCTGTCCTAGCAAAAATATCGGCTAGCAGTAAGCCTTGTTTGGAAAAGCTTCAGTGCTTGACGAAGCTAAGGCATAACGAATATCCAGAATCTTCGCAGAATATGGGGTACTTTTATGAAAAAAAACGTCCATCCAGTTTCATTCTTGGCAACAGGTATGTTACTCCTTTTAACAGTCCTGTTCATCTTTCCCTTTTACTGGATCTTAACAGGAGCTTTTAAATCTCAACCAGACACAATTGTTGTTCCTCCCCAGTTGTGGCCGACAGCTCCAACCTTGGAAAATTTCCAGCAGTTAATCGTTCAGAACCCAGCCATGAAATGGTTGTGGAACTCGATTTTTATTTCTGTGACGACCATGTTGCTGGTCTGTATGACTTCAGCCTTGGCAGGTTATGTTTTGGCTAAAAAACGCTTTTATGGTCAGCGGCTTCTTTTTGCCCTCTTTGTGGCAGCTATGGCTTTACCCAAGCAGGTTATTTTGGTACCATTAGTTCGAATTATTAACTTTTTAGGCATTCACGATACGATGGCAGCCGTGATTCTGCCCTTGGTTGGTTGGCCTTTCGGGGTTTTCTTGATGAAGCAGTTTAGCGAGAATATACCGACAGAATTACTGGAATCCGCTAAGATTGATGGTTGTGGGGAATTGTCAACATTTTGGAATGTCGCCTTTCCGATTGTTAAACCAGGTTTTGCAGCGCTGGCTATTTTCACCTTTATCAATAGCTGGAATGATTACTTTATGCAATTGGTGATGCTGACATCGCGAGACAATCTAACCATTTCTCTCGGCGTTGCGACTATGCAGGCTGAAATGGCGACCAACTATGGCGTGATCATGGCGGGGGCAGCCATGGCGGCTGTTCCAATCGTGGTGATATTTTTAGTCTTCCAGAAATCCTTTACACAGGGAATTACCATGGGGGCTGTGAAAGGATAGGAGTATGAAGAAGGGATCCTTCCGAGGATTATTCCGCTTAGATAGTTGGTGGTTGCGCTTGGCCAATCAGGTCTATGATTTAATCATGACCAATTTGTTGTGGTTGTTATCAGCCCTACCTCTGGTGACTTTGGGAATGGCCAAACTATATTCCCTCTATGGAATTTCCCAGTGGCGTTTTTCCAAGGATTATGAGCTACTTGTCAGTTTTAGGCAGGCTTGGAGGCGCTATTGGCGGATTGGTCTCTTTCTTTCCGTCTTGGATCTAGGCTTTCGGGGGCTGTGTCTGTTCAATCTGTATCTGGTATTAGGCCAGACCAGCTGGCCTTTCCTGGCTTATAAAGTTTTGATTGTCCAAGTCTACTTGCTGACAGATCTATTCTTGTTTTATTTCTATCCATTGGCTCTAAGAGAGGGGCTAACTTGGAAGGAGAGACTGCAGACGGCCCTTTTATTTCTGGTGGGGCGACCGCGGACCAGTCTTCTAGCTCTCGGTCTAGGACTTGTTTCCTTTTTACTTTACACTTTTAATAGCCAGAGCTTCTTCGTTTTTCTTTGGTTCCATTGTATGATCGGCCAGTCCTTGTGGTCTTGGTTCCAATTAGAAGCGAGTCGCTGAGTTTAAAGGGTGGGCAGGATTTGCCCCCCTTTTCAACTGTCTGATAGTCGACGATTTTAGGAATCAACTAAAAGAACTATGGTAATTATAGTAAAAAGGAAATAGTTGGACTTAATGTTTGTAATCGGTTTCATTTTTGTTTATACTATATATAACACAATATAGGAGGTAGACGGTGAGGTATTTATTCATTCGTGCCATGATTGAGGAGCATTACGATGAGCTGACACGGACTGAAAAAGATATTGCGGATTTTTTTCTCGGTTCCTTCCCCCCGACCGTTTCGTTGGCCGCCAACCGTTTATCGGACTATCTTCATGTTTCGGAAGCGACTCTGACACGCTTTGCTCAAAAATGTGGCTTTTCAGGTTATCGGGAATTTTCCTATCAGTTGAAGGAACAATTGGCCCAGATGCAAGGAGAGGTGCATCCGGGTTTATCAGACAAGGCCTTAAGGGCACCTCTAAAAACCAGAAGTATTCCGTCATATAAAAAAAGAAGGGACTCTTGCCCTCCAATTTCCAGCAAAAGTCCCTGTATTTCCTACTTTTCTATCCCGATTATCGGGAGAATTCTGATTTTTGGGCGCACTAAGCCCATGTATTCAAATTCAGTCGTTTGATCTGTTCAAAACGACAAATATTGTA
>NZ_WSRS01000054.1 GCF_009767945.1 Streptococcus danieliae | reverse complement strand
GTTTTCTCTTTTAATTTAATCCATTGATAAATGGTATTACGAGAAATTTGGAAAACAGTTGCTGCTTCAGAAATACTGCCAATATTCTCACAATATGAAAGAACTTTTTCACGAAAATCTACTGAATATGCCATAAAAATAGTATAGCACAAAATGTGCGGTTTTTGTTTCATTCTACTATAGTTCTGTCCCACTCCCGCAAAGCTGATTAGGTCCTCTTCCTAGCTTGAAAAGCGAACGATTGGAGTTTGCTTCGCAAACAATATTTGGTACTCTCTAACAGCATACAATGCTGTTAGATCCAATCAGCTACTGCGTCAAAGGCATTTTATTAACCAAAGTTAAAGAGGCTAGACTTTTGGCCCAGCCTCTTTAGGGATATTATGTTTTAGGGAAGCTATCGCTACTGATGAAATTGTAAACATCTCCTAGTGTCCCTTGAAAGCCAAGCTCTTCCCCATTGAAGGTAAAGGAAGTAACTTTCAAATAGTCTGGAATAGCTAAGCAACCTAGGAACTGACGTGTAAGATCACTGTATTGTTCAAAGGTCAGACTGCGATCAATCTTATAGGAATCTGTGTAATGAAGTTCATACATAGGCGTTTGGCCTCCTTTTTTCTTCTTGACAAGATTGTAACACATTTGGTTACAAGAGTAATCGAATATGCTCGTGTTCTTTGAATATCAAACCTCTTCTTTGGAGAAAACTTTTCGATCTACCAGGCTATCCATGAGGAAGAAAAATTTTTCGCGGTAGATGGGACTAATTTTATCTTGGAAAATATCTACTTTATGTAACCCTGTCGCATCAGTAATTGTGAGACGAAAGGCAGATAAATCCTCTTTGACAGCAATTTTGACGAGAAAGCCTTGACCACTGTTAGGGACTTCCTCTAGTAAGCGTTGCAATTCATAATTTCCAGTCTTGTTCTGACTAAAAGTGGTATCACGCAGCGTGTATTTTCGAATGCCTGGATCAATGTGGTAACGGTAAGGTGAGTTGGGGAGATGGACACTGGTTGAAAAAGCCATACTTATCCTCCGATTATATTTTTAAGTGTTTGAGTAAAGGTAGTCACATCATCTAAGCTGGTATCATCCGAGAAACTAATCCGAATGGAGTGGTTATTCCGTTCAGGCTGGTTGGGATAACAAGCGGCGATGACATGGCTTGGCTCCAAGGTTCCAGCCGTACAAGCAGAACCACCAGAGACGGCGATACCGGCCAAATCCAACTGTAGCAATAAGCTATCTTTGCTGACCTGAGGGACCACTAAACTGAGGACATGAGGAAGCTGGTTGGTGGCTTCATTGACGGTTACAGATTCTGGTAACGAAGCTACTAGTGTTTGTCTGAGGTTGCGGATATGCTCTTCTTTGTCTTCCCAGTTCTCCAGACTTTCCTCAAGCGCGGTAGCCATCCCGACAATAGCTGGCAGATTCTCAGTACCCGCGCGGTGCTTATTTTCCTGCGTACCGCCCAGCATCAAACTTTTTAGCTTAGGCTGGCTGGTGTAGAGGAAACCAACTCCTTTAGGGCCATGGAACTTGTGGGCCGAGGCTGTCGCAAAGTCGACTCCTAGCTCCTTGGGATAAAAAGGTCGTTTGCCCATCCATTGAACTGCATCCACATGAAAGGCGGCAGGATGTTCTTGTAGAATTTTTCCAATTTGGGCAATGGGAAGTAGAGTACCGGTTTCGTTATTGGCTGCCATCATGGAAACCAAAACCGTATCGTCTCGTAGGGCAGCCTGGAAATCGTCAATGGCCAGTTGTCCGTCTCGTGGTTCTAAGTAGGTCACCTCAAAAGCATACTCTTGTTCCAAACGGTGAAAAACTTCTAGGACCGAATGGTGCTCAATTGCGCTTGTTATCAGGTGTTTACCCTGGTCTTGATGCTCCAAGATGTAGGAGAAAAGGGCCAAGTTGTTGGCCTCTGTTCCCCCAGAGGTAAAAATAATCTGATCTGTTGAAACCTCTAATTGCTTGGCGATGGACTCACGCGCCTGGCGTAAATACTTGCGAGCATCCCTACCGAGACCATGGATACTGGATGGGTTGCCATAATGGTCCTGCATGATCTCCATCATTGCAGCCATGGCTTTTGAACTGATTTTGGTAGTTGCAGCGTTATCTAAATAAATCATTTTCTTTCTTCTTTATGAAAATCAAAGAGTGGGCTGACTGGTTTGCGTTCTTGAATACGTACAATAGCTTCCCCAATCAATTTGCTGGCAGATAGGCGGAGAGTATTATCTGGAATTGCCTGTTTGGTAGCAACAGAATCGGTTACGACAATTTCTTTAATATTGGCTTGATTCAAGAGTTCAGTTGCTTGACCGGCAAAGAGGCCGTGACTGGCAGCTGCATAAATTTCAGTCGCTCCTTCATCCGTTAGGATTTTGGCAGCTTCAGAGAAGGTTTTTCCGGTATTAAGGATGTCATCAATCATAATAACCCGTTTGCCAGCTACATCTCCAATCACATAACCTTCCTCACGATCAGCATCATCTTGAGCATAGTCAATGATGGCAATTGGCAAATCCAATAGCTCTGCCAGTTGACGGGCCCGTTTGACACCGGAGTTCTTTGGACTCACAACAACCACGTCTTGTTGGCATAAGCCTTTATCATAATAGTGTTGGGCAAAGAGAGGGATTGTAAAGAGGTTGTCGACTGGGATGTTGAAAAAACCTTGGACTTGAACCGCATGGAGATCAAGGGTGAGCAGGCGTGTAACACCAGCTTTGACCAGCATATTGGCTACCAACTTGGCTGTGATTGGTTCGCGTGGGGCAGCTGTGCGGTCTTGGCGCGCATAACCAAAGTAGGGCATTACCACGTTGATTGAGTTGGCGCTGGCCCGTTTGCAGGCATCAACCATGATGAGAAGCTCCATCAAATGGTTGTTAACGGGAAAGCTGGTTGCCTGAATAATGTAGATGTCAAAACCACGAACACTTTCTTCAATATTGATCTGGATTTCACCATCTGAGAATTGACGTGAAGAGAGTTTTCCGAGTGGAATACCTGTTTCTTGTGAAATGCGTTCGGCAATCTCTGGATTTGAATTTAAGGAAAAAATCTTCATTTGCTTTTTGTCGGTTTGTGTCGCAATCATGGATGGGTTGAACTCCTTTTTGTATTTGTTTCTATTTTATCAAATTTTACTTAAAAAGATACAGTCCTCTATAGTTTTGCTGCAAAACGCGCAACCTTGGTTGGGGCCTTTCTTTCATCAATGCCATGTTCCCGTAGAAACTGCTGGAAGTCCTTATAGCCTTGAGTAGGATTGGTGACTTCCAGTTCTAATTCGTAGTCAATTTGATCAAAGTAGGAACTTTTATCAATGGCCAAGAGTCCAATGGGAACTTGGATTTCGAGGCGTTCTGTATGGAGACTGCCGAGCACCCGCAATTTTTCAAGGGCAATCCCCTCCTCGCGAAGTAGATCTAGGATAGTTCCTTCTGGCAGTTGGACTTGGTCTGGGAAGAGGGGCCAGACCAGACTGGTTAATTCTTGGCTGTACTCCATATTGCCAATAGCCTGGGGAATCTTAAGGGTCAATTCAGCTCCTGTTTCAAAGGTGCGAACGCGTAAGGCCATGCCTTGCTCTTTTAAGGTCCATTGGGGACTGTCAATATAGTAGTTGGTCTGGTGGATGGGGGTCACATCTGGATAGAGGACTCGTAGTCGGTCATATTCCGTTTTTTTCAGTAAGTTTTTGAATTCAATTTCCAAGTGTTGCATTTTTAGGTCTCTCTTTCATCCTATTCATGGAAAGGTTTTCAAGAATGTGTTAAAATAAGATTGTGTCTATTTTATACAAAAAGGACAGGAAGTACAAGGAAAGGGGCAGAAATGGAGCCAAATTGGGAAGATCTATTAGATCCATACATCCAGGCCGTGGGTGAACTAAAAATTAAGCTACGAGGTATTCGTAAGCAGTACCGCAAGCAAAACCTTCATTCCCCCATTGAATTTGTGACCGGTCGGGTCAAACCGATTGAGAGTATTCAAGAAAAAATGGTGATTCGCGCGATTTCGATGGAGCGTTTGGAACAGGATATGCAAGATATTGCTGGCTTGCGGATTATGGTTCAATTTGTAGATGATGTGTATGAAATTTTAGAGGTCTTGCGACGCCGCAAGGATATGCGGATTGTCCAAGAAAGGGACTATATCAATCACCGCAAGTCGAGTGGGTATCGCTCCTATCATGTGGTGATTGAGTATCCAGTTGATACCATTCATGGTTCGCGAACTATTTTGGCAGAGATTCAAATCCGGACCTTGGCCATGAATTTCTGGGCAACCATTGAACATTCTCTCAATTATAAATACAAGGGGAATTTTCCAGAGGAGATTAAAAATCGTTTGGAGAGAGCAGCCCGAATGGCTTACCAACTGGATGAAGAAATGGGGCAAATTCGGGACGATATCCAAGATGCTCAAGCTTTGTTTGATCCCGTCCATCGCAAATTATATGACGGAGTAGGTAATAGTGATGACACCGATGAAGAATACCGTTAAACGGATTGCCTTGATAGCCAATCAAAGGCCACGCAGTCAGGAAGTCTTCCAGAAACTCAGCCGTATGCTTCGTCCCTACAAGCAGTTTGAATTAAGTAGGAAAAATCCGGATATTGTTATTTCCATCGGTGGCGATGGGATGTTGTTGTCGGCTTTTCACCGTTACAAGGATCAGCTAGACAAGGTACGATTTATCGGGGTCCATACCGGACATTTGGGTTTTTATACGGACTATCGGGATTTTGAACTAGACCTTTTAGTCCAGAATTTACTCTTGGATCAAGGGGCACAAATTTCTTATCCTTTGCTCCAAATAAAAATTCACTACCAGTCTGGGGATGTCAAGGAATATTTGGCATTAAATGAAGCTACGGTTCGACGGACGGATCGAACCATGGTGGCAGATCTGCATTTGAACCAGGTGCCTTTTGAGCGCTTCAGGGGGGATGGAATCTGTATTTCAACACCGACTGGGAGCACGGCCTATAACAAGTCATTGGGGGGCAGTGTCCTCCATCCGACGATTGAGGCCCTGCAGGTGACAGAGGTAGCCAGTCTCAACAATCGGGTCTATCGGACTCTTGGCTCGTCTGTCATCGTGCCTCGGAAGGATAAGATTGAAATCCTGCCCTTGTCAGACAGTACCCATACGCTTTTGGTGGACAATCATGTCTATCAAGTGGAGCAAGTGAGCCGTTTTGAGTGCCAGATTTACCATCGCAAGATTCCATTTATGGCTTCCTCGAAGCACACCAGTTTTTGGGAGCGCGTGCGCGATTCTTTCATCGGCGAGGTGGAGGACGAATGAGATTCCAATTTATTGTTGATGAGCACGTCAAAGTGAAGACCTTTGTCAAGCGTCATGATATTTCGAGAGGGCTTTTGGCAAAAATCAAGTATAAGGGTGGGCAAATTTTGGTGAATGGGAAACCACAATTTGCGACTTATCTACTGGATATTGGTGATGAGTTAATCATTGATATCCCGGCTGAACCCCCTTTCGAAAAGTTAGAAGCCATCTCCCGGGACCTGGATATTGTTTATGAAGACACACATTTTCTAGTCCTCAACAAGCCAGCAGGCGTGGCTAGTATCCCCAGCGTCAACCATTCCAATACCATGGCTAATTTTGTCAAGGGCTATTACCAGGAACAAGACTATGAAAACCAGCAAGTTCATATTGTGACGCGACTTGACCGTGATACCTCAGGCCTCATGCTTTTTGCCAAGCATGGTTACGCCCATGCCCGCTTGGACAAACAACTCCAGTCACGCTCGATCGAGAAAAAATACCTGGCCCTGGTTAAGGGCGACCAGCCCCTGCCCCAGCAAGGAGAAATCATCGCCCCCATTGCTCGGAATCCAGAGAGTATTATCACCAGACGTGTCGCTCCGGATGGGAAGTACGCCCGCACCTCCTATCAGGTGTTGATTGATCAAGCCCCCACTTATTTAGTCGATATCCAACTCCACACAGGTCGCACCCATCAAATCCGGGTTCATTTTTCCCATCTAGGCTATCCGCTCTTGGGAGATGATCTGTATGGCGGTAGTTTGGACGATGGCATTGAGCGCCAAGCCCTTCATTGCCACTCCTTACGTTTTTACAATCCCTTTTCAGAGGAAGAGCTGTTTCTACAAGCCCCTCTTCCAACTGATTTCCAACAGGTTCTCGGAGACCTGTCTCAACCTTAGCACCTAATTCAAATTGAGATCAAAATACTCGAATAAGACAAAAAGATGACTAGGAAGCAGATGAAGGTAGTTCAACAGGTCTGAAAGACCTGTTGACTATTACCCATAGAAGCGATCAAGGAGGCTTGACAAGGTCAGATTTTGAAATTAAATGAGTATAAGGAGGTTATTATGAAAATTTTTGACAGCATTCGCCAGTCCCTTCAAGGAAAAACCGTTAAAATTGTTTTACCGGAAGGAGAAGAACCTCGTATTTTGCAGGCAACCAAACGGATTGTAACAGATACAGACATTATTCCAGTGCTTTTAGGGAGTCCAGAAAGAATCCGTCTCTATCTCGAGATTGAAGGGATTACAGAAGGTTTCGAGGTTATTAATCCCAAGGAATATGACCAACTGGATGCGATGGTCGAAAGCCTGGTTGAGCGGCGTAAGGGCAAAATCAACGAAGAGGAAGCCCGTGCACTCCTCGTAGAGGATGTGAACTATTTTGGTGTCATGTTGGTTCACACAGGCTATGCCCACGGAATGGTTTCTGGAGCCATTCATTCAACTGCAGATACTGTACGTCCAGCCCTTCAGATTATTAAAACTAAACCAGGAATTAAGCGAACCTCCGGTTCCTTCCTCATGGTCCGTGGAGAAGAACGCTACCTTTTTGCAGACTGTGCCATTAACATTGAACCAGAAGCAGACATCTTAGCAGAAATTGCCATTAACTCTGCCGCAACAGCCAAGGCCTTTGGGATTGATCCTAAAATTGCCATGTTGAGTTATTCTACCAAGGGAAGTGGTTCCGGCCCTAAAGTGGACACAGTGGTTTCCGCAACCAAGCTGGCGCAAGAATTGGCTCCTGACTTAGTGATTGACGGAGAATTGCAATTCGATGCAGCCTACGATCCGGAAACAGCCAAGCTTAAAGCCCCGAACAGTCCTGTGGCAGGCCAAGCAACCGTGTTTGTCTTTCCAAGCATTGAATCGGGAAATATCTGTTATAAGATGGTGGAACGTCTCGGTGGCTTCAGCGCCGTCGGCCCAATCTTACAAGGCCTCAACCACCCTGTTAACGACCTCTCCCGTGGCGCGAGTATCAAGGATGTCTATAAACTAACTTTGATTACTGCCAGTCAAGCGTTGTATGATTAAGTCTTATAAACAAACCTAAAAAACCTAGTCGAGCATATTACTCGGCTAGGTTTTTCGGCTATTATTCTACAAAAGCGTTAATTTCAGCTTCGATGGCTGCAATTTTAGCTTCGGCTTCTTGGTTGGAATCTCCAACAACGGCGAGGTAGAATTTAATTTTTGGTTCGGTACCGGAAGGACGGACTGCAATCCAGGAGCCGTCTTCCAGTGTGTATTTGAGCACGTCGCTTGGTGGTGTTGTAAGGGTTGTTACTTGGCCTTGGGCGTCGGTAGCTGTTAACTCCTTGAAGTCTTCTGTAAG
Source organism: Streptococcus danieliae (assembly GCF_009767945.1). Lineage (GTDB taxonomy): Bacteria > Bacillota > Bacilli > Lactobacillales > Streptococcaceae > Streptococcus > Streptococcus danieliae. The sequence continues at coordinate 5,918 of NZ_WSRS01000054.1, read as the reverse complement.
GACTACAGGGCTTTGGTTGAAGCTAGCTGGTGCTTGATCACGGAATTTGCCCATGATGGCTTTGATTTTAGCGGCTCCATCGACACCAGAGAGAGTTACAGAGAGAGTCTTTTCAGCATAGTAACCGTACTCTTTGTAGATTTCTTCGATTCCATCGGCTAGGGTTAGGCCACGAGAACGGAAGTAGGCAGCGATTTCAGCTACAATCAATACAGCTTGGATGGCATCTTTGTCGCGGACGAATGGTTTGATAAGGTAACCGAAGCTTTCTTCAAAACCGAAGAGGTAGGTGTGGCTACCGGTATCTTCAAATTCTTGGATTTTTTCAGCAATGAATTTGAAACCAGTCAAGACGTTGAACATGGTTGCGCCGTAGCTTTCAGCAATCTTGGTTACCAGGTCGGTTGAAACAATGGATTTAGCCAAGGCTGCATTGCTTGGAAGGGTGCCAGCTGATTTGTGGGCTTCCAGGATGTATTTGGCGATGATAGCCCCGATTTGGTTTCCAGATAGGTTCTTATAAGAGCCATCTGCCTGCAAGACTTCAACACCGAGACGGTCGGCATCGGGGTCTGTCGCGATCAAGACATCTGCACCAACTTCACGGCCTAGTTCTTCTGCAAGAGCAAAGGCTGCTTGGCTTTCAGGGTTTGGTGATTTGACAGTTGAGAAGTCTGGGTCAGCTGTTAGCTGGCTTTCAACCAGTTGAACCGAATCAAAGCCTGCTTGGGCAAGGGCACGGCGGGCCAACATTTCACCGGTTCCATGAAGTGGTGTGTAGACAATTTTCATGTCTTTTCCATATTCTTCAATCAGGTCAGGATTAATGGTTACGCTTTGGACTTCCTTGAGGTATTCTGCATCTACAGCTTCTCCAATAATCTCAATGAGATTATTGGCTTGTGCTGCTTCGGCATCAGCAACTTGGATGCTGAATGGATCAGCAATTTCGCGGATAAAGTTGGTTAGAGCATCTGCATCTGCCGGTGGCATTTGGCCCCCATCTTCTCCATAAACCTTGTAACCGTTAAATGGCGCAGGGTTGTGGGAAGCTGTGATCATAATTCCAGCGAAGGCATTGAGGTGACGGACCGCAAAGGATAGCTCTGGAGTTGGCCGCAGGCTTTCGAAGACATAGGATTTGATGCCATGTTGAGCCAAGACAGCCGCAGATTCCATTGCAAATTCAGGAGAGAAGTGACGACTATCGTAGGCAATGGCAACACCACGCGCCTTGAATTCCTCACCCTTGCTTTCAATCAGACGAGCCAGTCCCTCAGTTGCCTGACGAACCACAAAGATATTGATACGGTTGGTACCCGCACCGATAATCCCGCGCATCCCAGCTGTCCCGAATTCGAGGTTGGTGTAGAAAGCATCTTCCTTCTGACTGTCATCCATAGCCTCCAACTCTTGGCGTAAGTAAGCTGGTAGATTTTCTTGCTCAAGCCAGTTTTGATAAGATTCCAAATAGGTCATATGATAATCTCCTTTTATTATATTCGCAATCGCTTACATTATAGCACTATTTTAACTTTTTTTCAAAATCGGAAAAGCAGCTGCTGTAATAAATCCGGCTAGGGCCATTTCCGCAAAAGAATTGGTTGTGAGAATGGCGGCCAGAAAATTTTGCAGGTTCCCTTGGTAGATAGCTGGAAACAAAAGGAAAATTCCTGAAAGCACAAAGAAGGTATTGGTTAAGGAACCCACAACACCGGCTAAACCGAGGCCAAAGCGATTGGGCAGTAAGCGGAAAATAAAATAAGGAAAGAGCCCAATCAGGATCCGTGGGAGAAAGGCAATCACCAGCGAAAGCAGACTCCCATTAGGCGCAAAGGGACTGAAGAGATAGCTGGTTGGTTGCAGGAAAATTGTATTGGTGACCATGGAGATAAGCCCCATAAAGAAGCCCAGTAACATACCGGTTTTGGGACCATAACGAATGGAGCCGATGATGACCGGAATATGAATCAGGGTTGGTCGAATCACAAAGGGGAGTAGGTTAAAAATAAAACCACTCAACCACTGGATAACCAGCATGGCCGCTAGGAAAATAGCCAGCACTGCAGTTGTATTGGATTTACGCAAGATCAAGAACCTCCTTTACAGCTTCTAAAATAGTCGGTATCTCAGCTAGGGCTCCAATTCCATAATCGCCACAGGCTAGTAGCGAGGCCCGGGGTTCAATCATTTGGTAGCCCAGCTCTTGCAAGCGAGCGAGATTGTTCTGGCTGGCTGGATTGAGATACATATTGGTATTCATGGCTGGAGCCAGTAATTTGGGCGTTGTTGCCGGTAGGGCCAAGGCTGTGGCGGTCACAATATTATCCGCCATCCCATTGGCCAATTTAGCCAGAGTATTGGCAGAAGCGGGGGCTAGGAGAAAGAGATCGCTGTCCTTGGCCAATTGGATATGGTTGACCTTGCTGGGATCCGGCTCTTCCATAGTGTCCAGATGAACCCGGTTTTGCGAGAGCACCTGCAGGGTCAAGGGGGTGATAAAGGCTTGGGCTGATTCGGTCATCAAGACATGAACCTGGTGGCCATATTTTCGCAATTGACTGACCAGATCAGCTGCTTTATAGGCGGAAATACTGCCGGTGACGGCGAGGGTGATGGTGGCCATCTAAGACTCCTTTCTGATAAAATCGACCAGTTTTTGGGCGATTTCGGATTTGGTCTGGGCTTCTTGTACCCGATCGGACTCAACAAGATAGGCCTGGTGGTGATTTTGGTCAATTTGTGTGAGATCATTGGCAACAATTAGGTCGGCCCGATTTTTTGTCAGTGAAGCACGTGCCACCGCTAGTAGCTCTTCAGGACTGACAGAGACCAGTAGTTTAAAGCCAATCAAACGGAGCTGGGGATTCCAGTCCTTGACCTGTTGAATCAACTTTGGTGTTTTCTCCAGGAACATCACTTGATGGTCGGCCGCAGAGGACAGTTTGCCGCCTTTTTGAGCTGGCTCTAGAAAGGCTTGCAGATCATTGGCCTCTTGAACTTTTTCCAAAGGAACCATCTGTACGGGGCGATAATCGGATACGGCCATGCTGTGAATCAGAACCTGGTGCTGGGGCACCTGGCTTTGGAGGGCTAGCTCCAGATCTCGGGTTGTTTTGATCAAGACTTGCTGGAGCTGGGGATGGGCTGGAGGCTTGACCGCCTGTTCGGTTGTAATCAGAGTCACTTCAAAACCAGCTTCCAAACAAGCTTGGGCGATGGTGCTTCCCAAACGCCCGGTTGATTGGTTGGTAATGGCCCGAACCTGATCAATAGGTTCGGAGGTTCCACCTGCTGTGATTAAAATTTTCATAAGCCAATTATACACCTTTTTCAGGGATTTGGCTTTTGTTATAATGAGAGGGAAAGAGGAGGACTGGCTATGAAAACAGATATTCAAATTGCACAAGAAAGTTCCTTAAAACCCATCGTCGAAATCGCTGTAGCTTTAGGCTTAAGTGCGGATGCGATTGAACAATATGGTCCCTATAAGGGGAAAATTTCCTATCCAACCTTGATGGAATTGAAGCAAAAAGAAGCGGGCAAGCTGATCTTGGTGACGGCTATCAATCCGACCCCTGCAGGAGAGGGCAAATCAACGGTGACAATTGGCCTTGCAGACAGTCTGAATGCTGCAGGTCACCAGACAATGATTGCCCTCAGAGAGCCCTCTCTAGGTCCGGTGATGGGCTTGAAAGGCGGGGCTGCTGGTGGTGGCTATGCGCAGGTACTGCCCATGGAGGACATCAATCTCCATTTTACGGGTGATATGCATGCCTTGACCAGTGCCCACAATACCCTATCGGCCTTGATTGACAACCACATTCACCAGGGCAATGCCTTGGACTTGGATCCCAGTCGTATCGCCTGGAAACGGGTTTTAGATATCAATGATCGGAGTCTGCGGCAGATTGTCATTGGGTTAGGCGGACCTATCAATGGACAACCTCGGGAAGATGGCTTTGACATCACGGTGGCCAGTGAAATGATGGCGATTCTTTGCCTGGCGCGTGATCTTCAAGACCTGCAAGAACGCTTGGCCAATATTTTAATCGGTTATAACCGAGCAGACCAGCCCCTCTTTGTGAAGGACCTGGAGGTTCAAGGGGCCCTCACCCTCTTGCTCAAGGACGCTCTCAAACCCAATTTGGTCCAAACCATTTACGGAACCCCAGCCCTCGTCCACGGCGGCCCCTTCGCCAATATCGCGCATGGCTGTAATTCGGTCCTGGCGACAGAGACTGCCCTATCCTTGGCCGATATTACCGTCACCGAAGCCGGTTTCGGGGCTGATCTAGGGGCGGAGAAGTTCCTCGATATCAAGGTGCCCCATCTCCGCAAAGCCCCAGACGCCATTGTCCTTGTTGCCACCATCCGAGCCCTCAAAATGCACGGCGGCATATCCAAAGCGGATCTAGCTCAAGAAGATTTAGGAGCCTTGGAAGCTGGTTTTGCCAATCTCTCCCACCATGTTAACAGTTTAGCCACAACTGGTCGTCCTGTCATCGTGGCCCTCAACCGCTTCGCAGGCGATAGCCCTGCTGAACTAACGCTCCTGCAAGAGCTCTGCCAAGCTGCCGCTATTCCGGTTGCCCTGACAGAAGTTTGGGAAAAAGGGCCTCAAGGAGGCCAAGAATTGGTCAAGACCCTCCTCCCTTACTTGGTAGAAGAAAAGGACTTTACCCCTTATTACCAGGTTGAGGATCAGTTCCTGACAAAACTGGAAACGTTAGCTCAAAAAGCCTACGGTGCCCAGGGCGTTGACTTGGCTCCCAAAGCAGCCAAACAACTCAAGCACTTCCAAAACCAAGGCTGGGACCAACTCCCTATTTGTATGGCTAAAACGCCCTATTCCTTATCAGACAATCCAAGCTTAGGCGGCCGCCCTCAGAACTTCCGCATCACCATCCGCGAGTTTCAGTTGCGCAACGGAGCCGGCTTTATTGTCGCCCTTGCTGGCAATGTCCTCACTATGCCCGGCCTCCCTAAGGACCCGGCAGCCCTCCACATGGGCTTGGATGCCGATGGGCAAGTTTTTGGGCTGTTCTAGAAACGCATGAAGAGAAGCTAGAGTAATACTTACTCCGTTGAATCTGTTTTGGTAAACTGAAAACAGATTAGAAGTCACCGAAGATACAGAAATGTATAACTCGGTGGCTTTTTTCATATATCCCCTATGGGACATTATCTGCTTCGATTTACTTAAGACATTATCACTTTCGAATGATATTTGTCGTGAAGAGGTAGGGAAATTCTTGACTTAGTAGATACTATAGTACTATAATTTAATTAGATTAGAAGTCATCGAAGGTACAGAGATGTATAACTAGGTGGCCTTTTTTTCATACTATGGAGAGATATTTGATGTCTAATAACATACTTGAACCCAAATTATTCATACCTCAAACAACTCCGTGTAAATAGCTAAAAAATCATCAGAAATTGCTAAAAAACAATGGCAATTTCTGATGATTTTTCTTGTCGTTCAATCTGTTCTAAGGATAAAAATGGATTCAATGCCTTATGACCCTAAAAAGGACAGACTCCGCCCTTGGTGCGACTCTCGATTTTTAAAAATGTATACTATTTGATATTTTAAAGTCCTAACAAAGGTGGTCCCGTATCTCTTGCTTTATAGAGAATGGGTAGGGAGAAATTCAATCTAGAAATCCGTTCAAAAAGAGCTCGAAACTCATCTTTCAGAGAATATAAGCTAGACAGCTTTAGAATCTGTCTTCTAGCACTTTTTACACACTTTCCAGCTATATTGATAAACAGTTTCCGGAAACGTTTCATGGTCAAATTCTTCACAGAGCCACCAGCTAGATGCCTCATAAATAATGAAATATTGTAGGCCAAGCAAGAAATCATCATGCGAACTTCATTCTTGATTAAAGTTGAACTATCTGTCTTATCAC
>NZ_WSRS01000053.1 GCF_009767945.1 Streptococcus danieliae | reverse complement strand
TTTAGGAGTGGTACCATGGGCATAGACATCTTTAGTAGATTCCCAGATAACTCCACAGGAGGGGCAACAGCTTGGACGTTTTTCCAAAGAACCTTCAATGATTTGGGCAAGACGATTTCGCTTATCTTTACGAAAAGTAAGCCAATTTTCTCTAAAAGTAATGTTTAGGTTTTGAATTCCGAGTAATTTTTGAGTAACATAGTCCATATGAAGCAATTCCTATTCTGATGTTTTTTTTTCACTTATCAGTTTACTAGGAATTGCTTTTTTTTGCACTCTGAATTACAAAAAAAGTTGCATGGAGAGCAAGCTTTCCACACAACTTATTATAGAACCAAAAATCCAACCTTTGAGCTTTAGAGATACAAAATGGCAAGGGCTATCAGCGAAGTGGTCAATCCCAAACCCCACAGGAAGAAATCCACCTTCCATTCAGACCAGGCAGAGCCACGGCCAGAAAGTCCCCCTAATTCCAGATGGTGGTGGAAAGGGGTCATCCGGAAAATGCGGCGACCTTCCCCATATTTCTTACGGGTATATTTGAAATAGGCCACTTGCAGCATAACAGAGGAAGTTTCGAGAACATACACCAAACCAATCAGCAAAAGAGTCCATTCTTGGTGGAGCACCATGGAAATGGCTGCCAGCATACCACCAAGCGCCAGGCTCCCAACATCTCCCATAAAAACCTTGGCCGGCTTGCGGTTGTAAAGGAAAAATCCTAACAAACCACCAAGCAAACTGGCAATCACCAGCAAGATATCCCACTGTTCTTGCATGAAGGCAATCATCCCATAGGCTGACAAAGAAATCACAACGGAAATACTTGACAAGCCATCAATTCCATCCGTCAAATTCACCGCATTGGAGAAACCGACCAACCAGAACAAAACAAAGGGCAGGTAGAGACCACCCAGCTGCAAGGCATATCCAAAAACATTCAAGGTTCCACCCTGGCTATCTGCAATCAGAAAGAAGAGGAGTCCGCCCACTAGCTGCAAGAGCAACTTTTGCCGCGGATTCAACCCCTCATTGATTCGCCGAAAGACTTTTAAGAAATCATCTAAAAAGCCAACCAAGCCATATAAAACAAGGATTAATAGAACCATCCCGGCACTAGCTGTCCATTGGCCCGACCAAAGCAGACCCAACAAGGCCACCAAGCTACCAACAAGCAGAAAGACAATCCCTCCCATCGTAGGCGTCCCCGCCTTGGCTTGGTGCTGTTTGACATCTTCATGCATCTGCTGGCCAGAAATTTTGGCCTTATTGTAGGTCTGGATGAAAATGGGCATTAAAAGAACGGTCAACACAAACGAAATGAGGCCAACAAAAAATTCGGTATTCATATTAATCTGCTATATAAAATATAACCAAACGTAGTCATTTGTAAGATTTAACCACATTTGAGAAAGAATATATAGACTTCCTTTCTTCATTTTATTTACTACCGTTACCATTAGTATTCTCATATCCTCCAAGAGGGTAATGACAGTGACTAACTCTGATAGCCTAAGGGTGTAGCACCCCGTATTGTTTAATTGAGTAAGGTCAAAAGATTGGCAACTGCATTTTCATCCCGGTCTCCCACAAAGCCACATTCATAACAAATGTATTCATGGTGCCTGGTTCCATGTTTAGCATTACCTGCTAAAGTGATTTTATCGTCACCTGTCTTAATGTGACCGCAAGCGGAACAACGTTGCGTGCTTGGATAATGTTTATCGGCTAAGATAATCTCCTTACCGTACCAATCAGCCTTATAGGTCAAGATCTGTCTGAACTGCCCAAACATAGAGCGATGTAAGCCCTTGGATGCAGCATGAGACATCTGCATTCTCTTAACATCTAAATCTGCGATAATGATTTTATCAAAGTCAGTCACTAGTTCTGTTGTAAATTCATGGAGAATGTTGATCTGAATAGCTGCAACCTTCCGATAGTCCGCTGCAACTTGGCTCTCGTCTTAGCATAATTCTTAGTTTGGGTCGCCTTATTCCCATTTACAACACACTTTCTAGCCAGCTGTCTTTGATAGAGCTTAATGCGTTCATAGAATTTTTTGAAGGGACTTCTAAAAACTAAATCCCTCAAAACCCAAATGCTTATTTATCGATGTTTGAGTGATTCAATTTGAAGAAAAACTGGGGTTTTTAGAGGTCCCCTTAATTAGTCTCCCAAGGTCACTTTTATTTTTTTAACTTTCTTCAATTGCGTATTCGGATCAACATCTTGAGCAACAACGTGGCTACCGGAACCACGAATATCCACTTCAATATCCGTCCACTTGCCAAACTGTTTCATCATTTGTTTATTCCATCCATAGAAATCCGGAATTTCATCAAAACTATTGGTGAGAACCAGAACTTGTTGATTGGCTTTCAAGCGATCACCCGTATCAGCAGAGATTTTCCGAATTGAAGTCCCCGTACCAAGAATAATCGGTTGCACAAGATTTTGCCTTAGAACATCTGCTAAATTCCCTGGGGACATATTCGAAGTGTCTGGCATCTTATAGATTAACTCTTTAGAAACGTCATTCAAAACAGGACTCAACTCTGTCAAATTCAACGTATCCTTCATCGCAATGGCTTCTTCCATAATTGGATTGACAAAGTCACGCCACATGAGTGGACTAAACTGTTCCGGTTGGGCTGTCGCCACATACATAATGAAATCAGGATCTTCTGCTGATGACATGGCAACCACTGAGTTCATATAAGTATTTTCAAGATAACCGGTTCCATCTTCTTTTGCAATCTCAGCTGTCCCTGATTTAACGGCAAGAGCTTGACCACCAGCTTGAATAATCGGTCCCTGTAAACTCAAATCAGAAGACCATTTGTCATACAAGGTCCCGTAATAAGGATCTGTCCCAACCGTCACCATATACTCACGAGTCTCACGCGCCGCCTTCTCTGAAACTGGATTCCCCATAATCTCAAGACCAGCTTTTCGCACTGCATCTTGCTTTTGATCATAAATTGCAGAAATAAACTTCGGCTGAATCATCACCCCATCATTGGCAATGACTGAAAAAGCTCGCAACATCTGCACCTGGGTCGTTGAAATCCCTTGACCAAAAGCAGACATGGCAATCGACACAATATTGTCAGCCGGCAACAAGCCCGCTGACTCATTACCCATTCCAAAGCGTGTTGGAATCCCAAACCGGAAACGGGATAGATAGTCTAACCACTTGTCAGCTCCCATTTTTTGCTCCAGCAAAACCATTCCGACGTTGGATGAGTAAGCAAATCCCTGGGCAAAACTCATCACCTGCCCCGTCGAGGTTCCGTTATTGACCGACCAGTCACGAATGGTTGCATCAATTACGTTCAACTGTGTATTGTCAAAGAGCTCATTAGGCGGGAAGGTGTTGTTGTCAATGGCAGCAGCCAGGGTCATAACTTTCATCGTCGATCCCGGCTCAAAGTTACTTTGATAGAGAGCGGAAGACCAGGTAAAGTTTTCATCATCCAAGCCCTCCTTGGTATCTGGGTTAAAGGTTGGCCGTTGGGTGTGGGCTAAGATTTCCCCTGTTTTCGCCGAAACCAGGGTTGCTGAAGCCCACTTCCCACGTGTTTTTTCCTGGAACAAATCCATTTGCGTTTCTAAGTAGGTTTGCAAATTAACAGACAGGGTCGTGTAGACATCCTGACCATCAATCCGTTTGCTCTCCACTTTTTCGGTCCCCGGAATAATACTACCGACCCGGTTCTTCTCATAGGTGGTCACACCGTCTGTTCCTGCCAAGATACTATTCATGGAAGCTTCCAACCCTGTGTTTCCGACCAAGGTTTTGCTACCATCCTCATGTTCTGTGAGCTGGGCTAAACCAATAAACTGAGAAGCAAAATTCCCATTTGGATAACTACGACTCGGACTGGTTGAGAAGTCAATCCCTTTAATGCCTGCCTTCTCAGCTGCCTTCTTGAGGTCGGTCATGGTTCCATAGGACAAATTATTTCCCTTGGTTCCAAATGAGACCTGCCGCAGTCCCTCCTGACGTAACTGTTTCAGCACATAATCCGAATCCATTTCTAGGTATTCCTTAAACAGATCTGCTACTTGTCCGTACTGGTCAGCATCAACATAGAGTTTCTCACCCTTGGCCGAAACATACTCCTTATCAATGACCGCAAAAACATTATAGGTCGTTGAATCCTCTGCAATCGGAATCCCATTACGATCATAAATGGTTCCCCGTTTGGCTGGATTGATACGAATTTCTTGGTGAACCCGTCTCGCAGCCTCCGATAAATCCACACCAAATTTGGTATCTGTTCCTATAATGACAGCAAAGTTAATCAAAAAAACAAAAAAGAGAAATACTGTCAGAACACTTAATTGTTTTCCCACCCGTTGCCGATTTTCTATCGGGCTTTTCCGTCCCTTTAAAACAAACAGACGTACCCGTTGCCACAATCGTTTCATGGTTTTTCCGCCGTTACTAAATTATCATTTTTTACAGTCATTCCCTGCTCATCTGCCAATTTTTGAAAACGATCATAGCGGCTTAGCTCATTCACCCGCTGTTTGGCCTCTGTGATCTCCGTTTCCTTACTTTCAACTTGGGAATTTAAAGTCGCTAAATCCCGCTCGACCTGGAGCATCTGGGTCTGTAAAAAAATTGTTGTGATAGCGACAATCACCGTTGTCACTACTATAGTTCCATAAAAAATCTTTTCCAAATTGGTTAAGGGACGTCGCAGTCTCCTCAACCCTCTAGATTCTTGAGCCATAAAAACTCCTTATTTGATTCGCTCTAGTACACGCAACTTGGCCGAATGAGCACGATTATTGGCTTCCAATTCCTCATTGGAAGGCAGAATCGGCTTGCGATTGACCAAGCGGAAGTCAGCTTCCATTTGACTCGGTAGCAAGGGAATCCCTTTGGGAATCTCAACGGTCGAAGCTTCTTTAAAAAGAAGCTTGGTCAACCGATCCTCCAAAGAATGAAAGGTAATGACCGAAATCCGACCACCAGGCTTGAGCAAGTCCATTGCTTGCTGCAAGGAAGTCTCCGCTGCCCCCAACTCATCATTGACTTCAATCCGAACCGCTTGGAAAATTTGCTTGGCTGGGTGTCCTTTTTTCTTAAGCTCCTTAGCCGGTTTTGCAGATTTGATAATCTCAGCCAATTGCGTCGTTGTCTCAATTGGAGCTAGATCTCGTGCCTTTTCGATTTTTCGCGCCACTTGTTTGGAAAATTTATCTTCTCCATATTTAAAAAAGATCCGTACCAAATCCTCATAAGGATAATCATTGACCACGACCTGGGCCGTCAAGGCTGCGGACTGGTCCATCCGCATGTCTAACGGGGCATCCTGTTTATAGGAAAAACCACGCGCACGCTGGTCCAACTGCGGGCTTGAAACCCCTAAATCATAACAGATTCCATCAATCGCTTGGACACCCAGCCTTGCTAGTGCCGCCTGTAGATTTCGGAAATTATCTTGAATAAAGGTCACCATTCCCTTCTCCACATAAGGCGCTAGGCGAATCTGGGCATGGCGAATCGCGTCTTCATCCTGATCGAAGGCATACAAATGGCCTTCTTCACTCAACTGAGATAGAAGGTACTCACTATGACCAGCTCCGCCCAGTGTCGCATCTACATAGACACCGTCAGGCTTGATGTTTAAGGAATCAACTGTTTCCTTTAATAAAACCGTTACATGATGGAATTCTTTTTTCATATCTAAACTATTATACCCCAAAGCCCCACCTTTTTCAAAAAACACCCTCCCCTTCCCTCACTTTCCTTGCTGCAGCATTACAAAAATATGGTAGAATAAACACATCATTTCAAAAGGATTATCGAGTCTATGTATCGTTTTTTAACCAGCCAACCTCCAGCGCGGCGAATCTTTATGAGCTTTGCCCTGGTGAGTTTTCTTGGATCACTTGCCTTAAGCCTGCCCATTTCCCAGACTCCGACATCTTTAGCGACTTATTTTGATCATCTCTTTATGGCCGTGTCCATGGTTTGTGTAACCGGACTATCGGTGGTCCCCCTTTCGGAAACCTACAGCATTTGGGGCCAAATCATCGCCATGCTGCTTATTCAGATTGGCGGCCTCGGGTTTATTAGTTTTATTGGTATTTTTTATTTACAATTCCAACAAAAGCTAAGTTTTTCCAACCGAGCTGCCATCCAAGAAAGCACTAGTTACACCCAACCCCGGTCCTTAAAAAGTTTTGTAAAATCGGTATTTCTCATCACCTTCCTCTTGGAAGGAATTGGTGCTCTCCTCTTAAGTTTTCGCTTTGTTCCCTTGCTAGGCTGGACTGAAGGTCTGTTCACTTCGGTCTTTCTGGCTATCTCAGCATTTTGCAATGCAGGCTTCGATAACTTGGGACGCTCTAGCCTGATTCAATATCAGACCGATCCGCTGGTCATTCTGACCATCTCCTTTCTCATCATCACCGGCGGTTTAGGATTCTCTGTCTGGTTTGATCTGCAAACCAATTTACTGGAAAAACACCCGCTGAAACGCCTCCGCTTCCATACAAAAATTGTTCTAGGGGCCTCCGCTTTCTTGTTGGCCTTCGGGACCATTTCCACCCTGATTAGCGAATACCACAACCCTGCTACCTTGGGAACCTTAAATTTCTGGGACAGCTTTTTAGTCGCCTTCTTCCAAAGTGTAACCGTACGAACCGCTGGTTTTTCGACAGTGGACTTCACCCAAATGCGACCAGCCAGCATTATTTTCCTAGCTCACCAGATGTTTATCGGTGGCGCTCCAGGCGGAACTGCTGGCGGTCTTAAGGTGACCACCTTCCTGGTCCTCTTGGCCTATGCCAGGGCTGAGATTCTCGGTCTACCGCATGTGAACTTGTGGAAACGGACAGTCTCTCCAAAGACGGTCCAAAAGTCCTTCACCATTCTCATGGTCTACTTTGTTTCTCTCATGTCCAGTCTCGCCCTCCTGTCCTACTTCGATGGCGATAGTCATCGCTTCCTCTATATCATGATGGAAGCTGTCTCCGCCCTCTCAACAGTAGGTGTTAGTGCCAACCTCACCCCAACATTAAATCAGGCTTGTTTAACCATCATCATGCTCCTTATGTTTATGGGCCGGATTGGCCCCCTAACTCTCTTAATTTCCTTTGCCGATCGAAAACCTAGTCGAAAATCAACTCTGAAATATGCCAAAGCCAATCTCTTAGTTGGCTAGAAAGGATTAGCATGCCAAAACCAACTATTGGCGTTCTAGGCCTAGGGGTCTTTGGACGCAGTATTGTCAATACCCTCAGTAAATTTGATTGTGATATTATCGCCGTGGATGACCATGAAGATGCCATTAACCACGTTGAACCTATGCTAACTCACGGAGTTGTTGGCGACTTCACCGACTTCGACCTCCTCCAAGCAGCCGGAATTGATACCTGCGATACAGTTGTTGTAGCAACCGGCCAGCACTTGGAGTCCAGTGTCTTGGCTGTGATGCACTGCAAAACACTGGGCGTTGAAAAAGTAATTGCCAAGGTCAAAAGCAAAACGACCCGCCAAGTCCTTGAAAAAATCGGGGCCGACCGTGTCATCTCACCCGAACGGGAGACCGGTGTCTCCCTAGCCAAACACATCCTCCACCGGGAAACAACCGACATTATTCAATTAGATCGGGATGTCTCCATCATTGAATTTTATCCTCCCAAACGCTGGATTGGAAAATCCTTGGCCCAATTGGAATTGCGTAAACACTTCCAGCTAAACATCATCGGCTTTCGAGAACACCGCAATAGCGAGCTCAACATCCACCTCACCCCCAACTACATCTTTAAAGAAGGGGAGTTGTTGATGGCCGTAACCGAAAGCCAGATTGTGGATAACTTTGAAAAAGTTATCAATCTACTCTAAGATAAAAAAGGAGTGGGACAGAACTACCCTTAGTTCTTGTCTCACTCCTTTTATACTCTTTGAAAATCAAAACTATTCGTTGTCAACTCTCCTTGCCGTACGTCTAGTACTGTCTGCGGCTCGTTTCCTAGACTATTTTCGATTTTCTTTGAGTATTAATACTAATCTGACCTTGTTAAGCACCCAGACTCACCTCTGTGCTTAAAAATCTGCTTTATCTGGATCCAACTGTCCCTTAACTCCTTGGAGTTGATCCAAAACCTCGATAGCTTGGGGAGCAATCGCCAGTCCTTCAATGGCTAAATTAGCCTGGATATTTTCTGGGCTAGTTGATTTTGGCAGAGGCAAGAAGCCTTTGTCCAAGGACCAAGCCAAGGCTAGTTGGGCCAAGGTTAAGTCTGCTTCACGCGCCAACTGAGCAGCTTCTTCATTTTCAAATAAAGTTCCTGTTCCAAATGGGCTGTAGGCTTCTAGCAGGATTCCCTTATCCTGGCAGTAGGCAACCAGTTCTTTTTGCGGGGTTCCCGGAGCCAGCATAACCTGGTTGACCTGGGGCGTTACTTCTGCGCTCTCCAATAAAGCCTCCAAGTGGTGTACCATAAAATTCGACACACCAATAGCCTTGATTTTCCCTTCCTGGTAAAGAGACTCCAAGCCTTTCCAAACCAAGGCATTCCGTTCCTGCCAAGGAAGGCTGTCCCGACTAGCTGCCGGATTTGGCCAGTGGATCAAAACTAGGTCTAAATAATCTACACCGAGTTTGTCCATTGATTCTAGGATTGACTGGCGTGTGTCTTCCACACCATTCTTATCATTCCAAACCTTAGTGGTTACAAAGATTTCTTGGCGATCCAAATTACTGTCAGCCAAGGCACGACCGACACTGGCTTCATTGCCATAAATCTGTGCCGTATCAATATGACGATAACCAGCTTCCAAGGCATAAGAAACTGACTGAACCGCCAACTCTCCATCCGGAATTTGCCAGGTTCCAAAACCAATCTTAGGGATTTGAATCCCATTTGCGAGTGTATAGACTTCCATCTCAGGCCTCCTTTGTTTTCCTATAACCACTATAGCAAAATCTACAACCAATTACCAAGATTTATATAAAGAACGACTGGTTTCCCCAGCCGTTCTTTATCTATTAATCTTCCTGACCCCGGCCGTGTAGGCCTTTTTCTTTTTGAATTTGTTTCAATTTTTCAGGCGTCACATCATTGCCATTTTCGTCAACCAATTTGATCCCTTCAATATGGGCCTGCAAGCTGCGACGATAACCTTGAATGTACTCCTTGCGAAGAGCCGCTTGCTCTTCCAATTCCGCCTCCGTTAAGCCAACCTCTTTTTTCTTCTTGGCCAGTTCATTGATGCGTTCGATTTTTGAATCTTCCATTTTTTCTCCTATTTAGTTTGAAGTAAGGTAAAGTGGGCGAGACGGCTAGCTTTTTGGCGTAAGCGGGCCAAAAGCGCTAGGCGGTTGGCACGAACGGCAAGATCCTCAGCCATGACCATATTGTTTTCAAAGAAGTCAGCAATCAGCGGTGCTAGATCAAATAGCTCCTGCATATTCGCAGTCATATCCTCAGACCAGCTTAGACCATCGACTGCCTTCGCCAAAGCCTTCTCGGAATCCGATTCCAATAGACTGGCATCAATAGCCACTTCTTCTGCTTTCTCTGTTAGGTTAAAGACCCGTGACAGATTCTCAACAGCTTCTTTAAAGCCTTCGGCTTGCGCCGCCTGGGCTAGGGCCTTGGCTGCCAAGAGACGGGAAGACACCTTGAATTGGCTATTGGCCAAGACAGCCCGAACAATGTCTTTATTGATGGAAGCATCCATCATTTTTTCAATCCGCGCATTGAAGAATTCCAAGATTTCGTCCTTATGCTGGTACCATTGATTTTGGAAGAAGGCATCTTGCAGCTCACGCAAGTCAAGATCCCAACCAAAAGCATCTAAAATCCGGACAATCCCCTGGGTTGCCCGACGAAGGGCATAAGGGTCGTTGGAACCACTTGGGATCAAACCAGCGGTAAAGAAGGACAGAAGCGTATCCATCTTATCCGCCACTGCCAAGACAGCTCCAACACGGCTCTCCGGAAGGACCCCCTCACTGGAGTTTGGTAGGTAGTGCTCACGAATTGCCTGTGCTACAGCAGGCTTTTCACCCGCAAGAAGGGCATATTTCTCCCCCATGATCCCTTGCAATTCATCAAACTCACCCACCATACCGGTCAAGAGATCAAATTTATAAATCGCTGCCGCACGTGCTAGATCTGCCTGCTCCTCCTGACTCAAACCAACCTGGTCTGCCAAGTAAGCCGCAATCTTAGCAGTCCGCTCCATGTGTTCGGCAAGGGTTCCAATTTTTTCATGGAAGGTCACCTTGGCCAATTTTGGAAGCAGGTCTTCAATGGCCAATTTCTGGTCCTCTTTCCAGAAGAACTCTCCGTCTTCCAGACGGGCCACCAAAACCTTTTCATTTCCTTTCACAACATTCGCGATGTGATCCGCATTTCCATTCCGAACAGAGACAAAATGTGGCAAGAGTTTGCCTTCCTGGTCTCGAACCACAAAGTAACGTTGGTGCGCCTTCATGGAGGTCACCAAAACTTCTTCTGGCAAGTCCAAGTATTTGGGATCAAAGGAACCTAAAAAGGCCGTTGGATACTCAACCAGGTTCAACACTTCATTCAAAAGGCCTGGATCAATTTCCACCCGAACCCCGTGTAACTCTTCCAAGTCCCGGATTTGATCCTGAATCATTTGGGTCCGCTCAACTGGATCCGCAATGACAAAGGCTTGACGCAGATCAGCCTCATAGCTGTCCGCAGAAGCCAAGCTAACTTCTTGCCCCAAGAAACGATGACCACGACTGAGACGACCTGATTCCAGGTTCAAGAAACGAGCTTCCAAGAGCTTGTCATCGACCAAAAGGGTCAGGGTGTGAACTGGACGAATGTATTCAAAGCGATAATTAGCCCAGTGCATGCTGACAGGGAAGGTCATAGCTTCCAAGGTTTCCGTCAACTGAGGCAGGATTTCTTCTGCAACCTGTCCCTTTTCTTCCTTGGTTACATAGACATACTCTTCACCCTTGATTTCTTCAAAACGAATGGCGTCTGTGGTCAAACCCTTACCACGAACAAAACCTTGGGCAGCCTTGGTGAAATTGCCTTCTGCATCCAAGGCAATCTTTTTACTTGGTCCCTTGAAATCTTCGACCAGGTCCTGCTGGCGGTCTGCCAAGCCCTTAACCCGAACCGCTAGACGGCGGGGCGTCGAGAAGGTTTCAATTTTTTCAAAATCCAAACGATGCTGCTTCAAGAAGTCTGCAACACGTTGGCCTAATTGATCCATGCTACGTGTCACAAGATAGGCCGGCATCTCCTCTAAACCAAGTTCAAGCAATACTGTCTTTGTCATCTTAGTCCTCCTCTGCTAGTAATTCTTGGCGGCTGGCTTCATCCAACAAAGGATAGCCAAGGCGCTTGCGCTCTGCTACAAAGGTCTTAGCAACTTCCCGCGCCAAATTCCGAATCCGTGCAATGTAACCAGCCCGCTCTGTGACAGACACAGCCCCACGCGCATCCAAAAGATTAAAGGTATGGGAACACTTCAAAACATAGTCATAAGCAGGATGAACCAGAGCCGCTTCCAGCGCAGCTTGCGCTTCTGCTTCAAACTTGTTGAAATTCTCCAGCAACATCTCCTGATTACTCAACTCAAAGCTGTATTTTGAATGTTCAAATTCAGGTTGGTTAAAGATTTCACCATACTTAACGCCTGCTGTCCACTCGATATCGTAAACCGAATCCACCTCTTGAATGTAAGAGGCCAAGCGCTCCAAACCATATGTTACCTCAGCCGTCACCGGTTGAGTCGCCAAGCCCCCTACTTGTTGGAAGTAGGTAAACTGGGTGATTTCCATTCCATCCAACCAGACTTCCCAACCAAGACCCGCAGAACCAGTTGATGGATTTTCCCAGTTGTCTTCAACAAAACGGATATCATGCTCAAGAGGATTGATTCCCAAGACTTCCAAGGATTGTAAATATAACTCTTGAATATTACTTGGACTTGGCTTCATCACCACTTGGAATTGGTGGTGCTGGTAAAGACGGTTAGGATTCTCTCCATAACGTCCATCCGCTGGACGACGTGAAGGCTCGACATAAGCAGCATTCCAAGGCTCAGGTCCAATAGCCCGTAAAAATGTATAGGGACTCATGGTTCCGGCCCCTTTTTCATTGTCATAAGCCTGCATCAACAAGCAACCCTGGTCACTCCAAAACTGCTGCAAGGTTAAAATAATTTCTTGAAAGGTAAGTTTCTCTGCCATAATGACCTTCTTTCTAAATGTTCTCCCTCAACCAATTCCAGGGAATAAAAAGAACCGCCTTCTATCCCCCTGTCTAAAGACAAGGGGCGTCGAAACGCGGTTCCACCCTATTTTTGCTTATTCAGCCTTCATTCTTTATCTACTGGTAAAAAGGGCCACTTATTCTTCTCCTATCCGGCTTCCACCATCCCGAACTCGCTATCAGTCGATGAGAATAATCAATCTTTTCAAGATTTATTGTAACAAAAGGAATCCGTATACGTCAATAGGATTTTAATGACATTATCCTAACTAGACTTTTTACGTTTTTTAGTAGACACCAAACTCAAGGTTGCCATCATACTGATTCCAGCAACTGTTAAATATGAATTTGCTTCCCCAGTATGAGGGAGAGTCTCCTTAGGAGCTACAGTTTTTAAACCTGTAACCCTATTATCTCTCTTTTTACTAATAACAAGTTGTTCAACCTTATTTGTAGCATTCACAGATTTATTTTGAGGTTTGTTACTAGTAGATGGAATATAAATCAAGTCATCTAATTTTGCATCATCTTTTAATTCACATTCATCTAATAACAAACTTTTTTGTTGCAACTCTGATTTCAATGCTGTGAGTAATAACAAATCCTGTTTCAGTTTTTCTTGAGCGTCTTCTAATTTTTTCTGGACTAGCTCGAGGTTTGATTTCGCTTTAGTGTAATCTTCATCAGCTTGTTGGAGAGACTTTAATTCAGACTTCATTTGTTCAAGCTGCGTATTTAGATTCTTCAAATCTTCCTCAGCTCTTGACACCGATTCTTGAGCTTGTGTCACTTTCGCTTTTAACTCTTCGTAAATAGCAGTTTTCCGTGCTAAGATATCTTGTAACGGAACTAACTCAGACTGTTTGCTTTCAAGTTCTTTTTTTACAATTTCAAGATTTCTTAGTTTTTCTTGATTTCCTTTAGTTAAATCATTTAATCGATTGATCGTTTTACTTAATTCATCACCAATTACTTTTTGTGAGGATTCAAGCTCTTGTTTATTCTTTGATAGAATCGAGGACTGTTCTTGAAGCTTTGTCTCTTCAGAAGCGCTTGCTAATTCAAACTGTTTAAGCCTTTCAACAGCACTTGAATACTTCTCATTCTTATGATGAACAGTTTCTTCCCAGACATACTTAAACCCGAATTATTCATAGCTAACTAAAAAACTTCCAGAATCCCTGATAGATCAAGGTTTCTAGAAGTTTTTGATTTTCACCCATTGGGTGAGACATATGACTGGACAAAAAAAGGGTTCCCCTTTATGATATAAGCATCAACAAAATCACAATCAGAAAGGAAACCCATATGTTTAGTCTAACAAATAACAGTTCTAAAAACAACACTTTTTCTTTCGA
>NZ_WSRS01000052.1 GCF_009767945.1 Streptococcus danieliae | reverse complement strand
CTACGGGAAGTAGCTCAGCTTGGTAGAGTACTTGGTTTGGGACCAAGGTGTCGCAGGTTCGAATCCTGTCTTCCCGACTAGTAAGGAGGCGTTAGCCTCTTTTTTGTGTTATTGGATTTGGGTGCAATTTAGTCCCTTGAATTCTCTATTTTGGGTTTGCTTGTGGCTTTTGGAGCGTGGTATAATAAAGGGAGTAATTTTGAGGAGAGAAGAATGTCTGATAAAACTTTTTATATTAGTACGCCGATTTATTATCCGAGTGGGCGGTTGCATATTGGGTCGGCTTATACGACAATTGCGAGTGATGTTTTGGCACGTTATAAGCGCTTGATGGGCTTTGATGTGTTTTTTGTGACTGGTTTGGATGAGCATGGTCAGAAGATCCAGGATAAGGCGGCGGATGCAGGGTTTGAGCCTCAGGCCTATGTAGACGGTATGGCTAAGGATGTTCAGGACTTGTGGTCACTGTTGGATATTTCCTATGATCGCTTTATTCGAACGACAGATGCGGATCATGAAGTTGTGGTGGCGCAGATTTTTGAGAAGCTTTTAGCCCAGGATGATATTTATTTGGGTGAATATTCAGGGTGGTATTCTGTTTCCGATGAAGAGTTCTTTACGGAAACGCAATTGATCGAAGTTTTCCGGGATGAGGAAGGAACAGTTATCGGGGGGATTGCTCCTTCAGGTCATGAGGTCGAGTGGGTTTCCGAGGAGTCTTACTTCCTACGTTTGAGTAAATACTCCCAGTGGTTAGCAGACTATTTCAAAGAGCATCCTGAGTTCATCAGTCCGGATGGACGGATGAATGAGATGTTGCGGAACTTTATCGAACCAGGTTTGGAGGATTTGGCTGTGTCACGGACTAGCTTTACCTGGGGGGTGCCGGTTCCTTCCAACCCTAAACATGTCATCTATGTGTGGATTGATGCTCTAGCAAACTATATCACAGCCTTGGGCTATGGCCAGGATGCGGACAGTAACTTTGCTAAGTTCTGGCCAGGAGATATCCATATGCTTGGGAAGGATATTCTGCGTTTCCACTCGATTTACTGGCCAATTATTTTGAAAATGCTAGATCTACCACTTCCAAAACGCTTGATTGCCCATGGCTGGTTTGTCATGCAAGATGGTAAAATGTCCAAGTCTAAAGGGAATGTTGTCTATCCGGAGATGCTAGTAGAGCGGTACGGCTTGGATGCCCTACGCTACTATTTGGTGCGCTCCCTTCCTGTAGGTTCTGATGGAACCTTTACACCGGAAGATTACCTAGGCCGGATTAATTATGAACTGGCCAATGACCTAGGAAACTTGCTCAATCGGACAGTGGCTATGGTCAATAAATACTTTGATGGTCAGGTTCCGGCTTTTGTGTCTGGTATAACTGCCTTTGATGGAGATTTAGAAGTCAAGGCGCAGGAGACTATCCAAGAGTTTCATAAGCAGATGGAAGCAGTCAATCTGCCACGTGCTCTGGAAACGGTTTGGAAATTCATCATGCGGACCAACAAGTACATTGATGAGACCCAGCCTTGGGTCTTAGCCAAGGAAGAGGGGGATCGTGAGCAGTTGGCTAGTGTCATGAGTCATCTGGTAGCCAGTCTACAATGGATTGCTGGGCTTCTCCAGCCCTTCATGATGGAAACAAGCCGTTCGATCCTGAACCAATTGGGTCTGGCTGAAATTAGCAGCTTAGAAGGACTAGCCTTTGGAAATATTCCAGCTGGGACTCAGGTTCTGGTCAAGGGGCAACCAATCTTCCCACGTTTGGACATGGAGGAAGAAATTGCCTATATCCAATCGCAAATGGCTGGTGGTCAACAAGAAGAGGCCTGGGATCCTGCCAATATTGATTTGCTGCTGAATAAAAAGGCCATTAAGTTCGAGGATTTTGATAAGGTTGAAATCCGTGTGGCTGAGGTCAAGGATGTTTGGCGAGTTGAAGGTAGTGATAAGTTGTTAGCCTTCCGTCTGGATGCTGGTGATGGTCAGGATCGTCAGATTTTATCGGGGATTGCGGCTTATTACCCAGATCCACAAGTGCTACTTGGGAAAAAACTCCAAATTGTTGCGAACTTGAAGCCTCGGAAAATGATGGGGCTGGTTAGTCAAGGAATGATTCTCTCTGCTGAATTTGAGGACCGGTTGGCAGTGATGATTGTGGATGATGCTATCCCGAATGGCAGTATTCTAGGATAAATAAAAATAGGTGAGCCCCCGCTCACCTATTTTTATAATTTGAATTTGAGAAGTTCTTTTGGGGTATGGGTAAAGGCTTCGAAGCCTGTTTTGGTAACAAGGCCACAGTCTTCAATCCGAACCCCAACCTTGTTCGGGAGGTAGATGCCGGGTTCAACGGAGAAGGTCATACCTTCTTCCAAGACGAGGGGATTCCCTTGATTAATTGAAGGGAACTCGTGGAGGCTCCGGCCGATTCCATGGCCTAAGCGATGGTTGAAATATTCTCCATAACCGGCTTTTGTGATAATGCCCCTCGCTACTGCATCAATTTCACCAGCTGTAACCCCGGGCTTAATAGCGTCGATGGCAGCTAGCTGGGCTTCTAGGACGATATCGTAGATGGTAGCCTGGAGCACGGTTGGTTGGCCGATGGCTACTGTCCGGCTGACATCACTGGCGTAGCCTTGATGCCAGGTCCCTAGGTCAAAGAGAAGGAGGGATTTGTTTTTGAGGGGCCGGTTGGTTGGAACCCCGTGGGGATCGGCTGCATGTTTGTCAGCCAACACCATGGTTTCAAAGCTCATGGAAACATCCTGGCTCCGTAAGGGTCCCTCAATGGCTGTGATGATGTCTAGTTCGGTTTTCCCTTTGGCAATCGCTTGGAAGCCGAGTGCAAGAGCATGGTCGGCCATTTGTCCAGCCTTCCGCAGGTAATCCAGTTCCACAGGTGTTTTGTACAAGCGGATTTGCTCGATTGTGGGACTGAGATCGACAATTTGTCCCGTCAAAATTTGCATGAGTTCGTAATATTGCCGCAGCCGGAGGTGTTGAAACTCTAAGCCAATGCGATAGCGTTCACGAGATAGGAAGCTTTGGATCTTCTGCCAAGGATTTTCCGAATCGTGGTAGCTCACAATATTGTAAGAAACCAAGGACTTGGCACGATCTCGATCTAGTTCGGGTGTAAACAAGGTTGGACTGCCTTCAAGCGGGAGAAAGAAGAAGAATTGTCTCTCATGAGGATCCGATTGAAAGTTCGTTAGATAGGCGATGCTCGTTGGATCTGAAATGATTGCCAAATCGATGCCTTGCTCGCGCATGCGAGAACGAAGTGAGTCAACAGTGCTCTTCATATTTAACCTCCTATATCAATTATCTTATATCTCTATTGTGTCAAAAATCTTCAAATTATGCAATGGGGAATGAATTGTCTTTTTTAGAAAAAATCTCAAAATATTTGAAAGTGTTTCCAAAAAATGATAAACTATAGTTGTGCGAAAGTGAAAGCGTTATTTTCAAAATGGAATTGGGAGGTTAATCTATGAATACTGACGATACTGTAACGATTTATGATGTCGCCCGTGAAGCTGGTGTTTCTATGGCGACGGTTAGTCGAGTCGTAAATGGCAATAAAAATGTAAAAGAAAATACTCGTAAAAAAGTTTTAGACGTGATTGATCGCCTAGACTACCGTCCAAATGCAGTGGCTCGTGGCTTAGCGAGTAAGAAAACAACAACGGTAGGGGTTGTGATTCCAAATATCACTTCTTCCTATTTTGCCAGTCTAGCCAAGGGAATTGAAGATATCGCAGAAATGTATAAATACAACATTGTTCTGGCGAGTAGCGATGAAGATGACGACCGGGAAGTAGCGGTTGTCAACACCCTATTTTCAAAGCAGGTGGATGGAGTCATTTTCATGGGTTATCATTTAACTGAAAAGATTCGTTCCGAATTTTCACGTTCCCGGACTCCGGTTGTTCTAGCAGGAACCGTGGATATTGAGCAGCAATTACCAAGTGTCAATATTGACTACCGTCAAGCAACAGCGGATGCGGTGGAGTACTTGGCTAAACGAAATGAAAAAATTGCTTTTGTGACAGGTCCCTTGGTGGATGATATTAACGGTAAAATGCGCTTACCAGGCTATCGTGATGGCCTCAAAAAAGCCAAGTATGCGTATAGTGAAGGTCTCATTTTTGAAGCCAAACACAATTATGAGGAAGGTTATGCCTTAGCTGAACGAGTCATCGTTTCTGGAGCCAATGCAGCGATTGTATCCGGCGATGAATTGGCTGTCGGTCTACTCAATGGTCTGAGCGATAAAGGAATTCGAGTTCCAGAAGATTTCGAATTGATTACCAGTGATAACTCACAAATCACCTTGTACAGTCGGCCAAATATGACGTCTATTCGTCAACCTCTATACGATATTGGTGCTATCTCCATGCGGATGTTAACCAAGATCATGAACAAGGAAGAAGTTGAGGAACGCGAAGTTCAATTGGCCCATGGCTTGGGCGAACGCCAGTCAACACGCTCGTCTAACTAAAAGCATGTAAGGGATTCCTGGAGGCCGGGATCCCTTTTTTCGGCTTTGGCTTTTATTTTGAATGGCTTTTGTTTATAATATGAGTATGAAAGTTCTACTGTATTTGGAAGGCAAGACGGTTCTTGAGAAGTCAGGAATTGGTCGCGCTCTTTCGCATCAAATGCGGGCCCTTGACTTAGCAGGGATTCCCTATACGACAGATCCATCAACTGGATACGATTTGGTTCACATCAACACCTATGGCCCTAAGAGTCTCCGTCTCTTGCACCAGGCTAAGCGGCAGGGGAAAAAGGTCATTGTCCACGGTCACTCGACTCGGGAAGATTTTGCCAATTCCTTTATTGGTTCCAATCTCTTGGCTCCAGCCGTTGGTGCTTACCTCAAACACATGTATCAGCTAGCTGATTTTATTATTACACCAACGGAATATTCCAAAGAGCTGATTCGTGGCTACGGGGTTGAGACTCCAATTGTGGCGATTTCAAATGGAATTGATTTAAGGAAGTATCAACCAGATCCACAAAAAGAACAGGTTTTCTACAATCATTTTGGTTTGGAGAAAGGACAGTCGGTAGTGGTTTGTGCCGGTCTTTTTTTCAAACGCAAAGGGATTTTGGATTTTGTTGAGGTGGCCAAGCAATTACCAGATGTACAATTTATCTGGTTTGGCGGGATTAATAAATGGATGATTCCGCGTGAAATTCGAAGGGTTGTTTCGGGTGATCATCCTGCAAATGTCCATTTCCCTGGCTATTTTAAGGGAGCTATTTTCCAGGGAGCCATAAGCGGAAGTAGTCTTTTCTTTTTCCCCAGTTATGAAGAAACTGAAGGAATTGTTGTTTTGGAGGCTCTGGCCAGTCATCAGCATGTTGTGTTACGGGATATTCCCGTTTATGAGGGCTGGATTGATGAGCAGTCGGCTACTCTAGGGAAGAACAACGAGGAATTTGTGGCAGGAATCCAAGCCATTTTAGCTGGCCAGGTAGACAAGCGCGAACGGGGCTACCAAGTAGCAGAAAGTCGGTCTATGGATCAGGTGGCCCAACAATTGGTGACGGTTTATCGTCAAGTATTGGAGATGTAAGATGAGAATTGGATTGTTCACAGATACCTATTTTCCACAGGTGTCTGGTGTAGCAACAAGTATCCGAACCCTCAGAGAAGAGCTTGAGGAGCAGGGACATGATGTATTTATTTTTACCACGACAGATCGCGATGTGGATTCTGATTCTGTAGCAGAGCATCGGATTATTCGGATCCCCAGTGTTCCGTTTTTTGCTTTTAAAGATCGACGGGTAGCCTATCGGGGCTTCAGCAAGGCCTTGTCCTTAGCTAAGGAGCACCGTCTGGAGTTGATCCATACCCATACGGAGTTTGCCTTGGGGTTTTTGGGACTTTGGATTGCACGGGAATTGGAGATTCCTGTCATCCACACTTACCATACTCAATATGAGGACTATGTCCATTATATTGCTAAGGGGTTGCTAATCCGCCCAGCTATGATTAAATACCTGGTGCGTACCTTCCTGGATGAAGTGGATGGAGTGGTTTGTCCTAGTGAGATTGTTTATAATCTGTTAGTTCGCTATGGTGTGGAGCCAGAGAAGCGCGTGATTCCGACAGGGATTGAGCTGGATCACTTTATTCAAGTGAAATCTCAAAAAGAGGCTATCCAGGAGTTACGGCAGTCCTTAGCTTTGGCTTCTGATACCAAGATTCTCCTAAGCCTGTCGCGGATTTCCTATGAGAAAAATATTCAAGCGATCATCCGTGCTCTGCCAGAGGTTTTGCGGGAAAATGATGCTGTGCGTTTAATCGTAGCCGGAGACGGTCCACATCTAGGAAATCTAAAAGCCTTGGCCCGAGAAGTTGGTGTGGAGCACCGGGTGCTCTTTGTTGGGATGGTGCCTCCGGAACAGACGGTGCTCTATTACCGAATGGCGGATTTCTTCGTTTCAGCCTCGACGAGTGAAACACAGGGCCTTACCTTTTTAGAAAGTTTGGCTAGTGGTACTCCGGTTATTGCTCAGTCCAATCCTTATTTAGACAGCTTGATTTCGAACAAAATGTTTGGAACTCTCTATCAAACACCAGAGGACTTGGGTGGGGCAATCTTAGAAGCACTCTTGGCAACTCCTTATCCTCAAGAGCAGGAGTGGCAGAACAAGCTTTTTGAGATTTCAGCCGAGAATTTTGGTTTGCAGGTCTATCAGTACTATTTAGATCTTTCGATTCGGAAGGGTTATTTGAAAGGTCAAGGGGTCGGATCCCTCAGACCCCGGGTTCGTTTTTTCAAGGCAATTGCCGGATTCCCCTTCAAGGTTGCTGCCCTGCCAGTACAAGGATCTAGACGGGTGATTCGGATTTCTCGGGAACAAGCCAAACGGTTGCCTTACCCTGGTCGGAGAAAAAACTAGATTTTCCTTGTTTTTTTGAAAAGGGTCTGCTATAATCTTTTTTAGAGACATGTCTTTTAACAGAACTTCTTAAAGAGAGTGCACGGTTGGTGGAAGTGCATAGGAGGGTTAGAAGGTACTACTCGGGAAGATTTTATGCAAACATAAAACGGTGGTTACGTTAGAACCAAGAATGAGGTATCTAGATAGAACTAGGTATAAACGAAGGTGGAACCACGTTGCGACGTCCTTTTAAGGAGGTCGCTTTTTGTTTGTTACGGGTAGTTGTCTACTAGATTTAAAGGAGTAGAAATATGGTGAAAATTACATTTCCAGATGGTGCCGTTCGGGAGTATCAAGATGGAGTTACAACTGTAGAGATTGCTGAAGGAATCAGCAAGTCGTTGGCTAAAAAGGCCTTGGCCGGTAAATTGAACGGGAAGTTGATTGATACAACTCGTGCCATTTATCAAGATGGAGACTTGGAAATTGTAACGCCAGACCACGAAGATGCCCTTCCAGTTTTGCGGCATTCAGCAGCCCACCTGTTTGCCCAAGCGGCTAAACGTCATTTCCCAGATATTCGCCTCGGGGTTGGTCCGGCGATCCAAGACGGTTTCTACTATGATACCGATAATGAAGCGGGGCAAATTTCCAATGAAGATTTGGCCAAAATTGAAGAAGAAATGCACAAAATCGTGAAGGAAAATTTCCCAAGTGTGCGTTCGGAAGTTTCAAAAGAAGAGGCTAAAGAAATCTTCTGCAATGATCCTTATAAATTAGAATTGATTGAGGAACATAAGGACGATGAGGGTGGTTTGACTGTTTATCAACAGGGTGAGTACGTGGATCTCTGCCGTGGACCTCACGTGCCAACAACTGGTCATATCCAAATTTTCCATCTCTTGAACGTTGCAGGAGCCTATTGGCGTGGTAAGAGCGAGAATCCAATGATGCAACGGATTTATGGAACTGCTTGGTTCGATAAAAAAGAACAGGATGCCTACCTCAAGATGCGTGAGGAAGCCAAAGAGCGTGACCACCGTAAACTTGGAAAAGAGCTTGATCTCTTTATGATCAACCAAGAAGTTGGGCAAGGATTGCCATTCTGGCTTCCAAATGGAGCAACTGTACGTCGGGTCTTGGAGCGTTATATTGTAGACCGTGAGTTGGCTGCTGGCTACCAGCACGTTTACACTCCACCAATAGCAAGTTCTGAGCTTTATAAGATTTCTGGTCACTGGGATCACTATAAAGATGATATGTTCCCAGTGATGCACATGGAAGATGGGGAAGAGTTTGTTCTTCGTCCAATGAACTGTCCGCACCACATCCAAGTTTACCGTCACCATGTTCACTCTTACCGTGAGTTGCCAATCCGTATTGCCGAAGTTGGTCTGATGCACCGTTTTGAGAAGTCTGGTGCCCTATCTGGTTTGCAACGGGTGCGTGAGATGAGCTTGAATGATGCTCATTTGTTTGTGACTCCAGAACAAATTCAAGAAGAGTTCAAGAAGGTTCTAGATTTGATGCTCTCTGTTTATGAGGACTTCAACATCACAGACTATCGCTTCCGTCTCTCTTATCGTGACCCAGAGGATAAAGAAAAATACTTCGATAATGATGAGATGTGGGAAAATGCTCAACGCATGTTGAAGGCAGCCATGGATGATCTAGGTCTAGATTATGTGGAGGCAGAAGGAGAAGCAGCCTTCTACGGACCTAAGTTGGACGTACAGGTGAAAACTGCCCTCGGAAACGAGGAGACCCTCTCTACTATTCAGTTGGACTTCCTCTTGCCAGAACGCTTTGAACTCAGCTATATCGGGGCTGATGGGGAAGAGCACCGTCCAGTTATGATCCACCGTGGAATCGTGTCAACTATGGAACGCTTTATTGCTTACTTGATTGAAACTTACAAGGGAGCCTTCCCAACTTGGTTAGCACCAAATCAAGTAACCGTTATTCCAATCTCAAGTGAAGCCCATGTGGACTATGCTTGGGAAGTAGCCAAAGAATTGAAAGACCGTGGCTTCCGTGTATCTGTTGATGAGCGGAACGAGAAGATGCAATACAAGATTCGTCAAAGCCAGACTCAGAAAGTTCCTTACCAATTGATTGTTGGGGACAAAGAAATGGAAGATAAATCTGTTAACGTTCGTCGCTATGGTCACAAGGAAACTGAAACAGTTCCAGTAGCAGACTTTATTGCGAAATTGGAGGCAGATGTAGCCCGCTACTCACGCCCAGATGAAGCTTAAGTCAAACGTTTCATCTTAAAACCAAAAATCCAGGAGCTGAACAGCTTCTGGATTTTTGAGTAGCAGGTTGTTTTCGGCGACAAATGGTATAGTCATTTGAAACAAGAACAAGACGACAAAGCATCCAGAAAATTGTCATAATTGGGCAATAGGGAACCTCTAAAAACCTCAGTTTTTCTTCAAATTGAATCACTCAAACCTTGATAAATCAACATTTAGATTTTCAGAAATTTAGTTTTTAGAGGTGCCCTTTATCTTTTCAGTGTATTGATAAAGCCTTGTTCGATCTTTATTGAGATAAGCGACCTAGGTTTTTAGAGTTTTGATGAAAAGTTCATTAGCGTGTAGATTAAGATGGTGAAGCTCTTTAAGGCCATGTTTTAGCTCCTGTTTCCCGCGAGTATTTCGATCTTGATTTGAACGAGGTATGAGACTCAGAAAACCTAAAAAACTTCCCTTGGAATCATCCAAGAGAAGCTGTCAGTTTTTATATCTAAGGAATCTTATTTCATGGTTGGGAATAGGAGTACGTCGCGGATGCTGGTTACGTTGGTAAGGAGCATAACGAGGCGGTCGATTCCGATTCCAAGTCCACCTGTTGGCGGCATTCCGTATTCCAGCGCTTCAATAAAGTCATAGTCGATTCCAGTTGCTTCATCGTCTCCCAATTCCTTGGCCTTGGCTTGGGCTTCAAAACGGGAAAGCTGATCGATGGGATCGTTTAATTCGGTAAAGGCATTGGCGAATTCTTTGCCGACGATAAAGAGTTCAAAGCGGTCAGTGAAGCGAGGATCATCGGCGTTTTTCTTAGCCAGAGGGGAAACCTCAACGGGGTGGCCGTAGATGAAGGTTGGTTGGATCAAGGTGTCTTCAACATATTCTTCAAAGAAGGCATTGATGATATGGCCAACGGACGTGAAGTGTTTTTCGACAGGAACCTTATGTTCTTTGGCTAGGTCCTGAGCTTGTTCTAGGGTCATTTCTTGCCAGAAGTCGACGCCGGTGATGTCCTTGATGGCATCCAGCATGTGGATGCGGGCAAAGTCGTGACCGATTTTGATTTCATGATCTTGGTAGCTGATGATATCCTGGTCTGTTACAGCTTTGGCAGCAGCTTGAATAATGCCTTGAACCAAGTCCATGATATCCTGGAAGTCTGCATAAGCTTGGTAAGCTTCGATAGTGGTAAATTCAGGATTGTGGGTAGCGTCCATTCCCTCGTTTCGGAAAATGCGCCCCATTTCGTAGACCCGTTCCATTCCTCCGACAATCAAGCGTTTGAGGTGGAGTTCGGTTGCGATTCGGAGTACCATGTCAATGTTTTGCGCATTGTGGTGGGTTTCAAATGGACGAGCTGCCGCTCCACCGGCTTCGTTGTGAAGGACTGGTGTTTCAACTTCAAGGAAACCTTGATTATCCAAGTAGCGGCGGATTTCAGAAACAATTTTGGAACGAGCCATAAAACGTTCGAAACTTTCACGGTTGGAAATTAAATCCAAATAGCGTTTGCGGTAGATCGTTTCGACGTCCGATAGGCCGTGGAATTTCTCAGGCAGGGGACGCAGGGCTTTAGACAAGTGGGTGAGCCGAGCTGCCTTGATCGACAATTCGCCCATATCTGTCCGCATGACTTGACCTTCAACACCGATGAAATCTCCTAAATCGGCTTTTTTGAAGATTTCGTAGTTTTCTTCGCCGACCTCATCTTTGCGCACATAGATTTGGATTTGGCCATCCCGGTCTTGGACGTGAGCGAAACCAACTTTTCCCTTACCACGCTTGGTCATCAAACGACCAGCAATGACTGCGGATTCGTTTAGGTCATTGAGAGCTTCCTTATCTAGATCTGCATATTTTTCCTTTAGCTCTGCAGAATTAGCACTTCGTTCAAAGCGGTGGCCGAATGGATCAATGCCAGAGTCTGCCAAGGTTTGCATTTTTTCCCGGCGGATGATTTGCTGGTCATTGAGTTCCTCTGTTAGATGGTGTGACATATTTTCCTCCTCTGTCATCCGTAGACTATTTTTTTATTTTATCACAATTGTAGGGGTTGTGAGTAGGCAGGTTGGACTTTCGCAGAATCCAAAAAGCTGATATCGTTCCAACTTAGGAGTTGGAAATCTCTGAAATCATCGGTTTCCAAGATGGTCAGGCTAGCATTTGCGAGGCCGCCCCAATCGCGAATGAGGGCAGGTTTGGCTCCTAGCAGTGTCCGCAAGGAGGCAACTAGATTGGCCCCGTGGCCGATAAAGAGTACATGTTCGTAGGGTTGATTTTGAAGACTTTGCACGAGTTCCCGTACCCGTTGTGTGGTTTGATAAACCGACTCAGCCTCAAACATCCTGCAATTAAAGAGGGCGAGATTGTGTCTAAAAGCCCGCATTTGTTGGGGATAGATGGCTTCCATGAGGGTGATTTTTTGACCTTCCAGGCGCCCCAATTGCCATTCTCGGAGCGATTCTTGTAGTTCAATCTCAACGGGATGGAGACTTTGGCTTTGAATAATTTGGCTTGTCTGGACAGCCCGGGGGAGGTCACTAGAGAAGATACGGTCGAACTGGATGTCTTGCAGGTGCTTGCCCAACAGCTCGATGTCTTGAATGGACTGGCTTAAGAGTGGAGAGTCTCCACTGGCTCCTTGAAAACGTCCTTCTTCATTCCATTCGGTTCGTCCATGACGAACAAAGTATAACTTCATGTTCTTTTTTCTCCTTATTCACGAAAATTTGCAAAGTCTGCGCCTAGAAATTGCGCGAGGTCTTTTGGGGCTAGTTGGACGCTACGACCGATCTCGCCTGCTGAAACCAGGATGGTTGGGAAGTCCAGTGCACGATCATCGATATAGATGGGATAGTTGTGGCGTTGGCGGATGCCGATTGGACTGTTGGCACCGTGGACATAGCCGGTCGTTTGCTCGAGTTCTTTTTGAGGAATCATCTGAACTTTTTTATTGCCCGAAAGGCTGGCTAGTTTTTTCTCGGCCAGATGGTCTTCAATGGAGAGCACACCGATAATAGGACCAGTCTTATCTCCCCTGAGGGCCAGGGTTTTAAAAATTTGGTTAGGATCAATGTTCTCAGGGACTTGACCTTTCAGTCCATTAAAAAGATGGGCCTGGTGTTCGATCCCAGCCTTGGTTAAGATTTGTTCAACCAAGGTTTTTTTAATTTTTTTCTTTGCCATAGGGTTCCTTTTTCATAAAAGAGAGGCTGAGACGATTGTCCCAGCCCGGTTCTTATTCTGTTGCAGAGACATCTTGGTGCTGGTAATCGGCAGCGTCCCTTTGGAATAACTTTTTATAAACTTCAGCAGTATTTTTAAGAGGGGAGATTTGGTTTAAATCGACCTCTTTATCAAAACCAGGCAGCCAGCCACGCGAGGTGTATTGGTGGAGATCGTATTCAATGTCGGTCAAAGGAGCCGCATTGTAGTAACCGGAATCGACTCCATAGGTTGGGAACCAAACGGCATCAAATTTATTAGTGGTGATGCTGTGCTCCTCCATGAAATAGGTTCCGATGTAGATTCCAATATTCTTGGCCCCTAGTTCCTGCAGTTTAGCCCGAAAGGCTTCGACACCCTTGTCCATATTGGACATGGTTTTTTCTTCCACGTCGAGCCAGTAGTAGGTTGGTTTATATTTGGCAGAAGCCTGGTAAAATTCCTCGGCTTCCTTTTGCATTTCTTTAATGGATCCAGCTGCGACATAGGCGTAAACAGCTACAGGAATGTCGCGTTTTTGGAACTCTTCGATATGTTTTTTGTAGGACTTGTCAATTCCATTGAGGTAGGTGGCGGCATTTTCTTTTTTAGCCTGGGCTCCACTGTGGACCCGAATGATAGCGCCTGAAATACCTTCAGCCATAGCATCATAGTCAATTTCTTCAGGTAGTTGCCAGCCAGATAAGTCTACAATAGGACGGAGATTGACGGCCTCAGTTGTGGTGTTTTTCTTTTTCTTCTTCTTTGTTTCTTTTTTACTGTTATTGTTTTTTTCCTCAGCGGCTTTTGCAGCACGGAGTGCTTCTTGCTCAGCTTTTAAAGATTGAACTTGAGTGTGACCAGCGATTAAACTGATAAATATGAAACTGAAAAAGACTGCGATATAAATAGGTTTAATCCTTTGTCTCATAAGGTTCATTCTATCTTAAAATGGGGGAAATGACAAGAAATCTCGCCTGTTTTTGTATAAAAAGGACCAAACTGTCTGTTTGAGGAATGGGAATGGGGTGCAGTATCGCAGGACAAACGCATGAAGAAAAGCAGATTTTGTAAGTTTTCAGAAACCGATAATTATTCGAAAATCCCCGCTCTTAAGTCTATAATGGATTTAGGAGGTGGTTCTATGAATCTCTTAATTACTTATTTGAAATCTATTGATGATAAAAGGGATAGTTGGAAAATTCGACATACTCTCGTTGACATTGTTCTTCTTATTTTTTTCGCTCGTCTGTCTGGGGCTGAGTATTGGGAAGATATTGAAGATTTTGGTAAGTGCTATGA
>NZ_WSRS01000051.1 GCF_009767945.1 Streptococcus danieliae | reverse complement strand
TAGTTGATTTCCCAATTGTGACAGTTTTTCTAGAAGTCGTTCATCGTCGGAAAATAATAGCATGATAGTACCTCGTTGATCTTAGTAGTTCTATTATCTCATAAAACTTAGGGAGTGAAAATAAAGAAAAGCAGGTATTTCTACTGTAGTGGAACCATCAGCAGTTGGAAACAACTGCTAGATGGCGGAGATTTTGAGACCTTGGCTCAAAATTTAGTGATGAGACTCCGAAGGAGGCTGCTCACGTCCGCACTACACTACCAACTACTTATTTGAAATAAGGCGACAATAAGTATGAGTTTTTAGAGGTGCCCTTAATGTAGATAGATCATTTAAAACTCCGGTATTCATTAAGTTATTGATTGAAAAGGGATATGTGCTAGACGATAACAATCTTCCTATTACTATGAATCCTTATTGGATAAATGATGAAAATTATCAGATGTTGGTGGAAGTTATTAATGGTGCTAAGGTATATGATTTACCTATCGTATATGTTTCAAAGACGTTTTTAAATAGAACTCCCATTGATGTTGGTAAATTGTCCTATGCTTTAAAAGGAGTTGCACACGTTTTTGTTCAAGAAGATGTTAGTTCGAATGATTTAATTCGTAGCTTCTGTGATGACAAAAATGAATATAACGGCAATATTGGAATCTACTATCAAACAGATATGATTCAGAAGAAACGTAGAAGGGTGCTCGAGCACTTTGATCCAGATGTTGTCAGTCAAAGTATTGTAAGAGATATTATTCATTATACTAATCAGCAGACGATTCCCTATCTATATACATGGGATGGTGTTCTCACGTCTTTGTTTCAAGATAGATTTAGAAGTCAAAAAGCAAAGCGTGCTGAAGCGGAAAAAACTAAGGAGGAAACAGACGAGGTTCTTAGGGTTTTTAGTGATGAAATGAATGATTTGGAGGAAGAGAATAAACGATTAACTTCTAAACTTTTAGACAGGGAAAACGAACTAGAGTATTATAAAAATGAGTTTTTTAATAGACAGGGAGTAAATGAAGGTTTTTTATCTAGTGGAACTGAAAAAGAGTTTTTCCAAGGAGAGAAAAGAGCATTTGTTCTGTCTGTTTTATCAGATTCTCTAGGTGGGATGTCTGATAAAACTCGTAAGAAACATATTATTCAAGATATTGTTCAGCAAAATGAAATTGATGATATTTTGAATAACAGACGAGATGAAATAAAGCGTCTACTAACTGATTATAAGGGAATAAATTCAAAATTGAAGCAAGAATTGAAAAAGTTGGGATTTGTAGTATCAGAAGACGGTACACATTATAAGCTGACTTATTACAACGATAATCGTTATACTATCGTCATGGCTAAAACACCTAGTGATAGTAGAGCAGGAAAGAATAACGTATCGGAGATTAATAAAAAGGTACTCTAGATAAACAATGGCTTGGTGGGCAGTATCGCTTATCTTCATTTGAAATGCATCAGGTGGTGTTGGGGGGAAGAGGAATCGTAATCGTGTCTTGGAAAACTGAACTCCTGCTGCGTGAAACGGGAATTCAATTTTTTATAGTTCGTCAATCTGAGGGAAACAATGAAAATTTTAGTAACAGCTTTTGAGCCTTTTAATGGAGAGGCCATGAATCCAGCTCTGGAAGTTGTTAAGCGTCTACCGGATCAAATCTTGGGGCATGAGTTGGTTTGGCGGGTGTTGCCGACAGCTTTTGGTGGCGCTCGGGCAGAACTGGAATCGGTGTTGGGTGAGTTGGAGCCGGATCTGGTCTTGTGTTTGGGTCAGGCTGGGGGACGTAAGGGTCTGACCTTGGAGCGTGTGGCCATTAATGTGATGGATGCACCGATTCCGGATAATGCAGGGGAGCAGCCGATTGATGATCCGGTGCGAGCTGAGGGACCGGCAGCTTATTTTTCGACCTTGCCCCTCAAGGCTTTGTTGGCAGGGATGCAAGAGCGGGGTCAAGAGATTCGTTTGTCGAATACAGCGGGAACTTTTGTTTGCAACCAGGTTCTCTATGAGGTGTTGCACTGGGCTAGTCAGCATCGTCCTGCTTTGCGGGCAGGTTTTCTCCATCTACCTTATTTGCCAGAGCAGGTGGAGAATAAGCCAGGTGTGGCTTCGCTGTCCCTAGAGCAGATGTTGGAGGGGGTGCTGGTCTTACTAGAACTCTTGGTAGAGCATGAGGGACAGGATATGAAAGTAGCTGCTGGAACTACACATTAAGGAGGGGCTGTGGATGACTAAGATTGATGTCTTTGCCCATGTTTTGTTACCCGGTTTTTATGAAAAAATGTTGGCCATAGAGCCACGTTTGCCGGAACTTTTTCCCTTTATTCAGCATCCGTTGTTGACGGATTTGGACCAGCGACGTCAGTTTTGGGATGGCGAGACGCAGCAGGTTCTGTCTTATGTGAATGTGAATCCGGAGGATTATGTGGATCCGGTCACAGCTGCCGCGCTTTGTCGGGAGGCCAATGCGGAATTAGCTGAGGTCGTGGCTGGTCAGCCGGATATGTATGTAGCGGGTGTTGCCATGGTGCCCATGAATCATTTGGAGGCGGCGGTTCAGATTCTGGAAGAGGTTGCGGAGTCCGAGGTGTTGGTAGGTGTCCAGTTGTTCACGCGGACTTTAGGGAAGTCTATTGCGGATTCAGCCTATCGGCTTATATTTGAAACTTGTCAGCGCTTGGGCATACCGATTTGGCTGCACCCTATTTTTGATGAGCGCAAGCCGGATAACAACATTGTCTTTTCGTGGGAGTATGAATTGACCCAAGCCATGTTGCAGTTGGTTCAGGCTGGGATCTTCCAGGATTTTCCTGATTTGAAGGTGATTGTCCACCATGCAGGGGCTATGATTCCTTTTTTCGCAGAGCGGATTCGGCATATTTTACCGCCGGAACAAGCGGCAGACTTCCAGAAGTTCTATGTTGATACGGCGATTCTTGGGAATTCCAAGGCCCTTGAGTTGACGCTGGAGTACTTTGGATTAGATCAGGTTCTCTTTGGCACCGATGCCCCTCTTGGCATCGCACCGGCTGGAGCAACAGAGGTGATTGTGGAGGCCATCAACCAGTTGCCAATTTCCGACCTGGATAAGGATGCCATTTTTGCCCAAAACTTTAGAAGGATGATGCAATGAGAGTGAATGTATTTGCGATTGGTGTTGAGGCTCAGGATCGGGCGCTCTTGCATGAGGTAGGGGTGCATAATGTGCGGACCTCCCACTGCAAGGAGCCTGGCACCTTGGCGATGTTTGTAGCAGAGCGAGTGGATGCTTCGGGTTCCTTTATTGTTTTTGAGGTTTATGAAGGGGAAGCGGCCTATGCGACCCACCGGGCATCGGAGCAATATCAAAATTATGTGTCCAAGGCAGGGTCTCGGTTAAGAGAGCGAACAGCCTATGAGGTAAATCCTGTTTTCCTTGCGGAAAAATTAGATTCCGATACTTGGCTTGGGCCAGATCACTATTACCTGAAATTCGCCCGAGTGGAGACGAGTGTTGAAGGACAGCTTGTTTTTACAGAGAGTGTGCTGAAAAATATGAAAACCTCCTTGAAAGAGGAGGACGGAGTTTTGGCTATGTATGCAGTTCAGGATCAGGCGAAACCCCAGGTCTGGTATTTCTTTGAAGTCTATGCCAGCCAGGCTGCCTATCAAGGCCATCGGGAAACCAGTCATTTCCAAAAGTATCTGGCAGAGACTAAGGATCTCGTCCTGGATAAGCAACTCCTGGACTTGATCAACGATGTCAGCATGAGTCAAGGAAAGCTGAGATTGGAAATTAACTGAAACTAGTAGTAAGAAGCAGACTGAGTAACACTCTGTTACTGAGAATAGGAAATCTAAAAAGGACTTAGAATAATAGTTTACCAAGGTTATTCTAAGTCCTTCGTTATGTTTAGGATTTTTTGCTCAATCCCTGGTTCTTATTGCTTTTCTTCCAGCACTAGCAAGGTTTTAATGCCGTCAACATCGACAAAGCTAGCCTTTGGACCAACTTGTTCCAGTTCGAGGTTAGCGGCACGGGCGCGTGCGATGGTGGCTTGGTAATGATCAGGTTGTGAATACACAACTGTATAGTAGGCGAGACCAGGCAGCCCTTCTGAACGCTCTTGTAAATGCTTACCACCCCACTCATTGACAGCTAGATGGTGGTGGTAGTTACCGGAGGCCAGCCAGGCTGCGGATGGGATTGAGAATTTGTCCTCCAGAGCCAGCACCTCTTGATAGAAACGGCTAGCACTTTCGCTATCTTTGACCGAGAGGTGTACATGACCCATCCGGGTTCCGAGGGGCAGACGATATCCCTGTTGGCTACTTTGTCCAAGCTGGTAGATGGTATCGGCATCCAAGGCTTCGGTAATCCCAATAATGCGACCATCTTCACGAATATCCCAGTTTTCTTGGGGGAGGTCGCGGTAGATTTCGAGGCCATTTCCTTCCGTATCCGCTAAGTAAATTGCCTCACTATAACCATGGTCGCTAGCCCCTTGCAAAGGGATCTTGTTGTCAATAAAGTGACGCAGGATGGTTCCTAAATCTTGGCGACTGGGCAGTACCAGAGCCAAGTGGTAGAGGCCATAACTAGCTGCAACAGAACCCTCTTGTTCTGTTTTTAACAGATGGATCAGAACCTGTTCGCCTACTCCTAGGTCTACCTGTTGGTCTGTCTCAGCTAGAACTTCAAGTCCTAGAACTTGTTGGTAAAATAGACTTTGTAATGCAAGGTTACGAACATTTAAGGCAACGGCCCCGAGTTCAAATTGTGAATGGTACATAAGGTTCTCCTTTGAAAATTTACTGCTAATTACCATTTTATACTAAATAAAAATCGAATTTTGAATTATAATAGATTGTATGAAATTGAAATTAGATAAACAACAAGAAACTGAATTGAGATTAGCTCTTAAAAATAAAGACTACGCTACTTATCATAGACGCATCTAGTCTATTCTTTTTCGTCATGAAGGAATGACTTTAATGGCTATTAGCCAACTAGTTGGGTACTCTCACCAAACTATTGCTAATCAGGTTAAAAAATACCTGGAAAAAGGGCTAGAAGGTATTGTTCAAGATCGTCGTGGTGGTCGTCAACGCTTTTACCTCTCTGTTGAAGAAGAAAAAGAATTTCTAAATGAACAATTATCCGCATCTCTAGAAGGTGAATTCTTAACAGTGGATAAGATGTTCACAGCTTATCAAGAAAAAGTTGGTCGAAAAACAACTCGTGAGGGATTCTATGCCCTTCTGAAAAGACATGGTTGGCGTAAAGTCAGTCCTCGTCCAGAACATCCTAAAAAAGCAGACGCTGAAACGATTTTAGCGTCAAAAAATAAAATCTTTATTTCAGGAAAAAGCGAGTAAGCGCTTTATTTCCAGGAAGCCTTATGAAAAAGTTCGTCTAATGTATCAAGATGAAGCCGGTTTTGGTCGTATTAGTAAACTAGGAGCTTGCTGGGCTCCGAAAGGAAAACGCCCTGTAGTTGGCAGTCACCATATCCGTGAATATCGTTATTGTTATGGTGCAGTTGATGCTCATACAGGGGAATCTTTCTTTATCATTGCAGGTGGCTGTAACACTAATTGGATGAATAAATTTTTAGAGGAATTATCCCAAGCCTATCCTAATGATTACATTATTCTAGTTATGGATAATGCTGTATGGCATAAATCACAGACCTTAGAAGTTCCATCGAATATAGAGTTTACTTTTATTCCACCGTATACTCCTGAAATGAATCCAATTGAGCAAGTTTGGTCTGAAATAAGAAAATGTGGATTCAAAAATCAAACATTTCCAACATTAGAGGCTGTCATTGACAGACTTCAAGCTGTTATTCAAAGCTTATCTCACCAAACCTTAAAATCCATTGTGAATAGAGAATGGACAAGGTCCTTTCTAGATACGTAGTGGTTTTATATTGTTGTATTTCAAAACTAAGCATCCATTATTTTTCAACTTTTGATTTTAAATGAGTATTAGCTTATGTAAACGAAAAAACAACTCAAAAGCTTTTTAGTGATAGGGAGAAGATTGAGCTTGGATAATCGAGCTTTTATATCTTAGAACTGGAAAATATAAAATAGGTTATTCAGGACGATTTCAAACCATTCTAGAACATGTTGGTTGGAGACGGACTCTTCTCTGTTATACTGGGGGCGGAAAGAGAAGAGTCCATTTTTTATCTACTGTGTATTTTGTGGAGCGATGGTAGAGAAGATTGTAAAATGCTAAAAACACTGCTATTATAGTAGCAGAAGGAAGCGGAGTAGGTTTTGCAGACTTACAGGTGCCCGTATTGGTACTATAGGCGGTATGGTAGGAAACTAGAAGGAAAGGGGATATCTGTATGTGTGAAAAATTGAATTTTGAGCTATTCTTTGCGGCAACAGGACCTGTAACAACAGCTGCTGCGGCTGTTGTTTGTTTA
Source organism: Streptococcus danieliae (assembly GCF_009767945.1). Lineage (GTDB taxonomy): Bacteria > Bacillota > Bacilli > Lactobacillales > Streptococcaceae > Streptococcus > Streptococcus danieliae. The sequence continues at coordinate 7,254 of NZ_WSRS01000051.1, read as the reverse complement.
GCATCAGGGATATCCGATGCTTTGTAGAAATGGTTTGGAAACATCTTATTTTGTTACTGGTAGCCGCTAGTTTTCATGTCTTGATCGTGAAGACTTCGATTGTTGGGAGGAGTAAAAAGGAGAAGCAGTCTGTTAGTAGGATTCTGTGGATCATGATACTTACTTCGATCATGGTAGACCTGTTACTTTCCTAGAAACAGGATTAGAGGATATTTTAGGAAAACCACACTGTTAGTTCCAGTCTTGAAAGTATTCAGGATGAGAGGACGATAGTGTGGTTTTTAAAGTAGAATCAGGAGAAAGGTTAGATGGAGGGAACTTTAATCCCTGAGCTTTTTTATTTAGGAGTAGGAAAAAACTAAAACTGCTATTCAGGACGTTCTCGTGACATTTTAGGACATATTGGTTGGAAACCGTCTGAACTCTGTTACACTGTAGAAGTCGGATGATCAATCTGACAATATTTTTTAGGAGGTCATTGTTATGACTACTTTTAATGACACTGTTGCTCAGTCTCTTTCAATGGATGTCCTCATGGGTATTCTTGGTGGTGGATGTCCTCATGGGTATTCTTGGTGGTGGATGTTCTTGGGGAGATGCCGGCAAAGCAGCTGTTAATGGCGCGATTGGTGGTGCAATTGGTGGATCTCCTGGAGGTCCAGCTGGTGCTGCAATTGGTGCAGTTCTTGGTGGTGCAGGAGCTGCTGCAGGCTATGGAGCTACTTGCTGGTGGTAATAGAAAGGTAGTAATAATGGATACTCTAAAATGGTTATTTGAACACGGGTTTTATAGTTTTCTGGGAGGATTTACAGTCTTTGTTTGGATGCTGGCACATCCTCGAAAAGAAAAGAAAAACTCAAAAAAATTGTAAATCAAAATTGTGAGAACAAATAGTGTTTACGAGACCTGGCTATTCGGTGAATAGCTGGGTTTCCGCTTTTGAAAAAACTACAATCGGATATGAAAGGAACTACTATGGATTTACTGATTGATTGGCTTCTAATACCTGGAACTATAGGCCTCTTTTTTGGATTTTTATATCTCTATATAGAGAAAAAACGAGGCGATAGATGAAAAAGGTCTAGGAGATGGGAGTGGGACAGAACTAAATTTGGAAAAATTTAGTTCGTAGTCCCACCCCCGCAAGGCTGATTAGGTCCTCTTCCGAGCTTGAAAAGCGAACGAAGAGGCCAATCAGCTACTGCGTCAAAGGCATTTTGTTAACCAAAGTCAATGAGGCTAGACTTTTGTCTCAGCCTCACCCGAGCCTAACAATTAAAGAGCGAGGTCATTTCACCCGATCCTAACAATTAAAGAGCGAGGTCATTTCACCCGAGCCTAACAATTAAAGAGCGAGGTCATTTCACCCGAGCCTAACAATTAAAGAGCGAGGTCATTTCACCCGATCCTAACAATTAAGAAGCGAGATCATTTCACCCGAACTAAACAATAGAAGCCAGCAAGGATAGCAGTCATTAAGCTTCATCAAGGAGGCTTACCTAATTTTCCAAAGTTATAAGTGTCCCTCCCTATGATGACCGGATTAATTTCTAATGATGAAATACATCTTAAAACGAATGTACTACAATATCCTGGCCTTAGTGATTGTCTACATAGCGACAGCACTTACAAATGTAGAGAGTGGATTGTCATTGCAGCTACAAGTTCAGCTTATATGGTCAACCATTATCTAGAAAGGAAGAGCAGATAGTTGGCTTCTGCTTCCTGTGCTGCTGTATTTTTATTGAGTAATCACTGTCAATCTGGCTCAAGCCAAGAACAAGAGCTTTAGAGTCCCTTGTTCCTGGCTTTTTCTGCTCGACAGATTTTTAAATGAGAATCAAGTTACAGCGTGATAATCAGGAGATTGCGACTCTCCAAGGTGTTATCGTTCATGAATTTCCCGGCTAAATAGCTTCTGCTTATGATAAAATGGTTAGCGAAGTGTCCATAAAACTTAGAAAGGAAGGCTATATATCTGGATATAGCAGGTTAGTCATGGAATATACAAGATTAGGGAATACAGGTTTGGAGGTTTCCAAGCTTTGTTTGGGCTGTATGAGTTTTGGCGATCCAGCGCGTGGTTTTCACTCCAAGTGGGTTCTGGATGAGAGCGCCAGTCGCCCAATTATCCAGAAGGCCTTGAATCTGGGAATCAACTTCTTTGACACTGCCAATTTCTATAGCTATGGTTCGAGTGAGGAAATTCTCGGACGAGCTTTGAAGGATTTTACAAAAAGAGAAGAAATGGTGATTGCTTCCAAAGTTTTTTATGGGGATGGCCAAAGCGATGGTCCCAATACCAGAGGGCTTTCACGAAAGGCGATTTTTCATCAGGTGGAGCAAAGTCTTAAGCGTTTGGGAACAGACTATATCGATTTACTCTATATTCACCGTTGGGATTATGACACACCGGTTGAAGAGACCATGGAGGCTCTTCACGACTTGGTTCGTTCGGGTAAAGTTCTTTATTTAGGGGCATCTAGCATGTATACTTGGCAATTCCAGCAAGCCCAATATGTGGCAGACAAGAGGGGCTGGACTCCTTTTTCCGTAATGCAAAATCATTACAATCTTCTTTATCGGGAGGAGGAAAGAGAGATGATTCCTTTTTGTCAGGAGACAGGAGTGGCCTTGGTCCCTTACAGCCCATTAGCTGCAGGGCGGATTGTGCGGGATTGGTCAGCAGACACGGCGCGCAGTCAGGCGGATCAAAGCGCCCGTGCTAAGTACGATGGTACCGAAGCAGAGGATCGGAAAATTGTGGCGCGTGTGGCAGATTTGGCGGCCAAGTATGAGCGTAGCCGGAGTCAAGTGGCTCTAGCTTGGCTGTGGCAAAAGGGGATGCATAGCCCAGTCTTAGGTATTACCAAAGATGCTTATCTAGATGATTTAGTAGGAGCCTTTGGACTGGAGTTGAATCAAGAAGATATAGCCTATTTAGATGAGCTTTATCTTCCTCATCCAGTGGTGGGGGCCTTGGCTAAGGGAGCGAAACGGAACCTGCAGAAACTGAAATAATCTCTAGGCCATTGGCCTTTGGGGAAAAGCAAAAGTCCTTAGTCAAGTTTACAACTAAGGACTTTTACCTTCTTTATAGGAGTTGTTGGAGGGTTTCCTCTATAGCTAGGGGGGACGTTTTGGAGGCGAAACGTGTGACCACTTGACCTTGGCGATCGATGAGAAATTTAGCAAAATTCCATTCAATCCGTTTGCCTAAGGGTCCGGGTTTTTGGTCTTTGAGCCAAATAAATAGGGGATCAGCTTCTTTCCCGTTGACCTTAATTTTGGCAAACCGAGGGAAGGTGATTTGGTAGTTAAGTTCACAAAAGCGGTTGATGTCCTCGTCACTTCCAGGGGCCTGGCCTAAAAATTGATTGCAGGGAAAATCCAAAATGGTAAAGCCCTGATCCTGATAGCGGTCGTAGAGGGCCTGCAATTCTCGGTACTGAGAGGCTAGCCCGCAACCGGTTGCTGTATTGACAATGAGGAGGACCTGCCCTTTAAAGTGGTCCAGGGAAAGTAGGTCTTGATTTTGCCTTAGTACTGTGAAATTGTAGATGGTGCGCGTGTCTGTCATAAGATTTCCTCCATTCGGATTTTTTGTGATTGTAGTCCTAAGCGTTGGTAGAAGCGGATAGCTGCAGCGTTGTCAGTCCAGACATCTAGTGTCAGATTGTAGCAGTCCTGGTCACGCGCATATTGTTTGGCGAAAGCGAATAATTGTTGGCCGACTCCACGTCCACGGGCAGTGCTAGCCACACAGAGGTCATCAATGAAGAGAGTTTTGATGGGTTGGAGTACATTGCCATGGGGCTCCTGGATTTGGCAGAAGAGATGACCCAGAATCTGCCCCTCTTCTTCATAGACAAAGACCATTTGTTCAGCCCTTGTGATTATTTGGTCTAGTTCCTGACTTGTATATTTACTGCCGCTAGCCTTAAAGATATCCGGACGTTCCTGGTGGTGGACGGCGAGAATTTCTCCTAGCAGGCTGAGGATGGCTGGGATATCTTTGGTTTCTGCTTGACGAATCGACATGATAAAGTTCCTTTTCGACTAGTATTTTTTGTTGGATGCGACCTTGTAGCAACCATTATACCCTAAGCCCTCCTTGACATTCAATTCTTACACTAAAGGAGTGAGGTTTTGCTATAATGGTGGTAGTGTATTTTGAGGAGAGATTATCAGATGTCTGAATTTGAAAAAATGATAGCGGGACAGTACTACAATCCAGCGGACCCTGAGTTAAGGGCCTTAGTCACCTCTTCCAGGGCCTATCAAAAAGCCTTTAATGAACAAGAAGACCGCCATCTTGGCGCAGAGATTTTAAAAGAGTGGTTTGGCTCAACAGGTGAGCAACTATCTGTGAAACCACGTTTTGTGTGTGACTACGGGGTTAATATCCATCTTGGTGAGAATTTTTATGCCAATTGGAATTTGACCATGCTGGATGTTTGTCCCATTCGGATTGGTAAAAATGCCATGATTGGTCCGAACTGCCAATTTCTGACTCCCCTCCATCCCCTGGATCCAGAAGAGCGCAATGCTGGTTTGGAATACGGAGCACCGATTACCATTGGTGACAATTTCTGGGCTGGTGGCGGCGTAACCGTTCTGCCAGGAGTTACCTTGGGCGATAATGTTGTTGCCGGGGCGGGTGCTGTTATCACCAAATCTTTTGGGGATAATGTTGTTCTCGCTGGTAATCCGGCCAAAGTCATTAAAGTGATTGAATCTTAGGAGGCAGTAGTAACTATGGATTTGACACAGTTTATTTGGATTAATCCTCCCCAGGAGTTTGAAGTTGGCTCAGATGTGCTTTCTTTGACAACTGCTCCTCATACAGATTTGTGGCAAAAAACGTATTACCATTTTGTAAATGATAATGCACCCATGTTCTTGAGAGAGTCAGCGGGGGAGTATTTCTCCTTTATCGTCAAAGTAGATTTCGCGGAGAGTCAGCAACGTTTTGACCAGGCTGGTATTGTTGTCTATTTGAACTCTGAGAATTGGCTGAAGGCCTCCGTTGAGTATGAGAATCAACAATTTCAACACCTCGGCTCTGTCGTTACGAGAAATGGTTTTTCAGATTGGGCAACGGTTCAAATTCCTGTAGAGACCAAGGAAATGTACTATCGTCTGAGTCGCCGGGGTCAGGATTTTTGTATTGAGAATTCTGTTGATGGATTGAAGTTTCAACAAATGCGAATTTGCTATCTCGAGCAAGCTAGCAGTAAGATTTCGTTTGGTGTCTATGCTTGCTCACCAGAAGAGTCTTCATTTACGGCTTATTTTAGGGACTTCCAGCTCGGTCCTTGCCTTTGGAATCCCCATGATGGTCAGGCACCGGATAAGTAGGAGGAAGTATGCGTAAAGGGATTTATATTTTTAGTATTCTGTTATTAGCCTTGAGTTGTTTTTGGTTTTTTATGCGTAAAAATTATGAGGGTCCAACCCCAGAAACGGTTGTTCAAGCCCAAAACACAGAGCTTTCCTTGCAAGAATCTAGTAGCATCGTTCATGAAGACTATCAGGTTCAACGGGACCAGGTGAACTTGGTAGGTGTGATCACGGCGGATGCCAACTATAAGCAGGAAAAGCGGCCACTCCTGGTGATTGCTCATGGTTTTAACAACACCTTGGAAAACTATGCAGATTATGCTGAGGAGCTGGCACGGCAGGGTTATCTAGTTTACCGTTTTGATTTTTATGGAGGTAGTCGAGCTTCTAAAAGTGGCGGCACCGATATGCTCAATATGTCGGTCTTGACAGAAAAGGCAGATCTAGAAGCTGTTGTTAATCAGTTGTCAAAAGAAAAGTTTGTCCAAGGAGACCAAGTTACGCTTATAGGGGCGAGCCAGGGTGGTGTTGTCGCAACCCTCTATGCAGCAGAGCATGCCGATCGAATTAACAAACTAGCACTCATTTTCCCGGCCTTTGTCCTTTTTGATGATGTGGAGGCAACCTATGCTAGTTTAGGTGTTAAGTCACCGAAAGATTTACCGGATGTGATTACCCACCGCAATGCCCAGTTAGGTTCCATCTATCTCAAGGATGCCATGTCGGTTGATATCCAGCAGGAAATGAAAAAAGTGACGGCGCCTGTGATGCTGATTCATGGAACTGTCGATGATGTGGTTCCCTATTCCTATAGTTTGGAAGCTCTAAAAGTCTTTCCCAATTCTCAACTAGTGACGGTCGAGGGAGGAGGGCACTGGATTGATACGAACTTTAATCAAATAGCTTTGCCTGCCTTGGAAGAATTTCTACGAGAGTAGCAAAAACTCATAAGTTGTGGTAGAATGATAAAAAATTAAATTTAATGGAAGTGCCACCGAGTGACAGCATTTGAAAGTATCGTTAGGTCTTAGAAGATACTTTTACATTGCTGTTTTTTTTTCTCCCCTTGTGGTGCTAGGAAGGAGCCAGTTATGACAAATTTTATCGTTGATTCATCTTTTTGGGATCTCTTTCCCGATGCAAAGCTTGGGGTTGTTTTGCTTAAAAATTATCGGCAGCTAGAGGAGTCGCCAAGAGAACTTCAGGCGCTGTTAGTGGAGAGCAATGAGATGGCCAAGTCGTTTGTAGAAGAGGAACCCTTTGCGGAAAATCCGGTCATTCAAGTTTATCGCCAAGCCTTCCAAAAATTTAAGACGAAAAAAGGTGCCCGGTCCAGTATTGAAGCTCTTTTGAAACGGGCTAAGAGTGGCAAACCAGTGGGAACTATTTTACCGCTGGTTGATATTTATAATGCGGCTAGTCTACGCTATGCCTTGCCTTGTGGAGCAGAGGATTTGGATCGTTTTCAGGGAAACCTAGAGCTTGGTTTGACTGAGGGTGGAGATGATTTTTATCTCATCGGTAGCGATGAAAACAGCCCTACTCTACCTGGAGAATTGTGTTATAAGGATGAGGCTGGAGCTGTCTGTCGCTGCCTTAATTGGCGAGATGGGGAGCGGACTATGATTCGGCAAGATAGTCAGAATGCCTTTCTCGTGATTGAGTTATTGGATCCAAGTAGGGAAGAGGCTTTAGAAGCTGCCCTGCAATTTATTGTAGAGCAGGCTCAAACATACCTGGGCGGTCAAGCTGTGACTCAGATTTTAGATCGAGAATCGGGTCCTATGACTTTATAGTCAAAAAACTTGCGGTTTCTATCGCAAGTTTTTTGACGTACGACGGGCATGTCGTGTATCTGAGGTGAAAGTCCTCTGAGGGCACCTGCTACCGGTGAACCCAATAGCGACTCC